>JAOUGW010000315.1 GCA_029865465.1 Gammaproteobacteria bacterium
GGTCGGGCAAGTCGACCACGATCCGCATGCTGTGTGGCCTGCTGCAACCGAGCGCCGGCACGGTCGACGTGCTCGGTCACGAAATGCCCCGCGATGCCGAGCAGCTGCGAACCAGGCTTGGCTACATGACGCAGAAGTTCTCGCTGTGGGACGACCTCAGCGTGAGCGAGAACCTCGAATTCATGGGACAGGTCTTCGGGCTGCCCGCGCAACGCCGACGGGCACGCATTGCCGTCGTGGCCGAAGAATTCGACCTGACGTCCCTGTACAAGCAGCGTGCCGGCACGTTGAGCGGCGGCCAGCGCCAGCGCCTCGCGCTCGCGGCAGCAACGCTGCACGAGCCCGAACTGCTGCTGCTCGACGAGCCCACCAGCGCGGTGGATCCGCAGAGTCGCCGTGACTTCTGGGAAAGCCTCTTCGAACTGGTCGCCCGTGGCGTGACCATCCTCGTGTCGACGCACTACATGGACGAAGCCGAGCGCTGCCACGAACTCGCGATTCTCACGAGCGGCCGGATCGTCGCGCAGGGCCCGCCGCAGCAGCTGATGTCAGCAATCCCGGCGGCGGTGGTCGAGGTCGAGGCCGCGGATACGGTCGCCGCCCGGCGCGCGCTCCTGCTGGACCACAGCGTGCTCAGCGTCGCGCAGCTCGGGACGCGATTGCACGTGCTGATCGACCCGGCGGCGCCGGAACCCGCAGCTCGCGTCCTGCAGCAGCTGCGCGCTGCGTCGGTCGAGGCGCAGGCGACGCTGGTGCGAGCCAGCCTCGAAGACGTCTTCGTCGCCGCCACCGGATTCGGCCGCGCGGCCGGCGCACGACGGCAAGGCTGAAGCCCGCCATGCTGCTGCGGCTCTTCGCGATCACGACCAAGGAAGTGCGGCAACTGGCCCGCGACCGGCTCACGTTCGGCATGATCATCGGCATTCCGCTGATGCAGATCCTGCTGTTCGGCTATGCGATCAATTTCGACGTCCGTGACCTCAATGCGGCTGTCGTCGACGAGGCCAAGACCAACCATTCGCGCGCGCTCGTCGCCGACCTGCAGGCAACCGGCGTGATCGTCCTGCGCCCGCCGAGCACTGGCCTGCCGGACCTGCGCCGGCGCATGGAGAGCGGCGAGATAAGCGTCGGCATCGTGATTCCCCACGACTTCGAGCGTCGACGGCTGGGCAACGACCGTGCCGTCGCGCAGATCCTGGTCAACGGCTCGGAACCGATGATCGACGCGGTGGCGCGCGGGCTCGCAGCGGTGCCGTTGCCCGCGCGGGCGGGAGACTACAGGTCGCGCGCGCCCGTCTTCGAGGTGCGTACGGAATACAATCCGGAGCGGCGCACGGCGGTGCAGATCGTGCCGGCCTTGATCGGCGTGATCCTCAACATGACCATGGTGATCTTCACGGCTGCAGCGATCGTGCGTGAACGCGAGCGCGGCAACCTCGAGCTGCTGATCGCGACGCCGATCCGTTCCTGGGAACTCATGGCCGGCAAGCTGATTCCCTACGTGCTGATCGGGCTCATCCAGACGACACTGATCCTGACGGTCGGCGCAAGGATCTTCGACGTCCCCATCAACGGCAGTCTGCTCGACCTCTACCTCGCGGCGGCGCTGTTCATCGCGGCCACGCTCACGCTCGGCCTCGTCATCTCCACGTTCGCGCGCACGCAGTTCCAGGCATTCCAGATGTCGTTCCTGACGCTGCTGCCGTCGATCCTGCTGTCCGGCTTCATGTTTCCCTTCGACGGCATGCCGCCGCTGGCGCAGTGGATCGCGCAGATCCTTCCGCTCACGCACTTCGTGGAGATGATCCGCGGCATCCTGCTGCGGGGCGCGCCGCTTGCGGCGATGCAGGTGCCGGCAATGAAGCTGGGGGCGTTCCTCGTCATCGCGCTCGCGATCGCGACACTCAGGTTCCACAAGCGGCTCGACTGACCCTCGCATGACCGGTCGCAGTACGGCTGACCGCGCACTTCAGGCATGCATCGAGCTGCGAAAGCGCCGGGCGACGACTTACCCACCGTGCTCGTCCTGGCGTATTCTGCCGTCCTTGCCTGCATCGAACGAGGGCCTTCGCCGTCGCGTGCGCGGGCACGGGGGTCCTGCCATGCGTTCGAGTCTCAGCCCGGCGGCTGTCGTGTTGTTCGCGGCGTTCATATCGGTCTCCCACGGCGCCGAGGCGGCGCGCAAGGATGCGGTCGACCTCGAGCCGACGCGTGTGGAACTGCAGGTTCCCGCAAAGGATCGCAAGCGCGACAAGGTCTACGGTGCGCTGTCCTATCGCCTGATCGGTCCGGCCGTGGGCGGCCGCATCACGCGGGTCCAAGGCGTCGCCGGTGATCCGAAGACGTACTACCTCGCGGCGGCGCAGGGCGGCGTGTGGAAGAGCAGCAACGGCGGCCACGATTGGGAGCCGCTGTTCGACGAGCAGCCGACGCAGTCGGTGGGTTCGATCGCGGTGGCCGCGTCCGATCCCAACGTCATCTACGTCGGCTCGGGCGAAGCCAACATCCGCGGCAACGTCGCGATCGGCACCGGCATTTTCAAATCCACCGATGCGGGCAGGACCTGGACTCAGGTCTGGAAGACGCGCGGCCAGATCGGCACGCTCGTCATCCATCCAGGCAACCCCGACATCGCCTATGCGGCCGTGCTCGGTTCGCCGTTCGGCCCGAATGCGGAGCGAGGCGTCTATCGCACCGTCGACGGCGGACGCAGCTGGCAGCGCGTGCTGTTCAAGAACAGCGACACTGGCGCGTCCGACGTCGCGATGGACCCGTCCAATCCGCGCATCCTGCTCGCGGGCCTCTGGCAGGCCCGGCGCACGCCCTGGAGCATGACGAGCGGGGGCCCTGGCAGTGGCCTGTACCGGTCGGTCGACGGCGGTGACCACTGGACGCAGATCGCCGGCGAGGACTTCCCGAAAGACACCCTCGGCAAGATCGGCGTCGCCTTTGCTCCGTCCGACAGCCACCGTGCGTATGCGCTGATCGAAGCGGAAAACGGCGGCCTGTTCCGCTCCGACGACAACGGCGAGACCTGGTCGCTGGTCAATGAATCGAACACGCTGACCCAGCGTGCCTGGTACTACTCGACGATCACCGTCGATCCGCGCGACGCCGACACCCTCTATTTCCCGCAGGTCAACCTGCTGCGCAGCATCGACGGCGGCAAGACCGTGCAGTCGGTCCAGGACAAGCTGCAC
>JAOUGW010000316.1 GCA_029865465.1 Gammaproteobacteria bacterium
GTTGCCGCCGGTGGTGGTCTCGGGGTTGCCGAACATCACGCCGATCTTCATGCGGATCTGGTTGATGAAGATGACGATCGTGTTCGAGCGCTTGATGTTGCCGGTGAGCTTGCGCAGCGCCTGGGACATGAGGCGTGCCTGCGCGCCCATCTGCATGTCGCCCATCTCGCCTTCGATTTCGGCCTTGGGCGTCAACGCGGCAACGGAGTCGACGACGACGATGTCGACCGCGTTCGAGCGGACCAGCATGTCGGTGATCTCGAGGGCCTGTTCGCCGTTGTCGGGCTGCGACACCAGCAGTTCGTTGACGTCGACGCCGAGCTTCTCGGCATAGGCCGGGTCGAGCGCGTGCTCGGCATCGACGAAGGCGGCCGTGCCGCCGTTGCGCTGCACTTGCGCGACGACCGTGAGCGCGAGCGTGGTCTTGCCCGAGGATTCCGGGCCGTAGATTTCGATGACGCGGCCCTTCGGCAGGCCACCGACGCCGAGCGCGATGTCGAGCCCGAGCGAGCCCGTGGAGACGACTTCGACGTCGTAGCTGTTGGAGTCGCCAAGGCGCATGACCGAGCCCTTGCCGAACTGCTTCTCGATCTGGCCGAGCGCTGCGACCAGGGCCTTCTTGCGGTTTTCTTCCATTGCGTTGCTCATGAGTCAGGCGTGGGAGCCGGGTAGCCCGGCTCGTGAAAGGAGATCTGCGGGATGGCTGCATTATTCCACAGCCCTGCCCGCGGGCGGTCCGAAAAATTACCCGGAATCACCGGTTTCTCAGCTGCCTTCGACCGCGTGATTCCACCAGTCCAGAGGCTCATAGCGTGAGCCCGCCGGATCGGTCACGGAGCGCACGAGCGCAAAGCCGCCGGCTCGCCACAGGAACGGCGGATCGAGGAGCGAATCCGTGGCGGATCGCACTTTGCGCGCCAGCGTCAGGTGCGGGCGGAACGGGCGTGCGTCGGTCGCGAAACCTGCGTCGGTGAGTGCGGCGCGCAACTGCGCGACGAGCGCCTCGAGCCCCGGTGGAACTCGACTCGCCACGAGGCAGACGACTTGCGGCCTGCGCCAGTGCTCGACGCGATCGAACTCGATCGTGACGGACGACCGGCTCACGCGGCCGGCCGCGGCTCGCAGGCGGGGCTGGCGCTCACGGGGAACCTGGCCCAGGAATTCGAGCGTGACGTGCCACTGGTCGGGTCGCTGCGGCTTGCCGTCGAGCGACGCGACGATCCCCTCGAGCCGGGCGTGCAGAGCCTGGCGCAGGGCGGGGTCCGGCCAGAGCGCGAAGAAGAGGCGGTCGCTCATGCGGTGAGCAGTCGCTCCAGCGCGCATCGGACCGTCCAGCGCCGCACCTCGTCACGCGCGCCGGGGAACAGTTCGCGGCGTGACTCCGTCCGCAAGGATCCGTCCTGCTGGCGCCAGGCCCAGGCCAGCCAGACCGTCCCCACGGGTTTGTCGGCGGTCCCGCCGTCCGGTCCCGCCACGCCGCTCACGGCCACGGACACGGTGCTGCGGGTGCGAGCCATGGCGCCCGCTGCCATCGCGCTCACGACGGGCTCGCTGACGGCCCCGTGCTGCGCCAGCAGGCCCTCGGGCACGTCAAGCAGAGCCACCTTGAGGAAGTTCGAGTAGGCAACGACCCCCCCCTCAAACCAGCGCGAACTCCCGGCCACGTCCGTACACGCCTTGGCGATCCAGCCGCCGGTGCAGGACTCGGCCGTGGCGAGGGTCTCGGCCCGGGCCAGCAGGCGGTCGCCCACGGACCGCGCCAGTTGCTGCAGGTCGACATCGGTGGGGGGCGTCATGCGACAATTCTACCGGCCCCTTGCAGCCAGCGGCGCGCCGTCGCTATCTTGCAAGCCCGGGCTTGGATCACCCGACAAACAGGCAGGAACCCATGAGAATCGCTTCGCTTGCAGTGGCGCTCGCCGTCGCTGCCTTCCCCGTCGTGACCCACGCGCAGGCCGCCCCTGCGACGCCGAGCGTCAAGGCGGATGAGCAGGTCGTGCTCCAGCAGGTCATGACCGACAAGCGCGCCGTGTACGCGCGGAACCTGGAGCTAACGGATTCCGAGAGCCGCGCCTTCTGGCCGGTCTACGACGAGTACGAAGGCAAGGCCAAGAAGCTCAACGACGAGTTTCTCGCGCTGGTCGACGACTATGCCGCCAAGTTCGGCGCGATTACCGATGCCGACGCCACGGCGATGCTGAAGAAAAAGATGCAGATCGAGAAGGACCGCGAGGCGCTCAAGCAGACCTACACCCGGAAGGTCGCCAAGGTGCTGCCTCCGGTCAAGGCGCTGCGTTACGCGCAGATCGAAACCCGTCTCGACAACATGATTCGTCGCGAGGTCTACGGCCTCATCCCGCTCGCGCAATAAGAATTGGACAGACCATGATTCCACGGAGCCCTTACATGAAGAATTTCAAGATCGCCCTTGCCGCCACCGCACTGCTGTCCGTCGCGACGCCGTTCGCTGCCCGGGCACAGTCGACCTACGATGAGACGCAGCAGCTGATCGCGCAGATCCAGACCGACGCGCGCGCGATCGTGCTACAGTCCATGGCGCTTGACGACGCGCAGTTGGCGGCCTTCACGCCCGTCTTCGACGCCTACCAGGCGGAGACCAAGAAACTGGCGCAGCGCCAGGTGGACCTCATCACCGCGTACTCGTCGAACTACGATTCCATGACCGACGGCGCGGCCAAGGGCCTGCTGAACGACTGGCTCAAGCTGCAGGACGACGAGCTTTCGCTCACCAGGAAGTACGCCAAGAAACTCGACAAAGTCCTGCCGTCGACCAAGGTGCTGCGCTTCGTGCAGATCCAGAACAAGCTCGGCACGCTGCTGAGCCTGCCCGCCGTGCAGGGCGTTCCGCTCGCCAAGTAATCCGCAAGGAAGGCAACCATGATGAATCCACGTTTGACCCGCTTGCCGTTCGTCACCGCACTCGTGGCGGTGGCGGCGCTCGCTGGCGGCTGCGCCAGCGGTCCGGATGTCCGCAGCGATTACGACCGTGCCGCCGACTTCGGCAAGTACAAGACATACAACTTTCTCGCGGCCGCCGACGGCAATCCTGCCGAGTTCCAGTCGATCGCCCAGCAGATGATGCAGCAGGCGGCTTCGCGCGAGATGGAAGCGCGCGGCTACGCCAAGTCCGATAACCCGGACCTGCTGCTCAACTTCAAGGGCAAGCT
>JAOUGW010000317.1 GCA_029865465.1 Gammaproteobacteria bacterium
GAATTTCGGCACCACGTCGTCCCAGGCGTCGAGCACGAGCCGCGCGCGGTCACTCGACGTGTGGTCCAGGTGACGCTCGATCATGCGCCGCACCTCGGTGATCTCCGTTGCGTCGGTGAGCCGCTCGAGGCTGACCATCTGCGAGTTCACGTGCGCACCGAACGTGCCGTGCTCGTCGAGCACGTAAGCGATGCCGCCCGACATGCCGGCGCCGAAGTTGCGTCCCGTTGCACCGAGCACGACCACGCGGCCGCCCGTCATGTACTCGCAGCCGTGATCGCCCACGGCCTCGACGACGGCATTCGCACCGCTGTTGCGCACGCAGAAGCGTTCGCCGGCCATGCCGCGGATGTAGGCCTCGCCACTGGTGGCGCCGTAAAGCGCCACGTTGCCGACGATGATGTTGTCCTCGGCCGGGAACTTCGATCCCGCCGGCGGGAACACCGCGATCTTGCCGCCCGAGAGACCCTTGCCGACATAGTCGTTCGCATCGCCCTCGAGCGACAGGCTCATGCCCGGCGGGATGAACGCGCCGAAGCTCTGGCCCGCAGAACCGCGGAAGTGCAGGCGGATCGTGTCCTTCGGCAAGCCCTTCGCGCCGTGCCGCCGCGTGATCTCGCTGCCGACGATGGTGCCGGTGACGCGGTTGACGTTGCGGATCGGCAGTTCGGCGACGACGTCTTCGCCGCGCTCGATCGCCGGCTGGCACAGGTCCAGCAGCACGGTCATGTCGAGCGAGCGCTCGATGCCGTGGTCCTGCTCGTCCTGCTGGAACCGGCCCCAGTCCGGATCGACTTCGGGCGAGTAGAGCAGGGTCGAAAGGTCGATGCCCTTCGCCTTCCAGTGCTGCACGGCCTTGCGCGCTTCGAGCTTGTCGACGCGGCCGACCATTTCCTCGAGCGTGCGGAAACCGAGCTGCGCCATGATCTCGCGCAGTTCCTGCGCGATGAACTGCATGAAATTCACGACGTGCTCGGGCTTGCCCTTGAACTTCTCCCGCAGCCGCGGGTCCTGCGTCGCCACCCCGGCGGGGCAGGTGTTGAGGTGGCAGACCCGCATCATGATGCATCCCGTCGCCACGAGCGGCGCCGTGGCGAAGCCGAATTCCTCCGCGCCGAGCAGTGCGGCGATCGCGACGTCGCGTCCCGTCTTCAGCTGGCCGTCGGTTTCCACCGCGATGCGGCTGCGCAGGTTGTTCAGCACCAGCGTCTGGTGCGCCTCGGCGAGGCCGAGTTCCCACGGCAGGCCGGCATGGGTGATCGACGTCTGCGGCGATGCGCCGGTGCCGCCGTCGTAGCCGCTGATCAGCACGACGTCCGCGTGCGCCTTCGCAACGCCGGCCGCGATCGTGCCCACGCCGACTTCGGCCACCAGCTTCACGCTGATGCGCGCACGGCGGTTGGCGTTCTTCAGGTCGTGGATGAGTTCCGCGAGGTCCTCGATCGAATAGATGTCGTGGTGCGGCGGCGGGGAGATGAGCCCGACGCCCGCTGTCGTGTGCCGGGTCTTGGCAATCGACGGGTAAACCTTGGTGCCCGGCAACTGGCCGCCCTCGCCGGGCTTCGCGCCCTGCGCCATCTTGATCTGGATTTCCTGCGCGCTGACGAGGTACTCGCTGGTCACGCCGAAGCGGCCCGAGGCCACCTGCTTGATGGCCGAGCACTTCGAATCGCCGTTCGGCAGGGGCGCGTAGCGTTCCGGATCTTCACCGCCTTCGCCCGTGTTGCTCTTGCCGCCGATCCGGTTCATCGCGATCGCGAGCGTCTCGTGCGCTTCCTTGCTGATCGAGCCGTACGACATCGCGCCGGTCTTGAAGCGCTTCATCAGGCTTGCGACCGGTTCCACTTCCTCGATCGGTACCGCGTCGGAAGCCTTGAAGTCGAGCAGGCCACGCAGCGTGCAGAGGTTGGTGGCCTGGTCGTTGACCAGCGACGAGTACGCCTTGAACGTCTCGAAGCTGCCCGTGCGCACCGACTTCTGCAGGCGGTGGATGCTCTCGGGATTGAACAGGTGGTACTCGCCCTCGGCACGCCACTGGTACTGGCCGCCGACCGGCAGCGCGTGGCGATCGGCGGTGGGACGGTCCGGGAACGCGGCGCCGTGGCGCAGCAGGACTTCCTGTGCGATCACCTCCGTGCCGATGCCGCCGACGCGTGACGCGGTCCAGCTGAAGTATTCGTCGATCACGTCCTGGCGCAGGCCGAGCGCCTCGAACACCTGCGCGCCGCGGTAGCTCTGCAGCGAAGAGATCCCCATCTTCGAGGCGACCTTGATCACGCCCTTGGACGCGGCCTTGACGAAGTTCCTGCAGGCCGTCTTGTGGTCGATGTGGTTGAGCAGGCCTTCGTGGATCATGTGATCGATCGTCTCGAAGGCCAGGTACGGGTTGATCGCGCTCACGCCGTAGCCGATCAGCAGCGAGAAGTGGTGCACTTCACGCGCTTCGCCGGTCTCGAGCACCAGGCTCGCGCGCGTGCGCAGGCCTTCGCGGATCAGGTAGTGGTGCAGGCCCGCCACGGCCATCAACGCGGGAATCGGCGCGAAATCCTTGTTGACCCCGCGGTCGCTCAGGATGATGACGTTGACTTCCTCTTCCTCGATGAGGCGCCGCGCCATCAGGCGCAGCTCTTCCATCGACTTCACCAGGCCTTTCTCGCCGCGGCTCACGCGGAACAGGATCGGCAGCACGCCGACGCGCAGGCCCGGCAGGTCCATGCGGCGGATGCGCGCGAACTCCTCGTTGGTGACGATGGGATACTTGATCTCGAGACGGCGGCAATCCGCCGGCTGCGGGTTCAGCAGGTTGCCTTCGGAGCCGAGGCGCGTCTCCGCCGAGGTGACGATCTCTTCGCGGATGCAGTCGATCGGCGGGTTCGTGACCTGCGCGAACAGCTGCTTGAAGTAGTCGTACAGCAGGCGCGGCCTGGCCGAGAGCACGGCCAGCGGCGTGTCGTTGCCCATCGAGCCCACGGCCTCGATGCCGTCGCGCGCCATCGGCGTCAGGACGATGCGCTGGTCCTCGAACGTGTAGCCGAACGCGATCTGCCGTTGCAGCAGCGAGTCGGGGTCGGGCTGCGGGAGCTCGGGCGGCTGCGGCAGGTCGTCGACGTGAATCTGGTATTGGTCGAGCCACTCGCGGTACGGGCGCGCCGCGGCCAGCGTGCGCTTGATCTCTTCGTCCTCG
>JAOUGW010000091.1 GCA_029865465.1 Gammaproteobacteria bacterium
CATCACCGGAATGCGTTCGAGGTCGCCGATGCTCTTCACGTAGCCCGTGGCCCGCACCATGTACTCGGCTTCGGCCATCTCGACCACCGAGCCGCCGACTTCCTGGTTGCCCTCGCGAATCGCCTGCTCGACCATCATCAGCGAGATGCCGTAGCCGCGCAGGCGCAAGGGATCCACGACCACCTGGTACTGCTTGACCATGCCGCCGATCGTCGCCACCTCCGCGACGCCGTCGAGGGCCTGCAACTCGAACTTCAGGAACCAGTCCTGCAGGCTGCGCAGTTGCGCCAGGTCGTGACCGCCAGTGCGGTCGATGAGCGCGTACTGGTAGATCCAGCCCACGCCCGTTGCATCGGGTCCCAGCGCGGGCCGCACGCCCTCGGGCAACCGCGCAGTCGCCTGGCTAAGGTACTCCAGCACCCGCGAACGTGCCCAGTAAGGATCCGTGCCATCCGCGAACAGCACGTTGACGAACGAGTCGCCGTAGAACGAGTAGCCACGCACCGTGGTCGCGCCTGGCACGGACAGCAGCGCCGTGGTGAGCGGATAGGTGACCTGGTCTTCGACGACTCGAGGCGCCTGGCCGGGATACGGCGTACGCACGATGACCTGCACGTCAGAGAGGTCGGGCAGCGCGTCGACCGGGGTGCGCAGCACCGAGTACACGCCGATGGCCGTGAGCATGACCGTGAGCAGCAACACCAGCGCACGGTTCTCGAGCGAGGCGCGAATGATCCTGTTGATCATGGGAGCGCCTCAGTGCGCCGCGTGCGGGTCGGGTTGGGCCGCCGGCACCGGCGCAGTCGAGCCGTCATCCAGTCGATCGAGCCCCGCGCCCAGGTTCGCTTCCGAATCCAGCAGGAACTGCGCGGCCACGACGACGCGGTCACCTGCCTGCAGACCCTCGCGGATCGCGATACGGTCGCCGGCCTCGGCGCCCGCGACGACGTTGCGCGACGAGAACCGCCCGTCACCCAGTGCAACCACCACGCGGTCGCGCGTGCCGTTGCGGATCACGGCGCTGCGCGGGATGTGCAGCACCGCTGCACCGTCGGCCGCCATCAGGCTCACGGTTGCCAGCATGTTGGGCCGCACGTCCTGCGGCGGCGCATCCAGCACGATGCGGGCGCGCACGGTGCGCGTTTCCATGTTGAGTTCCGGATAGACGTACTCGACGCGACCGTGAATCGGCTGACCAGGCTGCGAGGGGAACCGGACCTCGGCGTGCGTGCCCTGCCTGACCCAGGCCGACTGGGACTCCGGCACCTCCGCGACGACCCACAGGCTGCCGAGCTCGGTGATCGTCATCGCCGACATCTCGGGAGTCAGCATCGCGCCCTCGCGCGCCTCGAGTTCGGTGATCACGCCCGAGATCGGCGCGTAAAACGCGACCCTGCCCGCGGCGCGACCGGATTTTGCCAGCCGCTCGGCCGTGCCTGCGTCGAGTCCGACCGCGCGCAACCGGTCGCGCGACGCGTCTATCAACTCAGGATTGCCGATCTTGAGCGCGTCCAGGTATTCCTGCTGCACGCTCTCGAGCATCGGTGAGTACAGCGTGAAGAGCAGCTGGCCCGCCTTGACGGTCTCGCCCATCGCGCGCACCGAGAGCCCTTCGACCCAGCCTTCGGCCCGCGGGCGGACCTGCTGCACTCTGCGCTCGTCGAACTGCACGTAACCGACGACATCGCCCCGCCGTGGCAGGCTGCCGCGAACCACGGGTTCCGTGCGCACGCCGAGATTGTTCATGACCGCCGGCGAGATGCGTACCTCGCCGCCGACGGCCTCGGCGTAGACCGGCACGTAGTCCATGCCCATTTCATCCTTCGCCGGCACCGGCGAGCGACGGTTGGGATCCATCGGGTTGCGGTAGTAGAGCGGCTTGCCCGCGGTTGCGGTCGGCGGAGGCGTGGCATCCGGCGAGGGCTCAACCCTGACCAGCGTCATGCCGCAGATCGGGCACACACCCGGCTCGTCGCGGATGATGTCGGGGTGCATCGGGCACCGGTACTTCGGGTTGGTGTGCTTCAGCGCGTGCTCGGCCAGCGAGTCGTCGGCGGCAGTGCGCAGGGGCTCGCCCGGCTGCTGCTTCGAGCAGCCGACGAGGACGAATGCGAGCAACAGGATGCCGGCAAGGCGGCCCAGTGAGCGGTTCATCGTGCGTCACCTGCAAAGTAGTCGATTTCGTGCTGCGCCAGCGCGCGATCGGCGGCCAGGCGCAGGTGTTTCATCCGGGTCTCGAGCGCGATCCGGCGGGCCATGACGACCTCGTCGATCATCGCGCGATTGGAGCGCCAGCCGAGCAGCGCCGCGGTCACCGACTGCTCTGCCAGCGGCAACAGGTCCGATTCGTAGAAGCGCTCGAGCTCGGCCGTGCGGTGCGCGGCGTTCCATGCCTCCGCGAGCATCGCCTGCATTTCGCGCGTGTGATCTTCGTGCCGCTCGTTGAGACCCTGCGCCTCGAGCCTGGCGGCGCTGACTCCGCGATCCTGGCGATCGCCGCGAAAGAGTGGCAGGCCAACGGTCACCATCGCGCTCAGCATGTCCGGGCGCGCCATGCCGTCCGGCGCGTTCTGCCGGAAACCGTAGCTGACATCGAGCATCCACGCGGGTTTGCGCAGCTCGCGCGCCACGTCTTCCGCCGTGCGTGCGGCGTCGATGCGGCGCATGTAATCGAGCTGCGCCGGATGCGCGGCGAGTCGCGCCTCGAGCGTCGCGAGCGGTTCGAGTTCGGACCGTGGCGAGAGCCCCGCCGGCTGTGCGCGTGCGGCCTCGTCGGCACCAAGCCAGAACGACAACTGTGAGCGGTACATCGCATCGTCACGGTCGAGATCGAGCTGCTGCTCGCGCAGCATCGCAGCGTCGAGACCGGCCTGCAGCACGTCGAGCTGCTTGCCCTCGCCCGTCGCGTAACGGGCCCGCGCGGACTGGCGCATCTGCTCGACCCAGCTGGCCTGCTCGAGGAGCAGCGCTTGCGCGGCGCCCAGATAGGCCAGTTGCGTCCATAGCTTGCGCACCTCGCGCCGCACGATCCGCTCGCGGTCGAGTGCGGTCGCGTCCATGGCCGTCGCGAGTTGCTCCATCTGCCTGCGCGAGAGGCGGCGTGACTTGCCGGGCTGGAACTCCTGGACGACGCCCACTTCGAGCATCGTCATGTCCTCTGCGTCGAGGCTGAAGGAATCCACCGGCACGTTGACCGCGCCGACGCGCAACTGGGGATCCATCAGTTCGCCGTCCATGACGGCGCGCTCGCGCATCGCCGCGCCTTGCGCACGCATCTCGCGCAGCATCGCGTCGCGATCGATCGCGATGCGTTCGGATTCGGCCAGGGTGAGCCCTGCGGCCGCGGCCTGCGACGGCAACGGCCCGCCGGCGAGCGCCAATGCGAGCGTCAATACGCCCGCGAAACGGTTTGGAAACGAGATCATGCCAGCACTCCGAATGGTCACAGCGCGCCGGCGGCCGGGCCGCTGGCGGTCAGACGACGAAGGGAGTGCGGGCTACTTCAGGAACCGGCAGAAACTGACGGCGAGAGACGTATGCGCCGCCGGAGCAAGGACCAGCGCGTTGATCGATTCCGATGCGGATTGCACCGCATCGGCCGGGACGAAAAGCACGAGCGACGGCGGTGGAACCAGCAATGCGGCGGCCAAGCCCACGCGCAAATCGACTTGCGGATCATGCGGGAACGAGCAGACAGCCTGGTCGGCGCCCGGTTCCGACTGCGGTGGCGGGCAATACGGGCAGTGCTCACCCGGCGCCATCACCATGCCATCGGGCATGGACGCCCCGGACGGCGCCGGATCGACGGACGATGCAGTCACCATCCCCGACTGGGAATCGAGCGCCATCACGCACGGAATCGCCGCGAACTGCAGCCACGTCAGGCAGAACGCCGCCAGCACGACCCGCGACAGGGTGCGCTGCTTGCGACGGAACCAGTGGAGGGCTGCGGGTTGCATTCCGGACTCGGTCAAGAAGTGCCTGAAACCTACCCCGCTCAGACCAGCGAGGCAAGCCAAATGCTCCGCGGAGGGGGTAAAACCTGCGGCAAGTCCCTAGTCGCGTGCCAGAATCGCCCGATGACCCGCTTACCCATCGCAGCGGCCTGCGCCTCCTTGTCCTGCCGGACCTTCCTGTCCTTCCTGCCCTTCCTGTCCTTCCTCCCCTTTACGACAGGCTGCAGCCGTGAACCCGCGCAGCCCCCTCCCTGGCTGGGCGCAGCGACGCCCGTCGCCACGCCGGCGGCGCCCGGTGCGAGGTTTCCAAACCTGGCCTCCGCCGCTGACGGCCAGACGGTCGTGATGAGTTGGCTGGAACCCGGCGCCGGGGACGACTTCCGCCTGCGCTATGCAGAGTGGCAGCGCACCGGGCACTGGGGCACACCGCTCGAAGTTTCATCCGGCAAGGACTGGTTCATCAACTGGGCCGACTTCCCGTCCGTCGTCCCGGCGAATGACGGGCCCTGGACCGCGCACTGGCTGCAACAGAAGCCGGGCGGTGTGTATGCCTACGACGTGATGACGCGGCTCAGCGCCGACGGCGGCCATACGTGGAGCGAGCCGCACTCGCCGCACGACGATGGCACGGCCACCGAGCACGGCTTCGTCTCGCTCGCAAACATCGGCGGCCGTCCGTACGGCGTCTGGCTCGACGGGCGCAAGACCGCGGGCGAAGGCCACGATCACGGCGCGGACGATCACGCTGCGGCACAAGGCGCGATGACGTTGCGCGGCGCCGTGCTGACGCCCGCAGGCGCAATCGACGGCAGCGAAATCGACGCGCGTGTCTGCGACTGCTGCCAGACGGACGTGGCAGTGAGCGGGGCCGCGCTGCTCGTCGTGTACCGCGATCGCAGCGAGGACGAGACACGCGACATCCAGGCCGCACGGCTCGAGAACGGCGTGTGGACGACACCGGTCACCGTGCATGCCGACGGGTGGCGCATCGACGCGTGCCCGGTCAACGGGCCCGCCGTGGCGGCGCGCGGCGACGCAGTGGCGGTCGCCTGGTTTACGGCTCCGGACCAGCCGCGCGTGCGCGTGGCCTTCTCCGCGGACGGCGGGCGAACGTTCGGCCCGCCGCTCGAGGCGGCGAGCGGCAGAGTCGTCGGTCGCGTCGACGTCGTGCTGCTGCAGGACGGGCGAGCCGTGGTCAGCTGGCTTGCCGAAACCGTCGACGGCGCCGTGATCCGCGCCCAGCCTTTCAACCGCACCGGCGCAGCGGATGCTGCCCGGGACATCGCGACATCCAACGTCGCCCGTTCTTCAGGCTTTCCGCAGATGGTCCAGGCGGCGAACGGCCTGCTGTTCGCATGGACCGAGAATGGCGCCATCCCGGCGGTCCGCACGGCCTTCGCGCCGCTGCACTGACCTGCACGTGCGGTCCCGGCGCAGGGGCCGCTGTGCTAGCATTTCAACCCCGTTTTTCACCAAAACCAGACCCCTCGGAGCCAGGTGATGTCCACCGCGGTCAAGCTCAACGTGCCCCCGCAGGGCCAGAAGATCACGATCTCGAACGGGAAGCTCGTCGTTCCCGACCAGCCCATCGTGCCGTTCATCGAAGGCGACGGCACGGGCGCCGACATCTGGCGGGCCTCGGTGCGCGTGCTGGACGCGGCGGTCGCCAAGGCCTACGGCGGCAAGCGCAGGATCCACTGGATGGAGGTCTATGCCGGCCAGAAGGCGAACGACCTCTTCAACACCTGGCTGCCCGACGAGACCGTCGAGGCCTGCCGCGAATACCTGGTCTCGATCAAGGGCCCGCTGACGACGCCGATCGGCGGCGGCATCCGCTCGCTGAACGTCGCGCTGCGCCAGCTGCTCGACCTCTACGTCTGCCTGCGCCCGGTGCGCTGGTTCAAGGGCGTGCCCTCCCCGGTCAAGGCGCCGGAGAAGGTGGACATGGTGATCTTCCGTGAGAACACCGAGGACATCTACGCCGGCATCGAGTTCGAGCAGGGCAGCCCCGAGAACGAGAAGTTCAAGCAGCTGCTCAAGGAAGCCTTCCCGAAGCTCTACGGCAAGATCCGTTTTCCGGATACGTCGGGCATCGGCATCAAGGCCGTCTCGCGGGAAGGCACCGAGCGTCTCTTCCGCGCCGCGATCGAATACGCGCTCGTCAACAAGCGCAAGAGCGTGACGATCGTGCACAAGGGCAACATCATGAAGTTCACGGAAGGCGCCTTCCGGAACTGGTGCTATGCCCTCGCCGAGCGCGAATTCGCCGGCCAGACCTACACCTGGGACCAGTGGGAGCGCACCAAGGCCGCGAAGGGCGAGAAGGCCGCCAGCGCCGAGCAGGCCGCGGCGCAGGCCGCCGGCAAGGTGATCATCAAGGACGCCATCGCCGACATCACGCTGCAGCAGGTGCTGACGCGCCCGGAGGAGTTCGACGTCATCGCGACGATGAACCTGAACGGCGACTACCTCTCCGACGCGCTCGCGGCGCAGGTGGGCGGCATCGGCATCGCCCCGGGCGGCAACGTCAACTACATGACGGGCCACGCGGTGTTCGAAGCCACGCACGGCACGGCGCCGAAGTACGCCAACCTCGACAAGGTGAACCCGGGCTCGGTAGTCCTGTCGGGCGAGATGATGCTGCGCTACATGGGATGGTTCGAGGCGGCAGACGCCATCATCGCCGCGATGGACAGGAGCATCGGCCAGAAGACGGTCACTTACGATTTCGCGCGCCTCATGCCCGGGGCCACCGAAGTGAAGTGCAGCGAATTCGGCGACGTGCTGATCCGCAACCTCTGAGCAGATCAGGGCCGGGCCGGGCGGCGCCAGGAACGTTTCGACGATGAACCTGACCGTCGCGCAGACCTCCTCCCGTGACACGCTGGTCGCCGACTGCGCCCGGCTGCTGGTCGACGCGTTCGCGGACTACAACGCGGAATTCCGCTCGGTCACGCAGCGCGCGCCGCAGCATTTCGAGGAGCGGGACTGGCGGGCCAGCCAGAAAGACGCGGTGGAGCGCATCGAGCTCTACGACAAGTACGTCACGGGCAGCGTCGAGCTCATGCGCCAGCGCCTGGGCGAGGACGTGCACGAGCGTGCCATCTGGTCGAGCGTCAAACGCCGGTTCGACGAGATCATCGATCCGCTGCCGGACAACGAGTTCATCAAGACGTTCTTCAGCTCGGTCACGCGCAAGACCTTCGGCACGGTCGGCGTCGATCCGGCGGTCGAGTTCATCGCGCTCGACCTCGACCCGCTCGGCAACGTGCGCACGCACGTCGAGACCAAGGTCTACGCCAACCGTGGCGACATCGAACTGCTGGCCGAGGAACTGCTGGCCGATTTCAGCTTCCGCACGCCCTATCGCGACTTCGAGCACAGCGTCAAGATGATCGCCGGCGAGGTGAAGGCCCTCGTCAATTCCGGCCAGGAGCGCCGCGCGATCGAATCGGTCGAGGTCATCAAGAAGGTCTTCTACCAGATGACGCGCGCCTACCTCGTCGGGCGCATCAATGGCCGCGGCTGGACGATGCCGTTCGTGGTCTCGCTGCGCAACGGCGACAGCGGCGTGGTGGTAGACGCCATCATGCTCGAGGAAAGCACGGTCAGCGTGCTCTTCAGCTTCACGCGCTCGTATTTCCACGTCGACCTCGCGCACGTCGGCGAAGTCGTCAAGTTCCTGAAGACCATCCTGCCGCGCAAGCGGGTCAGCGAGCTCTTCACCGTGCTCGGCCGGGCCAAGCAGGGCAAGACCGAGCGCTACCGCGAACTGTTCAGCCACCTGCAGCAGTCGGACGACGACTTCGTGCTGGCGCCGGGCGAACGCGGGCTGGTGATGGTCTGCTTCACGCTGCCGTCATTCGACGTCGTGTTCAAGCTGATCCGCGACAAGTTCCCGTACCAGAAGAACATCCTGCGCGAGGACGTGCTGACCAAGTACGAGCTCGTCTTCAAGCACGACCGCGCCGGCCGCCTGGTGGACGCGCAGGAGTTCAAGAGCATCAAGTTCCCGCGCGCGCGCTTCTCGCGCGAGCTGCTGGAGGAGCTCGAGCAGGAAGCCGCCCGCACCGTGCACTTCGAAGGCGACGACGTCATCATCGACCACGTGTACATCGAGCGGCGCATGACCCCGCTCAACCTGTACCTGCGCTCGGCCGGCCGGGAGGAGGCCGAAAAAGCCGTGATCGAATACGGGCAGGCCATCCGCGACCTCGCCGTCACCAACATCTTCCCGGGCGACCTGCTGCTCAAGAACTTCGGCGTGACGCGGCACGGGCGCGTGATCTTCTACGACTACGACGAGCTGTGCCTGGTCACGGATTGCCGCTTCCGCGAGATCCCGCAGTCGCAGCACGACGAGGACGACATGCGCGCGGACGCCTGGTTCTACGTCGGCGAGAACGATGTGTTCCCCGAGACGTTCATAAATTTCCTCGGATTCGATCCGCAGCTGAAGCAGGTGTTCCTCGACGCGCATGCCGAGGTGCTGACCGCCGAGTGGTGGCGCGGCATCCAGGAGCGCCTGCGGGAGGGCGAACTGCTCGAAGTCCTGCCCTACCACCGGCACCGTGTCCGGGTCTTCAGCAGCCTGTAACGCCGTCGCACGCACGGGCTGGACACTTCACCGATGGACACCGCACGCGCCCGCGCACCGCTCTGGCTGCTCGCACTGCTCTGCCTGATGGCTCTTGCGTTCCAGGGCACGCGGGGCATCTGGGAACCCGACGAAGGCCGCTACAGCTCGGCCGGCATCAACATGCACGAGAGCGGCGACTGGCTCATCCCCACCATCGACGGCAAGCATCCGCACCTGACCAAGCCGCCGGTGACGTACTGGGCGCTGGCCGCGAGTTTTGCCGCGCTCGGCCACAACGAATGGGCGGCGCGCCTGCCAGGCGCGCTCGCGTACATCGGTACGGGACTGTTCGTATTCGGCCTCGGCCGCCGGCTCTGCCCGCAGCAGCCGTGGCTGCCCGCCCTGGCCTGGGGCCTTTCGTTCGCGCCGGCCATCGCTTCGAAC
Source organism: Gammaproteobacteria bacterium (assembly GCA_029865465.1). Lineage (GTDB taxonomy): Bacteria > Pseudomonadota > Gammaproteobacteria > Steroidobacterales > Steroidobacteraceae > RPQJ01. The sequence goes on from JAOUGW010000091.1 coordinate 8,980, forward strand.
ATCGTCTCGACCGACCCCTTGCTGGTCCTGTTCGAGACGGCGGCAATGTATGCCTTCGTCGAGGCGTGGTACCGCGAGGGGCCCGATGCCCGGCGCTGGTTCGTGCTCATGTGGCTGGGCTGGGGCCTCGCGTTCATGACCAAGGGGCCGCCGGGGCTGCTGCCGCTCCTGGCGATGATGCTCTACCTGGGCATCCACGATCGGCCACGCCTCCGGTCGATGTTCGTGCCTGCCGGGCTGCTGTCGTTCGCCGTCGTCGGGTTCACGTGGTTCGGCGTCGTGGTTGCGCAGCAACCCGACCGGCTCGGCTACTTCCTCGGCTACGAGGTGTACGACCGGGTCTTCACGGCAGCCCATGACCGCAATGCGCAGTGGTACGGCGCGTTCGAGGTCTACGTCCCGATGCTCATCGTCGGCACGCTGCCGTGGTCGCCGCTGGCGATCATCGCGGCCGGCGGCCCGGCCGCTGCCTGGCGCACGTTCAGGACCCGCTTGCGGGAGCGCAATCGCGACTGGCTGCTGCTGGCGTACTGGCTGCTGCTGCCGCTCGCGGTGTTTTTCCTCGCGCGCTCGAGACTGCAGCTCTATGTACTGCCGCTGTTCGTCCCGCTCGCACTCATGATGGCGCGCGCGCTGACGGGATCGCGCCAGGCCACACGCCGGCGGCTGGTGTGGATCGCGGGCCTCACCCTCGCCGCCCTGGTCACGCTCAAGGGTGTGCTGGCGTACTGGCACACGGACCGGGACGCGCGCCATATCGCATCGCAGGTCGCGACGCTCCTGCAGGGTCGTGCAGTGGACCGCATCGTGTTCGTCGGCATGCGTCCGTACTACGGCCTGAATGTCTATCTCGACGTGCCGATCGAAGGCGTCCAGCTCGGCGAGCACCGGTTCGAGTATTCGAAGTACTTGACCCAAGACAGCCTCTGCGACGAAGTCCGGGACAAGGAGCGGGACGTCTTCGCGATCAAGGCGCTGCGCACGGAAAAGTTCGACGCCGCCCTGGCGGCCTGCGGCGCGATGCCGGCGCCGATCGGCACGGTCTTCGCGGACGGCAACGACATCCGGTTCTTCATCGTCGCGCGCGCGACTCGGTAGCTGTTTCGGGCTAGGATTGCCCTTGACGACCCGTGGCCTGCTGTCCAACGGACCTGGCGCAGGTCATCGTTCGCCCAGGGAGGAAGACGGATGAAACCGATGACCAGGCTCGCACGCCTGCTCGCAGCCGCGTTGCTGCTCGGGCTCGCCGCGACGGCGGCCGCACAGGATTCCAACATCACCCAGCCGATCCCGGAACTCGAGCGCCTGCTCGCCGCCGAGCCGCTGGTCATTGCGCAGGCCGAGATCAGCCGGCCCAAGGCCAAGGGCGACATCACGCTCAAGGCGGAAGTCTCCCTCGGCGGCGCCCCGCCGTTGCGCGTCAAGCTGCGCAAGGCCGAACCCGGCGCCGACTCGTTCAACAACGTGCCGCGTTACGACCTCGCGGCTTACGAGTTGCAGAAGCTCTTCATCGATCCCGCCGAGTACGTGGTGCCGCCGACGGCGTTGCGCTTCATTCCGCGCGCCGATTTCGCGAAGTACCAGCCCGACGTGGCGCGGACCTTTGCGTCCGCCGACCAGGTGCTGGCCGTGCTGCAGTACTGGCTCAGCGACATCCTGGTGATCGCCGACGTCTACAATCCCGCCCGCTTCGACGCGGACCCGCTGTATGCACGTCACATCGGGCAACTGAACGTGCTCACCTACCTGATCAGGCACCGCGATTCGAACGCCGGGAATTTCCTCATCGGCAAGGCCGCGACGGGCGCCCGCGTGTTCTCGATCGATCACGGCGTCGCGTTTGCCTCTGGGGAAAGCGACCGCGGCGAGGCATGGAAGGACATCCGCGTCAATCGTCTGCCGGCCGACACGGTCGCGAGACTTCGCACCATCACCGTGCCGGTGCTCGAACAGCGCCTCGGCGTGCTGGCGCAATGGCAGCTCGAAGGCGATCGCTACGTCCCCGCCGCGCTCGGGCCCAACCTGTCTCCCTACCGCGGGGTAAGGCGCGAGGGCAAGGATCTGCAGATGGGACTCACGAAGAGCGAAATCTCCGCGGTGAATCGCCTGCTTGTCCGGCTGCTGCAGCGCATCGATGCAGGCGAGATCGCCGTCGTGGCCGCCCCGGATCAAGGAGCGCAGGAATGAGCAGCCGCCGTCTGGCAGGGTTCGCGCTCGCGTCGTTTCTCGGTCTCGCTGCAGTCGCCGGCATCGCCCGGCCGGTACCGGCGGTGGCTCAGTCGGCTCAGGTGCAATGGAGCGGCGTGGATCGAGTGGTCGCGTTCGCCGACGTGCACGGCGCCTACACCGAACTGATCACGCTGCTGCGCGAAACCGGCATCGTCGATGCGCAGGACCGCTGGGCGGCCGGACGGACGCACGTCGTGAGCCTCGGCGACCTGCTCGACCGCGGCGCCGATTCGCGCCAAGTCATGGACCTGCTGATACGGCTGCAGGGTGAGGCCCGGGCGGCCGGCGGGCAGCTGCACGTCGTGCTCGGCAACCACGAAGCAATGAACGTGCTTGGCGACCTGCGCTACGTGGACGTCGGCGAAT
>JAOUGW010000318.1 GCA_029865465.1 Gammaproteobacteria bacterium
GCGGCGGCGGCGGCGGTTTCGGGGGCGGCGGCGCCTCGGGCGGGTGGTGATGGCCAGGGACTGGACACGTCTTTTCCGTCATTTGTTTGCGACGCGCCGTAAACTTGAGCGCGCTTTCCCGGTCCAAGCCCTCGAGGCGATCGAGGCTGCGGTCACCGAATCCGAGCGCAGCCACAGCGGCGAAATCCGCTTTGCGATCGAGGCGTCGCTCGAGCCGCACGAGATCTGGGCCGGACAGACGCCGCGGGCTCGGGCACTGCAGGTCTTTGCCGCCCTTGGGGTCTGGGATACCGAAGCGAACAACGGCATCCTGATTTACGTGCAACTGGCCGACCGCGACGTCGAAATCGTGGCCGACAGGGGGTTCAACGGTCGTGTCAGCGCGGCGGAGTGGTCCGCGGTCTGCAACACGATGGAAGAGAAGTTCCGCGCCGGGCAATATGAGCAGGGCGCGGTGGAAGGAGTGCACGAGGCTGGCCGGTTGCTGGCCCGGCACTACCCGCCGTTGCCCGGTGGGCGCGACGAAGACGAACTGCCGAACCGCCCCGCCGTGCTTTGAACGGCCGCGGGCCGTCCGACCCTGACGAGAGGTGGAAAGTGAGCGGACCCGTCAATATTCCAGGCATCAAGTCGACGCGCCACGTGGCGCTCGTCGCCGTGCTCGCAACGCTGGCGGGCTGCAGCGTCTTCAGGCCGCAGCAGCAAGAACCGCCGCCGCCGACCGAACCGCCGAAGCCGCAGTACGCGGCGCCGCTCGCGACGCACACGTTCCCGTACGACCCGCAGACCACCGCGGTCGTCGGCACGTTGCAGGCAACGATCGCGACCGAGGAAGACACGCTCCCTGACATCGCACGCCGCTTCAATCTCGGCTACGACGAAGTCATCAACGCCAACCCGGGCGTCGACCCGTGGCTCCCCAGGGCCGGAACCCGCATCGTGTTGCCCACGCAGTTCGTGCTGCCGGACGCGCCGCACGAAGGCCTGGTCGTCAACCTCGCGGCGTTGCGGATGTATTATTTCCCGAAGCCCGCGAAGGGCGAGCAGCGCGTCGTGGTCACGATGCCGATCGGCATCGGCATGGTCGGCTGGGCGACTCCCGAAGGCAGTACCAAGATCGTCTCGAAGCGCAAGGATCCGGTCTGGACACCGCCGGCTTCAGTGCGCAAGGAACATGCGGCCGAAGGCGACATCCTGCCCGCGCGGGTGCCGGCCGGTCCCGACAATCCGCTCGGCGCGTTCGCGATGAACCTTGGCTGGCCGAGCTATCTCATGCATGGCACCAACAAGCCCGCCGGCGTCGGCATGCGCGCGAGCCATGGTTGCATCCGCCTGTATCCGGAAGACATCGCGACGCTGTTTCCCCAGTTGGCGATCGGCACCAAGGTCACGGTCGTCAACCAGCCGCTGCTCTACAAAGTGCAGGACGGCCAGTTATACGTGCAGTCGTTCCCTCCCCACGAGGAACATCCCGAAGCGAAAGCCGCGGCCAAGGGTCAGCGCTTCAACAAGAAAGTGCAGGAAAAAATGGGGCAGCGCGCCAAGCCGGCGGCCGTCACGGTCGACTGGGCACTTGCGGAACAGGTCGTGAACGCGTCGAAAGGCGTGGCCGTGCCCGTCTCGCAGCCAGCCGTCGGTCTCGACCGGTTTCTCGCGTCGGCGCTGCTCGTCGAGAATCGCATCCCGGCAGGCGCGACCTGGGACGGCAGCGACCGGCCTGTGCCGATTCGCGATGAGGCACCCGTAGCCACTCCGGTCGTCGCCAGCGGCGGACGCTAGGCGGCCGTGCGCGGGCTCCCCGCAAGCTGCTACCTCGACGCTACCCGCGCACCGCTCGAATACTCCGCCATCTTCGCGCCGAGCTGGCAGTTCGTATGCCACGTCTCGGACCTGCCTGCGTCCGGCACTGCAGTGCGATTCGACTGCAGTGCGCGTTCTGCGGTGGTGCTGCGGACGAAAGCAGGCGGCCTGCAGGGCTTCCGCAACGCCTGCCGTCACCGGGGCGCGCGCCTCGTCGATGGTGACGTGCACACCGGTCTCGCGTTCTGCATCGACGGGCGCCTGCGCTGCCCGTACCACGGCTGGACCTACGACGAATCGGGCGCGCTCGTCGGCATTCCCGCAGGCCAGCACTTCGACGAGTTCGACGCGGACGCCCACTCGCTGCATCCGCTCCACGTCGCCCAGTGGCGCGGCCTGGTCTTCGTGGCCTTCCAGGCGCCGCGGCTTGCGCTCGAGCAGATGCTCGACGCCGTGGCCGGAGCCTGGCCAGACCTGACTTCGCTGCGGCGCGTGATCGAGCCGCGCGCAACGCCGTGCGCGGCCGACTGGAAACTCGCGTGCGAGCACATGCTCGACACCGCGCACTTCGACATCGCGCGTCCTGTCCTGAAGCCGCGGTTGTTCGCACCTGTGATGTTCGAGTGGGGCGAGGGTGATGCGCTGCGTGCGACAGCCGAGGTAGCGACGGCCGGGCCCGGCGACACGTGGTCGTCGCGCGTGTACCGGCAGTTGCTGCGTGACAGGCAGTCGATCCCGGCACGCGCCGAGCATGTCTTCCTCTGGCCGAACCTGCTGCTGCAGCTCGCGCCCGACGGTCTTTCCATCCTGCAAGTCCTGCCAGGCGCCACCGGCCAGAGTACGTTCCGTGAGTTGCGTTACGCGGGGCTCGATTCGAGTCGAGAGATGCGCCTGCTGCGTTACACGCATCAGCGCGTGCGGCGCCAGGCTCTGGCGGCGGATACGCGCATGCTCGCGCGAGTGCAGCAGGGGATGGTGGCGCTGGGCGCCGATGAAACGGGCCCGATCGCATCCGGCGAGGTCGGGTTGCGTTGGTTCGTCGAGCGCTGCCGCGCACGCCTGCCGGGAGCCGTGCCGGCGCCCAGTACGCTGGCCACCCGCAGCCGCAGTCGCCGCAGGACGGTCCCTTCCGCTGCAACCTGAAAGCGAACGCGCTGCCAGCCGCCGGGGCAGGGGTCGCTTCGAAGGCCGATAACTTATGGTACTTTAAAGCAGTTTTTCGAGGCGGGGCGCGGCGTTGCGCGATATTGCCCACACTGGCATCACGGTGACGGAAGCGGTTGGCGCGGACCTGCCGATCGTCCGTTTGCCGACGGCGACGACGGGTTTCGTCGGCCGCGCATTGCGCGGCCCTGTCAACCGTCCA
>JAOUGW010000092.1 GCA_029865465.1 Gammaproteobacteria bacterium
TCGGCGATTTTCGCGCCAGTTGCTCGATGTTCGTCTGATTGCCAGCCTGGATGACGCGGATGCGGTCCGGTTCGGCGGCCGGGAACTCGTTGTCCCTGAGACGCCGGAACGTCTTCACGCTCGACACGAAGACCGGCTCGAAGCTCGACAATCCCGCCGCCTGGCGCGTGAAACCCTGGAAGATGTAGGCGAGGTTGTTGTAGTACACGACGGCCACGTTGGCCGGCCCCTGGTTGCCCCAGGGCAGCGGCATGCTGCGCACGACGGCCCGGTAGCCGTCCAGGCTGTTCACCTGGAGCGGCTCGGCCTCGGTGGTCGCGACGCTCTTGAGCATCCGCCCCAGGAACTCCCTGGGCGCCATGCCGGGAGGCGGCGCTTCGGCCGAGACGATCATGACCGCGTCCTTCGCCTCGGTGTAGGCCACCACCTTGGTGCGCTGGTTGTCGACGATCCAGCCGGTCGGGAAGGCCAGCGTGATGCCGAGGTCAGCGTGATAGAAGCGCGAGCCGCGCACGACCCCCTGTGCCCGGCTGTCGCCCACGGGCAGGCCGTTGATACGGGCCAGGTAGAGGTCGCGGTTCGCAGGCCGGTCTTCGGCGTTCTGCACGTTGCCGGCGGCCTTGACCACCTCCTGCAGGCGCGTGTCGTTGTCGGGGTGCGAGGCGAACACGCCGTGGTACACGCGGGGCTTGCGGTTCTCCTGCCGCGCCATCTGCACCTCGTGCATTTCCTGGTTCTTGAGCAGGCGCACGACGTCGATCATCGCCTCTGGCTCGTAGCCGATGCGGTTCAGGTACTCCGCACCGAGCTTGTCGGCCTCCAGTTCCATGTCGCGGCCGTAGCCGCTGATGAGCGCGCTGCTGGCCATGTTGACGACGTTTGCGAGGTCGCCGCTGCCGGTCAGGATCCCAACCACCATTGCGCCGACGCCGGCCGCGGTGGAGCCGGTCTGCTGGCGCACGGAATGGCGCGCCGTGACGTGCCCGACCTCGTGGCCGAGCACCGCGGCCAGTTCGGCCTCGGAATTCAGGTAGGCCATGATGCCGCGCGTGATGTAGACGAAGCCGCCGGGCAACGCGAACGCGTTGACCTCGTCGCCGTCGAGCACCGTGAAGGTGTACTGCAGGTTCGGGCGATGGCTTTTCGCGGCGATGCGCTGGCCGACCTCGCTCACGTACTGCTGCAGCTGCTCGTCGTCGAAGCGGCCATACTGCTGCAGGATCTGCGGGTGCATCTTGCGCCCGAGCTCGATCTCCTGCGCCTCGCTCATCATCACGATATCGGTGCCGCCGGTGACGGGGTTCGTGGCGCAGCCGCCCAGAGCGGCGAGCGCCCCCATCGCCGCGAGGGCGAGGGCAGCGAGCTTCAGGCGCGGCGGGTTCGGCATGGTTCGCTCCGGGTTATCAGGTCCTGAGTCTAGAGTGCGCCACGCCGGCCAGAAAGTTCCTGCGGGTAGAGAAGCCGGCAGACCCCACAGACGCAGCGGGGCGCCCTGAGGCGCCCCGTCGTGGTCGTCCGCGCTCCGGCCGGAAGAGCGTCAGGCCTTCGCCGCGCCCGTTGCGTATTTCTTGCGGAAACGGTCGACGCGGCCACCCGTGTCCACCATCTTCTGCTTGCCCGTGTAGAACGGATGGCAGTTCGAGCAGACTTCGATCTGCAGGTCCTGGCCCAGCGTGGAACGCGTCTCGAACGAGTTGCCGCAGCTGCAGGTGACGTTGATCGCCTTGTAGCTCGGATGGATCGCGTCTTTCATGGCGCAGCTTCCAGGCAGGTGCAAAAGAGGGGCGCGAATTATAGGGATGCGCGGTGCAATCGACAAGCGACACCGGCCCAAGGCAGCGCCAGTGCGTTGGATGGGTTCTCGGTACGAGTGTCCCGGGGCGATTTGACAGATGTTATCCACAAAAGCTGTGGATAACTGTGTGGATGAATGGACCGACTGCGGACCTTCCGCCGTGCGAAACGCGGTAATTTCTGCATTGATCAAAAAATGATCATGCCTATTTTATCTTTTATATCAGCTACTTATATCCATCGCCTAACGTTTCACTTTCGCTACAGGCCGTAACCTGCCGGAAATTAGCCTCCTCCCCGCCCTTGTGCATAACTGGGTTTCGGCTACTTCATCCGCTGCCGGCATGCAAGCCCATTCGCAGCCGCCGACAGTCAACGGCGCTGCGGGCCGGTCGCCAAAACGAAGCTAAATGTCTGTCAAACCGGGAGAAACAGCTCCTGCAGGTCGTTCAGGAACAGGCGGCCCAGCGCGGTTGGTTGCCAGCGGTCCTCCCGCCGTTCGAGCAAGCCGCGGGCCTCGGCCTGACGGATCGGCCCCTGCAGCACGGCTCCAGGCAGTCCGGTCCGCTCTTCGAACTGCCGTTCGGTGAAACCTCCAGCCAACCGCAGCGCGTTGAGCGTGAATTCGAACGGCAGGTCAGACGCCGGCACCGTGCGCACGTCGGCCAGGCGCTCCTGCGCAGAGGCGGCCGCGAGATAGGCTGCGGGATGGCGGACGCGAACGGTGCGCTCGATTTCGCCCGTCCCGACCCGAGTCAACTTGCCGTGCGCGCCGGCACCCACGCCAAGGTAATCGCCGAATTCCCAGTACACGAGGTTGTGCCGGCAGCGCCGCCCGCGCTGCGCATAGCCCGAGACTTCGTACTGTTCGAAGCCGGCGCTGGCCAACCGCGCCTGGCACTCGAGCTGCATCGTCCACGCCACCTCGTCGTCGGGCAGCAGCGGCGGCGGTCGCCTGGCAAACGGCGTGCCAGGCTCGAGCGTCAGCTGGTAATGCGAAACGTGGGTGGGCCCGAGCTCGATGGCACGTTCGAGGTCCGCCAGGGCGCCCCGCAGGTCCTGGCCCGGCAGCGCGTACATCAGGTCGAGGTTGAAGTTGTCGATGCCGGCGGCGCGCAGCTCGTCCACCGCGCGTGCCGTGTCGTTCGCAACGTGAATGCGGCCGAGGACGGCGAGCCGCTCGTCGTCGAAACTCTGCGCGCCCACCGACACGCGACTCACGCCGGCCGCCGCGTACTCGCTGAACCGGCCGTGCTCGATGGTGCCGGGATTCGCCTCGAGCGTGATCTCGACGTCGGCAGCGAACGGCAGCAGCCCGCGAGCATGCTCGAGTACGCGCCCGATCGCAGCCGGGCTGAACAAGCTGGGCGTTCCGCCGCCGAAGAACACTGAGACGACCTCGCGCCCCGCGGCGCCTGTCGCGGCATGCTCGAGGTCGCGTTGCAGCGCCGTGACGTAGGCCTGTTCGGCAATGCCGCCCGCGGGCACGGCGTGCGAATTGAAATCGCAGTAGGGGCACTTGCGCACGCACCACGGCAGGTGCACGTAGAGCGCAAGCGGAATCCGCCGCGCGTCGATCATGGCGCGCCGGACGCGAGTGCGGCGACCAGGCCGCGCAGCGCCTGGCCGCGATGACTTCTCAGGTTCTTGTCCGCTGGCGCGAGTTCAGCCGCCGTCCGCGCGCCGTCGTCCACGAGAAACAGCGGGTCGTAACCGAAGCCGCCGGCGCCGCGAGCGACGCGGCCGATGCGGCCTTCCCAGGCCGCCTGTGCAATCACGGGTGACGGGTCCTCGGGCCAGCGCAGGTAGACCATCGCGCAGCGGTAGCGCGCGGTGCGCGCGGCGTCCGCGACAGACGCGAGGTCGAGCAACAGCCTGGCGTTGTTGGCCGCATCGTCGCAGGCGGGACCCGCATACCGCGCCGAGTAGATACCCGGCGCGCCGTGCAGCGCGTCCACTTCGAGACCGGAATCGTCGGCAATGGCCGGCAGCCCCGAGACGCGCGCGGCAAACCGCGCCTTGAGCAGCGCGTTCTCGACGAAAGCCAGGCCGGTTTCAGCCGCGGACTCCGCCGTGAACTCGGCGAGCGAGCGCACGTCGGCCCGCCACGGCGCGAGGATGTCGCGCATTTCGCGCAGCTTGCCGGCGTTGCCGGTGGCAAGGACCAGTCGCGCGGGAATGCCCACGCGGCTTCAGCGTGCCTTGCCTCGCGGCGCTCCTTCCGGAACCACCGCGAGCGGCGCCTGCAGCGCTTCGAGCTGCACCGCGAAGAGCTGCTGGCACGAGTTCGCCGCCAGGTCGAGCAGCTGGTCGAGCTCGTGACGGCGGAAAGCGTGGCCTTCGGCGGTGCCCTGCAGCTCCACGAACCCGCCGCCGTTGTTCATCACGACGTTCATGTCCGTCTCGGCCGAGGAATCCTCGACGTAGTCGAGGTCGACGACCGGTTCGCCGCGCACGATGCCGACCGACACCGCGGCGATCTGTCCGTGCAGAGGACTGGCCGCGAGCGAACGCCGACGGACGAGCGTGCTCATGGCATCGGCGAGCGCCACGTACGCGCCAGTGATCGATGCGGTCCGCGTGCCACCGTCGGCCTGCAGCACGTCGCAATCGAGCGTGACGGTGCGTTCACCGAGCGCGCGCATGTCGACGACGGCGCGCAACGAGCGCCCGATCAGCCGCTGGATCTCCAGGGTGCGACCACCCTGCTTGCCGCGCGCCGCTTCGCGCGCGCTGCGGGTGTGCGTAGCGCGCGGCAGCATTCCGTACTCGGCAGTGATCCATCCTTCACCCTTGCCACGCATGAAGCCGGGCACGCCTTCTTCGACAGTGGCCGTGACGAGGACCCGCGTTTCGCCGAATTCGACCAGCACGGAGCCTTCTGCGTGCCTGGTGAACCCGCGCGTGATGCGGACGGGGCGCAGCTGGTCTGGCGCGCGGCCACTCGGTCTCAAGGAGATCTCCAGGAAGTGATCAGTGACTAGTGATTAGTGATTGGTCACTAATCACTAATCACTGCCTCAAGGGCCGAGCCAGCGGATGGCTGCGGCCGTCGTATTGTCCGCGTAAGGCGCGGAATTGGAAACGGCCTGCCCGCCGAGAGTCACGAGCGCGTCGCGCAGATGATCCCTGGGGCTCGTGCTGAGCGACGCAACCTGTTCGTCGTCGAGCCCCGACCACAGCCCGTCGGAGCAGAGCATGAGCACATCGCCAGCCACCAGCGCGCGGCGGCCACTCAGCGTCATCTCAGGCAGGACTGGATCGCCGCCGAGGCAGCATTCGACGTAATTGCGCATCGGATGCCCCTGCACCTGGCGCTCGGTGATGCGGCCCGCACGCAACAGCAGTTCGACGTGACTGTGATCGCGCGTGCGCTCGAAGACCTTGCCATGCCGCAGCTGGTAGACGCGGCTGTCGCCGACGTGCACCCAGTACGCACTCGAGCCCTGCACCAGGCAGAGCGCGCAGGTGGCACGCGGACGGATTTCGGGGGGCAGGCCCTGACCGAGCGACACGACGGCTTCGTGTGCGCGGCCCACGGTGAGATGCAGGAAACCCTCCGGGTCGAACAACGGCCGGCTCATCTCCCAGAACTCGTTGAGCATGGCGCGCACGGCCACTTCGGCAGCACGCGCGCCGTCGGCGTGTCCGCCCATGCCATCCACGACCGCGAGCATCACGGTGCCGTCAGCATCCGCAATGGCGACTCGATCCTGGTTTTCTTCACGATGCCCGATCAGGCTCAGGTCTGCGTGCTCGATCTGCAAGGGTCGCTCCGGCACGCCCGTTGTCATATAGAATTGCCAGTGATTTATAGCACTTAGCGTCGCGCACATACAGCGCTACCGGGTGCCGGATTGGTTTGTACCCACCCGCGAGGCCCGATGATCCGCAGCATGACCGGCTTTGCGCGGCGCGAACGCCAGGGGCCCTGGGGCACCCTCGCGTGCGAAATCCGCTCGGTCAATCACCGTTATCTCGAGCTTTCCCTGCGCTTGCCCGAAGACCTGCGCAGCCTCGAAGGCGATGCCCGGCAGGCCGTGTCCGCCGCGCTGCGCCGCGGCAAGGTCGACGTCGCTGTGTACCTGCGTGGCCAGCCGGCACAGGCGGGCATGCTCGAGATCAACCGCGTGCTCGTCGAGCAGCTGGCGCGCACCGCACGCGACGTCGCCGGCATGACTGACTCCTCGCTGGCAGCGGTGAGTCCTCTCGATTTGCTGCGCTGGCCCGGCGTGATCCGGGAGCCCGAAAAGGACCTGCAGCCCGTGCAGGCGGTCGCACTCGAACTGCTGCACGAAACGGTTCGGGAATTGAACGAGTCGCGCGCGCGCGAAGGCGGCCGGCTGCGCGAGATGCTGTTCGGACGCTGCCAGTCGCTCGCGCAGACGGTTGCGCAATTGCGCGAGCGGCTGCCCGAAATCGCCGCCCGCATCCGCGAACGGGTCGGCGAGCGGGTCGCACAGCTCGGCGGCCCGGTCGATCCAGCGCGGCTCGAGCAGGAACTCGTGCTGCTGGCCTACAAGATGGATTTCGCCGAAGAGCTCGACCGCCTCGGCAGCCACGTTACGGAAACCCTGCAGATCCTCGACGCCAGGGAGCCCGCGGGCCGCCGGCTGGATTTCCTGATGCAGGAATTCAACCGTGAGGCCAACACGCTGTCATCGAAGTCGCAGGATGCCGACACCACTCGCGCTGCCGTGGACATGAAAGTCCTGATCGAGCAGATGCGCGAGCAGGTGCAGAACATCGAGTGAGTTCGTAAGCTCCCGAGTTCCGGGACGTCGTGGTCAACGGCTTGCGGCAACTCTCGCGTGGGCCTGAGCCGTCCTGTCTTCATGCGCCGCCGCCTGGTTGTGACTGCGGTCCGCGCCCCGCAATCGAGCCGCCGCCGTCTCGAGCACCCTGGCAGCTTCCTCGGCGCCAAGCTCTTCCACCAGGGTCGCGACAAGCTCCCGGATGACTCGCTGAACCTTTCCCTGGTTTCCCATGGCGGTAGCATACCGAGAACTGCGTCACATCGCGGACGGCGCTGGCATTTCTGTGACGTGCGTTCGATTCCTGGCACGCGCAACGAGCAATTCCCCGGCCTTCGTGCAGCGTGCGACAGCAAGACCGATGCGACATAACGCAGCGGGCCTCGAATAGAGTCAGGCGTTATGTCTGCAAAGCGTTGTGACGCGCGTCCCGGTGTGGTTTAAGGATCTACGGAATCGAATCGGCACCACGCGGGACGCAGCGCTGATAACAACTCAGCTGCCATCTCGGATCACCGCGGCGCGACGAGTGGTGCCACCAATCCAGAAACCCCGGCTGCGCTGCCTGCTGCGTCGAGCACCAGCCGGGTGATCCAAGATTCGTCCGATGCGCCGAATGGCGCGCTCGACCACTAGTTGGCGGAACCTGAAGCGAAGTCGGCGACCTCGCCCCGGTCATTCAGGAAGAAGCGATAGCGGGCGTCGTGCTCGCCGGGCATGTAATAGAAGACGACGGTGCGGATCGTCTCCCCGCGCAGCTCGATACCCCTGTCCTTGACGTCGTCTGCGGCCAGGAACCTGAAGCCCGTCGCCGCCGCGAGCTGCTTCTGCAAGTCCTCGCGGCTCGCCTGCTCGCGGGCCGTCCCCGCGTTCGTGCTCCGGAGACCCTTTGCCATGCGCGCCGAAGTCTCGCCTTTCGCCCACGCCTGCAGCACATCGCGCAGTTGTGCCGTGCGCACCGGGTCGGGGTCGGCAATGACGGCCTGCACGTCGGGCCAGGCCAGTGCGGGCTCGACGAGGCCCGCCACCGTGGTGGCCAGAAACACCGGATCCGCCTGGTCGAGGTTGGCCAGCACGATCACCGTGAGTCCCGGTCCAGGGTAGCGGGCGATCGCCGACTTGAAGCCCTGCCACGAGCCGCTGTGCTGGATCACCGGCTCGCGACGCTGCACATCGAAGCCCCAGGCGAACCCATAGGGATAGGTCGTGCCATCCCGCAGCTTCACGGGTGACCACATCGCCTGGTAACTCCCGGGCTCGAGGAATCGTCGCGCCTCAAGAGCAGCGTCCCACTTCGCCAGGTCGAGGGTCGTGGTGTAGAGCGAGCCGTCGGCGGTGGTGTTGAGCGACGGCGAGACCCACTCCTGGTTCTGCAGCTTGCCTGTTGCGAGCGTGTACCCGGCCGCACGGTTCTTCACGATGTCCGACTCGCTGATGATGCGTGTCGAGGTCATGCCCAGCGGAGCGAACACCCGCTCGGCCAGGAAATCCCCATAGAACTTGCCGCTGACCCTGTGCACGAGGATGCCCAGCAACACGTAGCCCGTGTTGCTGTAGCTCCACTGCGTCCCCGGTGCGAAGTCCGGGGGCAGTTTCATCGCGACCTGGACGAGCTCGTCCTCCGTGTAGTCCTTGCGGTAATCGAGGTCGGTCTTGCCTTCCCAGTCCTTGATGCCGGACGTGTGGGTCAGCAGGTGCCGCACGGTGATGCCCCGCCATGTCGCCGGGGCGCCCGGAAAGTAATTCACGATCGGGTCGTCGAGCCCGAGCTTGCCTTCATCCACGAGCATCATCACGGCCATCGCGGTGAACTGCTTGCCGACGGATCCCGTCTGGAAGACGGTCTCGGGCTTCACGGGCACGTCGAGTTCCACGTTGGCGAGGCCGTAGCCCGTGGCGCGCACGAGCTGGCCATCGCGACAGATGGCCAGCGAGACCCCGGGAATCCGGTGGCGCTGCATCTGGCCCTGCACGAAATCGTCGACAGCGTCGGCGAAAGCGGCGGCAGGAATCCCAAGCAGAACGATGATCGGTGCAAGAATTCTTCTCATGCGCCTGATTACCATGAAGGCGCGCCAGCCATAAAGGGCCTGCCGTGAGTCGGCGCCTGGGCGAACCGGGCGTGCCGCCTGTTTGCGCGCGGAAGCTGCGCACTACGCTCGCGACCTCCGAGCACCAGGCGGTGGGCCGGTTCGAGCTCCTGGTCAGCATCGCTTCGGCCGCGGGCTCCCCGTCGCATGGGTGGCCGCCACTTCGCGGGACGACGACGCAAAGAAGCGTCGCTTATGTCACCAACCACGCAACCCGGCTACGGGCGTGTGACACAATTCACACAGCAGATGGCCCGCAAAGGAAGTGCGTTGGATGATCTTCGGCGTGTTCGGTGATCACAGCCTCAAGGTGCCGACGAAGGCCCGCCTGGTCGACGCTGGCGAAAGCGAAGCGCTGCGCCGCAAGCTCGAGTCGGTCGAATGGAAGCCGGCGAACGGCTTCCTCAAGGACCAGGTCCAGGAACGGTCGCAGCCAGACCGCAAGCGCGCAGCCTGATGTCAACCGCACAGGAGATTGCCTGGCGCTGACCGCATCGGCTGACCCCAGCGTGCGTCCGGTCGATGCTCCCGCCTCGGCGTGATCTACGACTCGAGCGGAATCCACCCCCTCGAATGCCCGGGAGTCCCGCGCTGACGTTCCTCGGCCAGCGCCCGCGACGGACGCGCTGCCACGACCCGGGTTGTCGGGGCATCAGTCACCCCCATCAGGCCGGTCAGGAACATGCCTCCGGCCCTGTCACAGCTCAGCCTTCCGGCCCGCCGCGCGAGTGCGCCGCGGTGCGCGCACCGGAACGCTACAATTCGGCATGACCTCCCTGGAGTCCCTCGCCCGTCGCGGCCGTCTCTTCGTCATCGCCGCACCCTCCGGCGCCGGCAAGACCTCGCTCGTGCGCGCGCTGGTGGAGCGTCATCCGTCGCTGCGCTTTTCGATCTCGTACACCACTCGTGCGAAGCGTCCGAACGAGATCCACGGGCAGGACTATTTCTTCGTCTCGAAGGACGAGTTCGAGGCGATGGTCGCGCAGGGCGAGTTTCTCGAGCACGCGCGGGTCTTCGACAACTGCTACGGCACGGCCCGCGGCCAGGTGGAGGCGTCGCTCGCCGCGGGGCAGGACCTGATCCTCGAAATCGACTGGCAAGGGGCGCGGCAAGTACGCCGTGCGCTGCCCGAGTGCCGTTCCATCTTCATCCTGCCGCCTTCGCGGGACGAACTCGAACGCAGGCTGCGCGGACGCGGCACGGACGCGGAAGAGGTCATACAACGGCGGCTGAAGGATGCCGCGACCGACATGACGCACTGGTCGGAGTTCGATTACGTGGTGGTCAACGACGACTTCGAGCGGGCACTCGGCGACCTGCACGCGATCGTCCATGGTCGGGGCAATGCCTCGCTGCGCGGCCGGGCCGGGCTGGCGGAGCTCGCGGCAAGCCTGACAACTGCGCGGTAAGCCGCCGAGCCGGGTGGGTTGTGATGGGATGAGGACCCGAGAGACCGCGGAAGGCTATCGACGTGTGTCGGGTATCGAGGCGATCTCCAGCCATAATTGAACGGTTCTGTCGTGCCACTCTTGCTTCGTGAGCAGGTATGGGCGCAATTCCTCGAAGTAGCGCGTCTTGAACGTTTCGAGATTGACCAGCCCTGCGCGGGTCAGGCGCAGGAAGTCCTCGCGGTCTCGGTCGCCATTGCGCTCCACCTTTGAGAGCGCAAGGTCCGTCGGGTCGAGGGCGAAGAGTTTGAGTCGCTGCCACGGCGCGGAAGGAAACATGCGCACCAACCGATGCCCGTAATCGCAGGGCGGCGTGACGACGCCGACTCGCTGCAGGTAGAGCCGGTACTTGCGATATGGAGCGGAGCCAAGGCCCGCCAGAAGCTCGAGGTCGTCGGCCGGCGACTCGATGAGCGCGGCCAGGAAGCCGATGTCCGAGGTCGCCCTTCCGGCACCGTAGTGTTGCGCAACCACGAAACCGCCGAGGCAGTGCAATTCGACCGCGCCCGTCAGGGTTGCATCGAGGTCCCGCAAGAAGGAGCGCCACGGGTCTGCTGGTTCAGCGGGCAGTGAGTGCACCTTTCTTTCAGGCATAGGACAGTTGCTCGGCCGTCAGGCCCGTGAGCAGGTTCCAGTGCCGGGCCAGGGCTGAACGCGTGGTGCCGAGCCAGTTACGCTCAGGCGGCGACATGGATTCACGGCACAGGGTGTCCTCGCGTGCGAGGCGAGCACGTTCGAGGTGTTGCTCGACGGCGGCCAATGGCTCCAGTGTCGGCTGGCGCCGCCCGTCGGCGGCCGCTACTGCGCGCGCAGTCGCGACGACAAAGCCGAGGCGGTTCTGCACGTCGTGGAGCTTGGTCTGCGACACGAGCCAAGACCAGTTGAGGTCCGGGTAAGTGAGCACCACCCAAGGGAGCGCTTCAGTGAGCCGCACCTCCAGGTCCGGTTGCCGAAGCGCCTCGAGCAGGACCGTCGCCGGGTTGGCCTTGCGGCCACGCAAGTGTCGGAAGCCGGGGTACCCCAAGCCGGCGAGCTGGCGGGCAAATCGGTCTGGATCCGCCGGAACCTTTCCAGGGGCGGCTTCGGGGATTGGCAAGGCGGTGGCCGGCAGTCCGTACAAAGCCGCTGCGCGGCGCGCCAGCTCGGCCGTGACGGGACGATCGCCCCGCTCGAGCTGCGACAGGTACGGCTGCGAAACACCCAGGCGTTGGGCGGCTCGAACCTGCGTCAGTCCGGCTTGAAGCCGCCCAGCTTTCAAGTGTTCGTGTTTCATGGCTGACGTAGCATATTGCATTGTTTGCAATATTTCAAATTGCGAGCACAGACAGCTGACAGGCAATGCCTGCGATCGTAGACATTGCAGCCGCCTCGCCAGTGAGCCGCCCGCTCCGTTTCCGGCTATCCCCCAACCCCTATC
>JAOUGW010000093.1 GCA_029865465.1 Gammaproteobacteria bacterium
GCTCGGCTGTCGGGTTACGGGAACAGGAACTGCCGTACGGCAACATCATCGCGTTTGGCGAGGGGGCCGCCATCCTTCACTACACGACGCTGGGCCGCCGGCGCGACGTGCCGCGACCCACGTTCCTGATCGATGCGGGCGCGCAGTTCCGCGGCTACGCCAGCGACATCACGCGCACGCACGTCGCGGATGTGGCTGGCACCGATCCGGCCTTCCTCGAACTCATGGCCGCGATGGAGAAACTGCAGCTAGAGCTCTGCGCCGCCGTCCGGCCCGGTTTCGACTACCGCGAGATCCACCTGCTCGCTCACCGCCTGATCGCCGGCGCGCTGGTGCAGGCCGGTGTCGTCACGGGATGCACGGCGGAACAGGCGGCCGAAACCGGCGTGTCCGGCGTGTTCTTCCCGCATGGCATCGGACACCTGCTCGGGATCCAGGTGCATGACGTGGCGGGCCTTGCCGCCGACGATTCGGGCCGCACCGAGATTCCGCGTCCGACGGGCCATCGTTACCTGCGCCTGACGCGCCGGCTCGAACCGGGCATGGTCGTTACCATCGAGCCGGGCCTGTACTTCATCGACCTGCTGCTCGACGAGGCGCAGCAGAACGGTCTCGGCCGTTACATCGCCTGGGACGTCGTGCGGCGGCTGCGACCTTATGGCGGCATCCGCATCGAGGACGACGTCGCCTGCAAACCGACGGGCGCGCCAGAGAACCTCACGCGGGATGCGTTCGCGAGGGTCGCGTAGCGCTCTGGACCCTCTCCCGCTGCAGGTGGGAGAAAGTTGGCGCCAGCCTGTTTCCGCAGTTGCGGCCGCCGACACGGTTGAGCGGGCGGCCGCGCATGAAGGCGGCCTTTTTCGCCGCGTGCCGTGTCGGACGCCGCAGCTCGAGCGCAGGAGCGAAGCGGCGCTGCAGCCGGGTCGCTACTGCGCTGACACCATCGCTTCGCTCCCGTTCGAGCAAGGCTCGCCGTGAATCGTGCGGTTCCTCCGCGCGATTCACGATGCGCGGTAGACCCCGGCGCGCGGC
Source organism: Gammaproteobacteria bacterium (assembly GCA_029865465.1). Lineage (GTDB taxonomy): Bacteria > Pseudomonadota > Gammaproteobacteria > Steroidobacterales > Steroidobacteraceae > RPQJ01. The sequence goes on from JAOUGW010000093.1 coordinate 1,033, forward strand.
GAAGAAGGCCGCCTTCATGCGCGGCGCAACACCCTCGACCGGACCGACCGCACTCGCCCACTCAGGCGACCTCTCCCGCTGGGAGGCGGGAGAGGCAGCAGAGCGACTACTGCTTCTTCAGCAAGTCACGAATCTCGCCAAGCAGGACCACGTCCGGAGCCGGTGCCGGAGCCGCCGCCGGAGGCGGCGGAGCCTTCAGCTTGTTGATCGCCCTGACGGCCATGAAGATCACGGCCGCGATGATCACGAAGTCGAAGATGGTCTGCAGGAACATGCCGTACTTCACCAGGATCGGCGCGCCGGCCGGATCCACGCCGATGCTGTACGCCAGGTCCTTGAAGTTCACTCCACCGACGGCCTTGCCGATCATTGGCGTGATCACGTCGCCGACCAGCGACGAGACGATCTTGCCAAACGCGCCGCCGATCACGACGCCGATCGCCATGTCGAGCACGTTGCCCTTCATGGCGAATTCCTTGAATTCCGAAAAGACGCTCATGTGCCGGCCACTCCCCAGGTGTCTGATTTGTCGAGGACACGGTATTGGATTGCGCGGACAAAGAAAAGCCGGACACGGGTCCGGCTTCATCTTTCGCGCGGCACCACGGTTCCTGCCGAACCGATCGGGCCGCGGCCACTGGCGGATCGCTCAGGCTGCGGCTGTCTTCTTCTTGCGGGGTGCGCGCGGCTTCTTGGCCGGCTCGTCGCCCGCTGCCGCTGCCGCCGCAGGAGTCGCGTCGGCCGTCTTCTTCTTGCGGGCCTTCGGCTTCTTCCCGCCTTCGTCCGCAGCCGCGGTCGCGGCGGCCGGGGCAGCGCGATCGACCAGCGCCATCAGCGCCATTTCGGCGTTGTCGCCCGGGCGGTTGGCCATGTGCAGGATGCGGGTGTAGCCGCCGGGGCGCGCCGCGAAGCGCGGGCCCAGCTCGGCAAACAGCTTGGTCACGACTTCCGCGTCGCGCAGGCGCGAGAACGCGAGGCGACGATTCGCGTCGCTGTCCTTCTTGCCGAGCGTGATGAGTGGCTCGACGAAACGGCGCAGTTCCTTGGCCTTCGGGACCGTCGTCTGGATGGTCTCGTGACGCAGCAGCGAAGCCGCCATGTTGCGCAGCATCGCCGAGCGGTGCGTCGCGTTGCGGCTCAGCTGCCGCCCGGTCAGTCCGTGTCTCATGTCTTAATCTCTTTTCCGACTAGTCACTAGCCCCTAGTCACTAGTCACTTCTTAAAGGACGTCGCGCTCGTCGTCGCGCTTCAGGCCCGAGGGCGGCCAGTTGTCGAGCCGCATGCCGAGCGACAGGCCGTGGCTTTCCAGCACTTCCTTGATCTCGGTGAGCGACTTCTTGCCGAGGTTCGGCGTGCGCAACAGCTCGACTTCGGTCTTCTGCACGAGGTCGCCGATGTAGTGGATGTTCTCCGCCTTGAGGCAGTTCGCGCTGCGGACGGTGAGTTCCAGCTCGTCGACGGGACGCAGCAGCAGCGGGTCGAAGTGGTGGTCGGCCGGGCGCGACTTCTCCTCGTCCTGGCCCTGCAGGTCGACGAACACGGACAGCTGGTCCTTCAGGATCGAGCCGGCGCGGCGAATCGCTTCTTCAGCGTCGATCGTGCCGTTGGTCTCGATGTCGATGATCAGCTTGTCGAGGTCGGTGCGCTGCTCGACGCGCGCCGCTTCGACGTTGTAGGTGACCTTGCGGATCGGGCTGAAAGACGCGTCGAGCAGCAGGCGGCCGATCGGGCGGCTGGCTTCCTCGAACGCGAGGCGCTGGAGTGCCGGGCGGTAGCCGCGGCCCTTCTCGACCTTGAGCGTCATGTTGAGTTCGCCGGCCTTGGTCAGGTTGGCGATCACGAGCTCCGGGTTCAGGATCTCGACATCGTGGTCGGCCTGGATGTCGCCCGCGCGCACCGGGCCCGGACCTTTCTTCGAGAGGCGCAGCTCCGACTCGTCGCGCGCGTTCAGGCGGATCGCGACGAGCTTGAGGTTCAGCAGGATGTCGACGACATCCTCCTGCACGCCTTCGATGCTGGTGTACTCGTGGAGTACGCCATCGATCTCGACTTCGGTGATCGCGCTGCCCGGCATCGACGACAGCAGCACGCGCCGCAGCGCGTTGCCGAGCGTGTGGCCGAAGCCACGCTCGAACGGTTCGATGACGATCTTGGCGTGACGTGGTGACGTCGGCGTCACCTTCACCACGCGCGGACGGAGGAATTCCGCAACGGCTGACTGCATTTGAGGTGCCCTTGCCTTGGCAAGGCCCGGTTAGACCGGGCCGGATGGTTACTTGGAGTACAACTCGACGACGAGGCTTTCGTTGATGTCCGGCAGGATGTCGCCACGCTCGGGCAACGACTTCAGGACACCCGAGAACTTCTTCTCGTCGACCTCGACCCAGTCCGGGAAACCGGTCTGGGCACGAATCTGCAATGCCTGCGCAACACGCGCCTGTTTCTGCGCCTTGTCGCCAAGACCGACGACGACGCCGGCCTTGCACTGGTAAGAGGGAATGTTGACACGCACGCCGTCGACGACGATCGCGCCGTGGCTCACCAGCTGGCGCGCTTCGCTGCGCGTGGAGGCGAAACCCATGCGGTAGACCACGTTGTCGAGCCGTGCCTCGAGAATCTGCAGCAGCGTTTCGCCCGTGGCGCCCGGACGGCCGGCCGCCTGCTGGTAGTAGCCGCGGAACTGGCGCTCGAGCACGCCGTACATGCGGCGCAGCTTCTGCTTTTCGCGCAGCTGCAGGCCATAGCCCGACACGCGCGCGCGGCGCTCGCCCTTGATGCCGCCCGGCGGCACTTCGAGCTTGCACTTCGACTCGAGCGACTTGACGCCGCTCTTCAGGAAGAGATCGGTGCCCTCGCGACGCGAGAGCTTGCACTTGGGACCAAGATACCTTGCCATGTTCTCTTATCCTCGGCAGCGGCGCGTCAGACGCGGCGCTTCTTGGGCGGACGGCACCCGTTGTGCGGGATCGGCGTCACGTCCTCGATGCTGGTGACTTTCAGGCCGGCGGCGTTCAGCGCGCGCACGGCGGACTCGCGGCCCGGACCCGGGCCCCGGACCTTCACGTCGACGGTGCGGACACCGTATTCCTGCGCGGCGACGCCCGCCTTTTCGGCGGCGACCTGCGCGGCGAACGGCGTGCTCTTGCGCGAACCGCGGAAGCCGCAGCCGCCCGAAGTCGCCCAGGACAACGTGTTGCCCTGGCGGTCAGTGATCGTGATGATCGTGTTGTTGAACGAGGCATGCACGTGCGCAACCGCGTCGGTGACGACGCGCTTGATCTTCTTGCGGGGCTTGCCTGCGGACTTCTTGTCGTCAGCCATTCGAGTACAACCTTGAGTGATCGACCGGGCGGGGGCGAGTTACGCCTTGCCCGGAGGTGCGTTCAGCTTGACCGCCGCCTTGCGCGGGCCCTTGCGCGTGCGCGCATTGGTGCGCGTGCGCTGTCCCCGCATCGGCAGGCCCTTGCGGTGCCGCATGCCGCGGTACGAACCGAGGTCCATGAGGCGTTTGATGTTCATCGACACTTCACGGCGCAGGTCGCCCTCGACCGGAAGCTTGGCGATCGCCGAGCGCAGCGCGGTGACCTCGGCTTCCGTCAGGTCCTTCACTTTCGTGCTGGCCTTGACACCCGCCGCTTCACAGGCGGCGAGCGCCTGGCTGCGGCCGACGCCGAAAATTGCAGTCAGCCCGATGCAGACGTGCTTGTTCATCGGGATGTTGATGCCGGCTATACGGGCCATTTTAGGCTCACTCCGGGGCGCGAAAAGCGCGGAATAGTATCAGAAAAACCGGTGTTGCTCAATGCAAGGACCGGGCCATCAGCCCTGCCGCTGCTTGTGGCGCTTGTCGCTGCTGCAGATCACGTAGACCACGCCGCGACGCCGAACCACTTTGCAGTTCTTGCAGATACGCTTCACCGAGGGACGAACTTTCATGAATCTCTCTCCAAGACAGCCGGCGGCGCTCAGCGCACCTGGCCGGGCCGGCCGTAGCCGCGCAGGTTGGCCTTCTTCATGAGCCCCTCGTACTGGTGCGACATGAGGTGCGCCTGCAGCTGGGCCATGAAGTCCATGATCACCACGACGATGATCATGAGCGAGGTGCCGCCGAAGTAGAACGGCACCCGGAACTGGGAAATCAGGATCTCGGGCAGCAGGCAGACCAGGGCCACGTACAGGGCGCCCCAGACCGTCAGCCGCGTCAGGACCTTGTCGATGTAATCGGCCGTCTGCTGGCCCGGGCGGATCCCGGGGATGAACGCACCGGACTTCTTCAGGTTCTCCGCCGTCTCGCGCGAGTTGAAGACCAGCGCGGTGTAGAAGAAGCAGAAGAAGATGATCAGCGACGCGTAGATGACCATGTGCACCGGCTGGCCGATGCCGAGGCTCGCGGCAACGTTCTGCAGCCAGCCCAGGTTCTCGTTGGTGCCGAACCAGCTGGCGATGGTCGCCGGGAAGAGCAGCAGGCTCGAGGCGAAGATCGGCGGGATCACGCCGGACATGTTGAGCTTGAACGGCAGGTGGGTCGACGTGCCGGCAAACACGCGGCGGCCCTGCTGGCGCTTGGCGTAGTTGACCGGGATGCGGCGCTGGCCGCGCTCGACGAACACCACGAAGTACGTGACCGCAGCGACCATGATCACGAGGATCAGCGCCAGCGCCGGGTTGATTTCGCCGTTGCGAACGAGCTCGAGCGTGCCGCCGATGGCTGCCGGCAGGCCGGCGACGATACCCGCGAGGATGATCATCGAGATGCCGTTGCCGAGGCCGCGCTCCGTGATCTGCTCACCGAGCCACATCAGGAACATGGTGCCGGCCGTGAGCGTCATCGTGGCGAGGAACACGAACTGGAAGCCCGGATTGATCACGACGCCCTGGTTCTGGAACGCGACGGCCGCGCCCGCGCCCTGGAACACCGCGAGACCCACTGTGCCCCAGCGCGTGTAGTTGGTCAGCTTGCGGCGGCCCGCCTCGCCTTCCTTGCGCAGGGCCTGCAGCTGCGGCACGACCACGGCCATCATCTGCACGATGATCGAGGCCGAGATGTAGGGCATGACGCCGAGCGCGAGGATCGAGAGACGCTGCAGCGCGCCGCCCGAAAACATGTTGAACATGCTCAGGATCGTGCCCTGCTGGTCCTGGAAGAACCGCGCGAGCGCGACCGGGTCGATCCCCGGCACGGGAATGAACGTGCCGATCCGATAGACGATCAGGCCGCCGATCAGGAACAGGAACCTGTTCCTGAGCTCGGTCAACCGGGTCGCTTCGCCAAGGGCTGCGACCGGGTTGTTGGACTGGTTGGCCACTGCTGATCCTTACCCTTGCGTAATGTGCAGACCGGAGCCGGGGCTCAGGCCGACGCCTCGACGACCTTGCCGCCGGCCTTCTCGATGGCCTCGCGAGCGCCCTTCGTGACCCCGACGCCGGACACCGTATAGGCGGCCTTCACGTCGCCCGACAGCACGATCTTGGCCTGCAGCGTGTTCGCCGGGACCAGGTTCGCGGCCTTGAGGACGCCCAAGTCGATGTTGCCGCCCTTGATCTTGTGCAACTCGCTCAGGCGAACTTCGGCCGTGCGGCGCCCGAGCGCCGAACGGAAACCGATCTTCGGCAAGCGGCGCTGCAGCGGCATCTGGCCGCCTTCGAAGCCGACCTTGTGGTAGCCACCCTTGCGGGCGCGCTGGCCCTTGACGCCGCGGCCGCAGGTCTTGCCCTGGCCGGCGGAAGCGCCGCGCCCGACGCGAGTCCGCGTCTTCTTGCTGCCCGCTGCCGGGCTGATGGTGTTGAGCTTCATGATCTGGTCACGCCTCTTCGACGCGGAACAGGTGCCGCGACGCGTCGAGCATGCCGCGGATCTCGGGGGTGTCGGCCACGACCACCGTCTGGTGCATGCGGCGCAGGCCGAGGCCGCGCGCGGTGGCACGGTGACGGTGGATCTGGCCGAAGGGGCTCTTCACCAGGGTCACCTTGACTGTCTTGCCCGTTGTCCGGGCCGCGGTGTCTTTCTTGGTTGCCATGGCGCTGTCAGCCCGTGATTTCGGCAATGGTCTTGCCGCGCTTGGCCGCGATGCGCTCCGGAGCCGGCATGCCGGTCAGGGCCTTCATCGTTGCGCGAACGACGTTGATCGGGTTGCGCGAGCCGTACGACTTCGCGAGCACGTTGCGCACGCCGGCGCACTCGAACACCGCGCGCATGCTGCCGCCCGCGATGACGCCCGTGCCGTCGGAGGCCGGCTGCATGTACACCTTGGAGGTGCCGTGCTTGCCGACGACCGCGAAGTGCAGCGTCGAATTGCGCAGCGGCACGTTGACGAGGTTCTTGCGGGCCTGCTGCATCGCCTTCTGGATCGCGACCGGCACTTCGCGCGCCTTGCCGTAACCGAAGCCGACGCGGCCGTTGCCGTCGCCCACCACCGTGAGCGCGGTGAAGCCGAACTGCTTGCCGCCCTTCACGGTCTTGGACACGCGGTTGACGGTCACCAGCTTTTCGATGAATTCGTCCGCCGCCGCCATTTTTTCGATTCTAGCCATTGCTGCTCCTGGAACCTTGTGCGGCTCAGAACTCGAGGCCGGCTTCGCGCGCGGCTTCGGCGAGCGCCTTGATGCGCCCGTGATACTTGAAGCCCGAACGGTCGAAGGCAACCTGGCTCACGCCCTTGGCCCTGGCACGCTCGGCGATCGCCTTGCCGACGGCCTTGGCGGCCTCGATGTTGCCGGTGCCCTTCAGGCCTCCGGCGACTTCCTTCTGCAGGGTTGACGCGGACACGATGACCTTCGACTCGGGGTCGAAGATCTGCGCGTAGATGTGCTGCGCGGTGCGGTGCACGCTCAGGCGCGTGACGCGAAGCTCATGGATCTTCGCGCGACTGCGGCGGGCTCTCTTCAGACGACTGACTTTCTTTTCCATCGCGGCACCCATTACTTCTTCTTCGTTTCCTTGAGCTCGATGCGCTCACCGGAATAACGAACGCCCTTGCCCTTGTAAGGCTCGGGGGGACGGTAGGAGCGGATCTCCGCAGCCACCTGGCCAACCTGCTGCTTGTCGGCGCCCTTCACGACGATTTCCGTCTGCGACGGCGTCTCGATCGTGATGCCGGCCGGCACGTCGTACTCGACCGGGTGCGAAAAGCCGAGCGTCAGGTTCAGCTTCCTGCCCTGGGCCACGGCACGGTAGCCGACGCCCACGAGTTCGAGCTTCTTCTCGTAGCCCTGCGACACGCCCTGCACCAGGTTCGCGAGGTGCGAACGCAGCGAGCCGGCATGCATCAGCGACTCCTTGTTGCGCTCCGCGATCTCGATGCGGATGTCGCTGCCTTCCTGCACCAGGCTCAGGCCCGGACGCAGCGGCAGCTTGAGCGCACCCTTGGCGCCCTTGACGGTGACGGTGCTGCCGTCGACCGCGTGGGTCACGCCCTTGGGCAGCGCAACCGGCCTTTTTGCAACTCGTGACATGATCTTGGTCCTGTTCCTTGCGCCGTGCCTTACGACACGATGCAGAGCACTTCGCCGCCGTGTCCGCCGGCGCGGGCTTCGCGGTCGGTCATCACGCCCTTGGAGGTCGAGATGATAGCCACGCCCATGCCGCCGAGAATCTTCGGCAACTCGTCCTTCGCCTTGTAGATGCGCAGGCCGGGACGGCTTACGCGCTCGATGCGCTCGATGACCGGGCGGCCCTGGTAATACTTCAGGCGCACCTTGACGGTCGGCTTGCTGGCGTCGCCGTCGATGGCGAAGTCTTCGATGTAGCCTTCGTCCTTCAACACCTTGGCCAGTGCCAGCTTGACACGCGACGACGGCGCCGCGATCTCGGGCTTGCCCGAGAGCTGACCGTTGCGAATGCGGGTGAGGAAGTCCGCGATGGGATCCGACATGCTCATGCTGTTACTCCAGTACCCGGCTTACCAGCTGGCCTTGCCGAGGCCCGGGATGTCACCGCGCATCGTCGCTTCGCGCAGCTTCTGCCGCCCGAGGCCGAACTTGCGGTAGACGCCGCGGGAGCGGCCGGTGATCGCGCAGCGGTTGCGCACCCGTGAGGCGCTGGAGTCGCGCGGCATGGCATTCAGCTTGCGCTGCGCCTCTTCCCGCTCGGCATCCGTGGACTTCGGGCTGCGGATGGCTTCCTTGAGCTGGGCTCGCCTGGCAGCGTGCTGCTTCACGAGCTTCTCGCGGCGCTTCTCGCGCATGATCATGCTGGTCTTCGCCATTTTTCCTGTCCTACTTGCGGAACGGGAAGTTGAAGGATTCAAGCAGCGCCCGGCCTTCCCGGTCGTCGCGTGCCGTCGTGGTGATCGTGATATCCATGCCGCGGATCGCGTCGACCTGGTCGTAGGCGATTTCCGGGAAGATGATCTGTTCCTTGACGCCGAACGAGTAATTGCCGCGGCCGTCGAACGAGCGGGCCGACACGCCGCGGAAGTCGCGGATGCGCGGCATCGCCACGTTGATCAGGCGGTCGAGAAACTCGTACATGCGGGCGCCGCGCAGCGTCACGCGCGCGCCGACCGGCACGCCTGCGCGCAGCTTGAACGCCGCGATCGCCATGCGCGACTTCGTCACCACCGGCTTCTGGCCGGTGAGCGCCGTCAGGTCCTTCAGGGCGCCGTCCATTGCCTTCTTGTCGGCAACGGCTTCGCCCACGCCCATGTTCACCGAGATCTTGGTGATCCTCGGCACCTGCATGGGATTGGTCACCGCCAGGCTCGTCATGAGCTTGGCGACGATTTCGTCCCGGTAGATCTTCTGCAGCCTTGCCATCTCAGCCGACCTCGATTCAGGCGTCCACGACTTCGTCGTTGGACTTGAAGAAACGCACCCGCCGTCCGTCGGCGAGCGTGCGGATGCCCACGCGGTCACCCTTCTTCGCAACCGGGTTCCAGAGCTGCACGTTCGAGAGGTGGAGGTAGGCCTCCTTCTCGACGATGCCGCCCTGCGTGCCCTGCTGCGGGTTGGGACGCGTATGGCGCTTGACCATGTTAACGTTCTCGACCAGCACCTTCTCGCCCAGCACGCGGATTACGGTGCCACGCCGGCCCTTGTCGCGGCCGGTGATGACGACGACCTCGTCGCCCTTGCGGATCTTGTTCATACCCTTTGCCCTCGAACCTTGCGCGCGCCGTGCTTACAGCACTTCGGGCGCGAGCGAGATGATCTTCATGAACTGCGTGGTGCGCAGCTCGCGCGTGACCGGTCCGAAGATTCGGGTGCCGATCGGCTCGAGCTTGTTCGTGAGCAGCACGGCCGCGTTGCCGTCGAAGCGGATCAGCGAACCGTCGGGTCGGCGCACGCCGAACGCGGTGCGGACCACCACGGCGTCGTAGACCTCGCCCTTCTTGACCTTGCCGCGCGGGATGGCGTCCTTGACGCTCACCTTGATCACGTCGCCCACGGTGGCATATCGGCGCTTGGAGCCGCCGAGCACCTTGATGCACATGAGCCGCTTGGCGCCGCTGTTGTCGGCGGCCGCGAGCATTGTCCGCATCTGGATCATTTCAGTAGTCCTTCTGCTGCAGCTCAGACGGCGCCGGCGCGCTTGACGACGCGCACGACCTTCCAGGCCTTGCGGGTCGAGAGGCGGCGGCATTCGGCGATGTCGACGACGTCGCCTTCCTGGCACTCCGAGTTCTCGTCGTGCGCGAGGAGCTTGGTGGTGCGGCGGATGAACTTGCTGTAACGCCCGTGCTTGACCAGGCGCTCGACCGTGACCGCGATGGTCTTGGTCATCCTGGTGCTGACGACCGTGCCCGTCAGCGTGTGCTGGGCGCCGGCTGCGCTCGTTGTCGCCTGCTGCTGCTCGCTCATCACTTGCTCCTGTTGGCGCGGGACTGCTCGCCCTGCACCGTCTTCACGCGCGCGATGTTGCGGCGCACCTTGCCGGCCTGGTCGGGCTTGGCAGCCTGGCCGGACGCCTGCGCCATGCGCAGGTTGAACTGCTCGCGGCGCAGCTTGAGGAGTTCCTCGCGCAGTTCCGCGGAGCCCTTGACCCGAAGTTCTTTCGCCTTCATCAGCGCACCTGTCGCTTGACGAACATCGTCTCGACCGAGAGCTTGCTCGCCGCCAGGCGGAACGCCTCGCGCGCGATCTCTTCGGTCACGCCTTCCATCTCGAAGAGCACCTTGCCGGGCTGCACGCGCGCGACGTAGTACTCGACGTTGCCCTTGCCGGAGCCCATGCGGACTTCGAGGGGCTTCTTGCTGACCGGCACGTCCGGGAACACCCGGATCCAGACCTGGCCGCCGCGCTTCACGTAGCGGGTCATCGCGCGACGGGCGGCTTCGATCTCGCGCGCAGTCATGCGGGCGCGGCTGGTTGCCTTCAGCCCGTAGTCGCCGAACGCGACGCTCGACCCGCGGTGGGCGAGGCCCGCGTTGCGGCCCTTGAACTGCTTGCGATACTTGGTTCGCTTGGGTTGCATCATGGCGTTGTCACTCCGTCCGTAGCATTACGGCCTCAGGCCGTATGCTCCGCGGC
>JAOUGW010000319.1 GCA_029865465.1 Gammaproteobacteria bacterium
CGAAGACGTGCTGCTCAACGTCGCGCTGAACGGCACCACGCATCACGTCGAGACGCTCGTGCGGCAGTTCCGCCGCGTGCAGGAAGTCGAGGAGCTTTCGCGCGAGGCGCGGCAGTACTCGCAACGCCGTCTCACGTACTTCCACGACGCCGATGGCTCGCTGGTGGTGAAGCTGCAGCTCACGGCCGAGAGCGGTGCGCTGTTCCTGAAGGCCATCGAGGCTGCGTTGCCGGAAATTCCGTTGCCGGACGATTGTAAAGATTCGCTGCACGTTTCAGCTGAAACGTCCGGCGGCGCGGCAGGGACAAACTGCAAATCGGAGCTGCGCGTTTCAGCTGAAACGTCGACACCGGCCATGCGTCGAGCGGATGCGCTCGTCGTCATGGCCGAAAGCCTGCTGCAGCATGGCGTCGCGGCGATGAAGGGCGGCGATCGTCACCAGGTCGTCGTGCACGTCGACGAGGCCACGCTGCGCAAGGGCGAGGCCGGTCGCTGCGAACTCGACGAGGGTCCTGCTGTTCCCATCGAAACCGCCCGTCGCCTCTCCTGCGACTGCAGCAAGGTCGAGATCACGGAGGACGAGCAGGGCGAGCCGCTCGATGTCGGCCGCAAGACCCGCAGTATTCCACCGGCGATGCGCCGCGCACTGGCCGCTCGCGACAAGGGCTGCGTCTTTCCAGGCTGCAATCACAAGCGCTACGTGGACGGGCACCACGTCGAGCATTGGGCGGAAGGCGGTGAGACCAAGCTGTCGAACCTGGCCACGCTGTGCCGGTTCCACCATCGCGCGGTGCATGAAGGCGGCCTCAAGATGGAGCGCTGCGATGACGGCGCATGGCGATTTTATGATGCCAGGGGCGAGTCGCTATACGGATGCGCGCCAGGCCACACGCAGCCATTCGCGGATTGGCGTCGATTGCCGGCGGAGCATGCCGAGCGCGGCATCCACATCGATGCGAACACGGCCGCGACCGGCTGGCGTGGCGAGAGGATGGATTACGGCATTGCCATCGACTCGCTGCTGTTCCGGTCCGCGGCGGATAAGCGCGTCGAGCGGGGTGGCGCGACTTGAGTGATTCTGGTGGGATGTGCTCCGGCTCAACCCGGCGGACCTGAGCAAGGAGGGATCCTCATGCGACTGCACCTTGTTGGCGTGACCGCACTCACCGTGGTCGCGGTCCTCGCACTGGTTCCCCAGCGGCTCTGCGCTGCGCCGGACATTGCACTGCAGATGACGGTCGATACCGCCGTACCGGCGGCCGGGCAGCCCGTCCAGTTCACGATCACCGCCAGCAACATTGGAACGGATGACGCGAGTGGCGTGCAGGTCACGGACCAGCTGCCGGCGGAGCTGAGGATTCCAACAGGGATGGCCGCGTTTCCGAGCACCGGGACGTACGACGCTGCGACCGGAATCTGGTCGATTGGCGCGCTGGCCGCCGGCGCCAACGCCACGCTGGTCATCCCCGCCATCGTCGCGACGACGACGCAGCCGCCTTGCAGCGTCAATGTCGCGGTCAGCAGCCTCGCCCTCGATACGCAGACAGCGAACAACCGGGCGGTTGCGGCGGTGAAGCGATCCGCGGCCGACCGCTGTGTCGACCTGGGCGTCAGCGCCAACGGCACCTTCGTTCTTCCCTGCACTGAAACGCGCCACCTCGACGCGTACGTGTACGTGTCGAACCGGGGCCCGGATGTCGCGAGCAACGTGTTCGTCGACCTGACCCAGGCGCCGGCGGCGATCCCGGGACTCCGTTTCGACAGCGCCGGCTGCACGACCACGCGCTGCACCGTGCCGTCCATCGCCGCCGGCACGCAAGTCGCGCTGCACTTGATCTCCGACGACTTCAGGAACACGCGACAGCAGACGGCGACATCCGCTTTCGCAACATCGAGCAGCGACACCGACTACCTGACGACAAACAACCAGGTCACGGCGACGAGTGATATCCCACCGTTCACCGACTGCTCAGACCTGGTACCGGATAGCGGCGCGAAAGTGAGCTGCTTCATCGCCACGGCCGCCTATGGCTCGCCGCTCGAGCCCCACGTCCGGGTGCTGCGGGAGTTCCGCGACCGTTACCTGCAACGCACCGCGCTCGGGCGCGCGTTCATCGGCTTCTACTACCGTCACTCGCCACCGCTCGCGGCCGTCATCGCCGAGCACGAATGGCTGCGGACGCTCGTGCGGTTGCTGTTGACGCCGCTGGTCCTGGCGATTGCGTTCCCGGTGCGTGCGTTCATGCTCGCGGCCCTGGTGGCCACGTTGCTGGTCGCGATGAATCGACGCGCGAGGATCGTTGCGCGTCACGCGACAGCGGGAATCCAGGAGCGGCGTGCTCACCGGCGGTGATATGCTTTTGCCACTATGAGCAAACCCAGGCTGATCTACTTTGACGCCCCCGTGAGTCGCGGGGAAGAGTGTCGCCTCGCCCTGCACCTCGCGGGCATCGACTTCGAAGACGTGCGCATCAAGCCCGCGGACTGGCCGGCGCTGAAGGACCGGATGCCCTACGGCAGCCTGCCGGTGCTGGAGTTGCCCGGAAGGCCGGCGCTCGCGCACTCGAACGCGATCCTGGTGCTGATCGGACGCCGCCACGGCTTGCACCCGGCCGACGACTTCGAGGCGGCCCGCCACGAAGGGATGATGCAGCACGTGGAGGATCTGCGCGCGCACGTCTCGCCGACGCTGCGCATGGGTGACGCCGAAAAGAAGGCCGCTCGCGAGGCGCTCGTCGCAGGGTTCTTGCCCGCGTGGGCCAAGGCTGCGGAGAGAAACATCACCGCCGGGCCATTCTTCGGTGGAGAGAAGATCCACGTCGTGGACCTCAAGCTCCACATGGCAGTGCGCTGGTTCAACGCCGGCAAGGTTGATCACGTTCCCGCGACGATCTTCGCCGGCTACCCCAGGCTCGTCGGCGTGCACGACGCCGTACGTGACCACGCCGGTGTCCGGGCCTGGTACGCGCGGTCGTGAGGGCCGCGTTCGGGCGCTTCAACTACGGCGCAGCGCTGAGCGCGGTCTTTCGCGGACTGTTGGCCAGGTTACCGCTCGGATTCGATGCCCAGTTCCTGCCACATCCAGGCAAAGTCGAAAGGAGGGGCGTCGGTGCCGTGAGCCTGCCGGAGTTCCGAGTTCTCGAGATCCTTCAGCC
>JAOUGW010000094.1 GCA_029865465.1 Gammaproteobacteria bacterium
ACCGCTGCAGCGGATCCGCGAGCTCCCCTGGTTCGAGCTCCACGTCCGACGTGGTCGTCTCGATTGCGATCGCGGCGCGCTCAGGCAGCGTGCCGGCGAGCACCACCCGATGCCACACGCAACCGAGGCGACGCGAATCGAGGGCCGTGCTGAGATAAGTTCCGGTCGTGGCATAGAGCGAGGCTGCGACCGCGTCCTTGTCGGCGACCGGCTGGCCGTCTGCCCAGAATGCGACGCCCGACGGCACCTCGCACAGGGGACCAGGATGCAGCGCCCCGCGTCGGTCCACCGCGATTCGACGGCTCGCCAGGCGGTGCGCCAGCCCTGCAGCCGCTGCGTCGAGCGGACGCGGCTGACCGTCCACGAACTCCACGGCGACCGGGACTCGGCGACCCGTCGCATCGGTGCCCCCATCCGCGATCACCGCCAGCAGAATGCCAGCATCATCGACCGCGAGATGCGTCGCCTGCCCGAGGCTCGTCCAGGCGCCGCACCAGCGGCCCGCTGCGTCGAAGCGGTCGATGCGGCCCGAGTCCGGGTCGCTCACGTGGACCTGCCCGTGTGCGTCCACGGCGACGGCGAATGGCGTCCAGCGGTGACGCAGACCCGAGGCAGCGGGCAGACGCAGTGCCGCACGCGGCACCATGCCGACCAGGCTCACCACCACCACCCGGTGGTGACCCCGATCCACGACGTACAAGCGCGTGCCGGCGATCGCGAGGCCCGTCGGGTCACTGAGCTCGTTGAGCGGCACGGCACGGCGCACCGGCGGCGGCGTGCAGTCGCTGTTCGGTAGCACGCGCGCACGGGTGAAGCACGGCACGGGTTTGAACACGCAGTCGCACGGGTCGAAGTATTTGAGCGTCGCAGTGGCGCGATCCACGGCGTAGACATCGCCCGCTGCCGCCACGGCGACGCTGGTCGGCGGCTGGAGTCCGCCAAAGCTCCCCGATGCTTCGGTCAGCAGCCGTTCTTCCCCGGGCGCGGGCCTGAGCATGAGCGTCCGCCGGCACGCGCCGATCTCCACGTTGTCGAGCTGCCCGACTGCGAAGCCGGCGCTTGGTTCCGCGGTCCCGCAGCCGTAGAGCACGAACGCCAGCGGGTCGTGCGGGAGCCCACTCCCCGGCCCGACGTGCAGCGCCATGCGCTGCGCCGGCGACAACGATCCGGCCGTCGCGCTCATGCCGACATCTCCTCGGGTTCCAGCTGGACCTCGAGACGGTGCGCCCCGGAGCACAGCAGAGCATTGGTCGCGATGGGCACGTCCTTGCACTCCGGATACGTCTCCCCGTCCAGCGTGATCGTCAGGCCGTCGATCGAGTCGACCCCGTCAACCGAGAAGATCCTCTGGTAGACCTTGGAGTAGCGCACGGTCTCGCCGAAGCCCCAGCCCGTGCCATCGTCGCCGCCGATGATCGGATCGAAATAGTCGGTCACCGCCTGCTCCGCCGCTTCACGCACCGCCGCCGTGTCCGCATCGGGACTCGAGACGATCTGGGCGTCGACACGGATCTCCTGGTAACTGGGTGCCGCGACAAAGACCTCCGTCGTCACCAGTCGCCGGCTGTCGAGGTATGCGCATACGGTCCTGAGCAGGCCATCCGATGGCATTGGCCTGAACGGCTGCCCGCGAATTCGCCTGGCGTTGGGCACGACGATCACGGTCACGGCCCCGGGCACCTTCACGGTCGGGAACTCCGGGTGGAACAACGGTAAAGTCCTCGCGCGCGCGATGTCCGCCGCCTGGGTTGCCAGCAGTTCGAAATCGGCCGCCGTGACGGCGCGGTCCTGGGCGCGGATGCTGCGGCGGGCCCGTTCCTTCGCCCGAGCGAGCGGCTCCTCATCGACTCCGCCCACCGCCGCGAACAGGTTGGCGACCTTGCCGCTGTCGATGTGATCGACCGCGGTGAGCACGGAGCGAATGGCGCCGGCCGGCATGTTGCCGCGGGCACCCCCGCCGTAGCGATACTCGACCGCCACGACGTTTGCGTCGGGATTGGCCGCGTTCGCGACTGCGATCGCGCCGTGCACACCGTCTCCCGACGTCAGAGTGCCGGTGGACGGCGCGAGCGCCAGCACCTTCTCGCCGGCTTCGGCGTCGAGCAGGTCGGAGCGGACATCCCATGCCGTCGCCCCTGTGCCGTCGTCGATCTGTATGTGAACGCTGCCAGCGATGACCGGCGTGTTGGCGAGCCTCCAGTGCTGCTGCCGGGTCCCGTCCGTGCCCCCGAGCACTTCCCCGTAGACCGTCTGCGCCTGCAGCGCCGGGACGGTGTTGGCGCGCACCGCGACGATCTCGGGCGGAGTCTCGTATTGCGCCTTGACCAGTCGCGCACGAATCCAGAACAACGGGTCGCGGCCAGGACCATTCTGGTACGCCCCGAGGTAGTCGCGCTTCATCGCGCCCACAGTCGGCGTGCGCAGCGTGACGTATCCTGGACGCGTCAGGGCCAGTGTCTCGTCCTTCAGCGCATCGAGCCGCGTCCAGTCGGCGCCGTTCCAGTACTCCCACTGCAGCTTCGCGGGCGCGTACGCCGGTGTCGCCTGGAAACCGCAGGTCGCGACGGCGCCTCTTTCATTGCCAGTCGGCGTGACGATTGCAAGGTCGAACGTCGTCGCCGGGAACTCGTCCTTGTTCTTCGGATAGGCCGCCGGGTACCCGAAGCCGAGCACCAGTGCGGAATCGACGCTCGCCAGCGCGCCGAACGGCGCGAAGGACTGCAGCCCCGCATTTTCCGCACTTACGTCCTGGTGACCGCTGCCATCGAAGGCCTGCACGGACTGCAGGGTGGCCGTCAGCGCCCGCAGACTGCGCTGCGTCTCGTAGACGAGTGGCGGTCCGTCGTCATCGGCCGGCGCGCTCACCTGGGTACGCACCGGCACGTCGACGTACGGGGCCGGCGTGGAATCGACCACGGGGAAGGTCACGTCGACCGTGGCTGGCCGCGCAGCCTGCGGCTCGATACCGAGCATCTCGAGGAACTTGAGGTAGTTCAGCTCCGGTACCTTGCCCATCCGGTAGAGCAGCATCTCGGACAGCCAGGCGACGAGCTGCGCCAGCGTGATGCCGGGGTCGCTTTCGTTGTAATCCGTCCATGCCGATGCATCCGGACGCCACTCTGGCGTGTAGCGCGCAATCCGGGTCTTGATCTCCTCGACGATGTCGTCGTAGCGACGGTCGTCGATCACCGGCATGGCGTCCTTGAGTGCCATCTAGCGCCCCTCGGTGACGTAGAACGGGTAGACGAGGTTGCCGATCGCATTCGTCGCGCGAATGCGATAGTTGACGCGGATGAGCAGGCGGTTCGCGCTGTCGGCGGTGCTCTCGGCATGAACGTCGAGCACGTCGACGCGCGGCTCGTACTTGACCAGCGCCGCGCGCACCAGGTGCACGACCAGCGCGACGGAGCTGGCACTGTTCGGGGCGAACACCAGGTCGTGCATGCCGCAGCCGAAGTCAGGCAGCATCGGCCTCTCGCCGCGCGCGGTGGCGAGGATCAGCAGGATCGACTCCTCGACACGCTGCTCCGCGCGCGCCTGCGCGATCCGGCCGTTCGGCGTCACCTGCAGCGGGAACTTCCATCCGGTCCCGAGGAAGCGACGCTTGTCTGGCTGTACGTTCATTCAATCGCCCACGTAGTTGAGGTCGACCTCGGTGACGGGCCGCGCGACGGGACCCGTGCCGAGATCGATCGCGATTGCCGAGACCAGAGCCGTCTCGTTCGCCTTCAGGTACGCCAGCATTCCGCGGGCGATCGCCGCCAGCAGCAGTCGGCGATCATCCCGGCCCTCGTCTGGCAGGTGACTCCCGGTGCGTGCCATCCACTCCTCGTTCATCGCCGTTTCCATGGACTCGGCCATGCTGTTCGTGAAATCGGCCACCCGGCCGCCCTTCAGTGCTGCCATGCGGTTACCCTGTCGTAACGCGCGATGAGTAGATTGCCGGTGTCGCAGGCGGGAACGGCACAATCGGCGGCGCCGGCACGACCGGGAAGATGCCCAGCGCAAGCTGCGCCGGATGCAGGTGCGACTGCAGCGCCGTGATCAACTGCGCGTTGATGTACTGCAGCAGTTCGTCCCCGTAGGTCACCGGGTGAGACCCGCTGTCGGTGAGATAGACGTGCGGCGCCTCCACTGTTACCTGCGCGCCCGCCTCGATGCGAATCGAGCCGGCGAGATCGATGGTCACGTGGTTCTTGCTCTCCATGTCAGTCACGACGATGCGCCTGTTGGCATCGTCGAGTTCGACGCGCAACTGGCCCTCGGAGGTAAGAACCACGCGCTTCGCCCCGTCCTTGTCCTCGAATCGGAGCTGATGCCCGCCAGGGGTGACGATCACCCGGTTGTCCGGCGAGTCCTCGGGTGACACCTGGTCGCCGTTCCACAGGAACCCGACGACGTAAGGCGAATCGAACCGGCCGTCGTGGAACGCGACCAGGACCTGGTCGCCGGGCTCCGGCATGAACAGGGCCCCGCGACCCTTGCCGGACATCGGACTCGCGATCGGCGCCCACGCGCTCTCGAGCTGGTCGTCGATCGCGCGGTACTCGACGATCACCCTTCCCTGCCTGGCGTCGACCTTCTTGACGAATGCGTTGACCACCCCGTTGCGTGTGCTCATGACCTACTCCGCCAGTGGCTCTTCACGACGCGCCGAGAATCGCGTCGTGTATCCCGAGTCGTTGAGGGTGTGGGTGGTCTCGGTGACGAAGTACGTGCCGGAGAATCGTGCGCCGACCCCCTTGATCCGCACCCGACGGCCGGCCCGCAGGTCCGGCAACCCGATCGTCGTGCCCTGGGCCGTGACGATCTCCTTGAGACGGTCCGAGAGGATGGCCAGGGCGCGCCGCTCCGCCTGTTGCGGCGTCGGCTGCGGCTCGTTGGTGACGACCTCGTCGCGTGGTTGCGCCCCCGGCGCAGTGAGCAGCGGCAGCAGGTCGCGGTTGGTGCGCAGGTCCGGGTGCTTCAGGTCGACTTTCGCCTTGATGACCTTGCCCGTCTGCATGTCCATGCTGCGCACTTCCACGCTGCGCACCTGCCTGGTCGTCGACAGCGTCGGCTTGAAGTCGATCAGCGCAACGCCCCAGGCGAGTTCGTAGGTCACGTCGCGCTGGCGCGGATGCCGTTCGTCGGACGGGCCGAAGTACAGGAACTCCTCGACCTTCCCGTTCGCGCTCTCTTCCGAGTCGACGAATACGACGTAGCCGGCATTGCGCGCGCGCAGGAACAGGAAGTCGACGTCGTACTGGTTGTCCTGGGCGACGTACTCGAGACGCTTCTCCTTGCTCAGCGCCGCATTGCTGATGCGGACCTTTACCTTGCGCTGGGTGGCCGGATCGGTCAGGGTCTTGATCCCGCGTGCGATCTCGCTGTCACGCTTGTTCGTCCAGTGCTGCGACCGCTGCTTGTCGCGCAGGCGGTGCAGGACGTTGAGCGCGCGGACAGTGAGGGTCGACGGCCCCGTCGCCGGGAATGTCGGCTCGATGGTCGTGACGCTGCCGCGCGTCATCGTCGTCAGCTTGCCGCCGTAGCCGAGCTTCAGCTCGAACTCGCGGGCGCCGGGCTCGAACAGCTTGTAGCGCCGCGCCTCGGGCGAGGCCGGCGACAGCGTCTTGGCATTCTCGGAGCCGATGTACTTGAACTGGCGCGCGTGGGAGTCCCAGTTGCCGACCGTCAGCTCGAAGCTGTCGATTTCCTTCAGGCTGTCCTTGTAGGTCACTTGCGTGACATCGCGGATCAGCACATCCGGCGCCGATGCACCGATCGCATGGACCTCGAAACGCGGCACATAGAACTCGCCGACGCTTCGAGCTTCTTGCGCGAGGGTGACCGTTGTCATGTCAGCAGTTTCTCCGGGGATGACCGCGCTACGGGAGCTTCGGGATCTCGAGCACACGCCCGATCGTCAGGCGTCGCGGGTCGTCGATCGCGTTCTGGTCCGCCACGGCACGCCAGTCTCCGCAGCGTTCGTAGTACCGGAATGCCACCTGCGAGAGCGACTCGGACTGCGCGAGCACGTGCGCGTGCGTCCGGTCGGGCGAGCTCAGGTTGAGCTGCTCGAGCTGGTCGTTGAGCGTCTTGTATTCGCGCAGCGTGACCGTGAGCGTGGCCCGCAGCGGCACCCCATCCGGGGAGAACAGCGTGAACTTCTGCTTGATCGATTCCAGCACGCACCGGAAGCCGTTGCGCCGCTGGTTGCCGAGCGCCGGCCCCGCGATCCCGAGCGCCGCCGCGCCGAGGCTCCCGGTCGCGGCGACGGCTGTGTCGGCCACGGAGGCGGCGAGACCCATCGCCGCACCCGACACCGCCTTGGCGGCGGCCCCGGCCACGTTCCCGGGCGCACCGCCAATGGTGCTCCCGGGAAACTGGTCGTTCCACACGAAGGTCAGGACCGGAGGGGCATGGCGCTCCGGCTCGATCTTCAGCAACTGGTAGACCTTGTCCGTCTCGGTGTTGACCCCGACGGCGCCCGCACCCATGCCGTGCTCGGTGGTGTCGAAGAACAGGTCGAGCGTCAGCTTCTCGGCATTGCCGCGCACGAACTGCTGGACCGGTGCGTCGAGCCCCGGAATGCCGACCTCGCCGAGCGTCACCTGCTTGTCGAGCGTGAACTCGGTCGGGTTGTACTGCACGTCGATCTGTTTCGGCTCGCGCGCGCGATCCTGCCACTCGACATAGATCACGGCCTTGCGGATCTGCGTGCTCACTTCGCGTGCTCCTGGTCATATGCGATGCCGGCCGTCACGCGCGTGTCGGACTGGGCGCGCCGCTGGTGCAGCTCGCCGTCCTCGAGTGCGCGCAGCACGGCTCGCACGATCTGCTCGAGCGTGTGCGGCGACAGCAGTGACTCGCCATCGACGGCGTGCACGGTCCCGGTCACCTTTCCGATGTTGAAATCCATGGTTACCCCAGCAACCCGGCCCCGCCGGAGACACCGCCGCTGACGGCGGCCCCGATCCCGCCACCGGCCAGCGCCGTGCCGATGCCGCCGGCCAGGCCGACGAGTGGCAGCTGGTAGATGCCTTCGTGTGAGATCTCCATCGACTCGACCGCGACCTGGTTCTGCGTCGCGTTCATTTGCGGCCCGGCATACTTGAGCGGCAGGCCACGCCGGAAGTACCAGACGTTGTTCGGCAGCATCTGCTCGTTCAACAGCACGATCACGCCATCGCGGCGCCGGCCCCTTCCCTGCACGAAGCTGTAGGCCCAGTCCCAGAGCGTCGTGTTGGTGGCCAGGCCCCGCTTCAGCACGATGTTGGCCCACGACACCCGACCCGGGAATTTCAGCACCGCGCCGTTGTTCCCGCCTTCGGAGTACTCCTCGACCTTCATGCTGGCCTCGAGTCCCTGGCACTCGGAGAATCCGCCGGCCGCCGCATCGAGCAGCCCCGAGACGAGGGCCGATCCGATGGTCGCCAGCACGCTGCTGGTGTCGAGCAGGCTGACGACGAAGTTGTGGTTGAGCGCTGGATCGCTGCGCAGCGCGGGAAACAGGGCCATCTCAGAACGCCTCCCGCGCCGATTCGCTGAACTCGAACGCGTCGCCGCTGCGGCCGATCCGCAGTACGACGAACTCGAACGGCACCGAAGGGGCGATGCCGATCTCGATCCGCATCTCGCCCCGGTCCCGGGCCCCCGGCGGATTGTTAGTCTCGTCACAGCGTACGTAGAACGCCTCCTCGGCCTGCGATCCCATCAGCGCACCGCGGCTCCACAGCTCAGTCAGGAAGCTGCCGATCGACAGCGTCAGCTTCGCGCGGGTCATCCAGTCGTTGCCTTCGAACACTGCCCACTGGATCGACGCCTCGATCGAGCGCTCGATGAACAGCAGCAGACGACGCACGTTCAGAAATCGCAGGTCCGGATCGCTCGATACCAGGCGCGCGCCGGCGATGCGCAGACCACGGCCAGGCAACGCGCGGATTGCATTGATGCCTTCCGAGTTGAGGAGGCCGTGCGTGGCCTCGTCGATGGCGAAGGTCGCGCCCTCGGCCATCAGCATGGGCACGTTGGCGGGGGCCTTGTGGACACCGACGCGCAGGTCGGTCGCCGCAATCTGGCCCGCCACGTGCCCGCAGGGGGGCACCTCGAGCGTCGTGCGGCCTTGCACGAGTTCGTCGCGGACGCTGAGCCACGGAAAGTACAGCGCTGCGTAAGTCGAATCGAACCGCCGACGGAAGTCGCGCACGGCCGCGACGCCTGGACGACGCCCGGTCGCGGCGGAGAACGGTGCATCGAGCAGCGCAACCCGGTCCCGGCGGCGTTCGCAGTGATCGACCAGCGCTCCGAGGACCCTCTCGACTTCGGCGCTGGAGAAGCGAGGGAACCGCTCCTCGCTGCTCGCCGGCGCCGGTTCGGCGGCGGCCGGTGCGCCCGGCAGGCACGGATCGGGCTCGCACGCGGGCGGCGGCACGAACCCCAGGATGCGCGGCTGGATGTGGATGTCCGGTACCGCGACCAGCGATATCTCGTCAATCTCCTCCAGCGCCGCAATGCCGTAGCGACCGGACAGCAACGTTCGATCCGAGTCGTCGGCGCTGCCGCCAATGCCGATGAAGTCCGTGGCGGCGAGCGACGCCAGGCCGTCGAACCCCCCTTTCAGCGGCGCGCGCTGCTCGATGGGCGCAAGCACTCCGGCGCTGCCGTCGGGTGCCTCGCGGCACTCGACGATCCGCACCGGCTCGGGATACGCAGCGGTCCGCGTTCGCCGGCCGAAGGCGATGATCCCTGCCGTGTCGAGCGGTGACGATCCTTGGCGGCTGCGCGCCGAATCGACCGCAAACAGCGCCGCCACGCCATTGACGACGCGCGGGCCATAACGCTGATGCACGGGCGCGGTGGCGAGGTCTCGGTACACCCGCCACGGCCGGCCGTGCAAAAAGACCTGCAGTTCGTATGAGACCGCTTCGATCCGCAGCGGCGCCGATGGATCGATGACGGTCAACGGCCGGTCGGAGGGCAGCCGCAGTACGGCATCGATGTGGTTCAGGACGTCGGCATGGTTCCAGATCAGGCGGCGCCGCACCTCGTCGACCGCTGACAGCACGCGACGCTCGCGCTGTACGCCGCTGGACTGGAGCTGGATCAGCTCGACGGTGTCGCCTCGCGCAAAGCCCGCCACGGAGGCGACCTCGGCACCGTCCGCCGAAGCGCGCAGCGCGCGCTGGCTTGACCTGCGGTTCTCGAGTACGCGTATGCGCAGCGCATTCCCCCATGCGCCGCTCGAGCTGGCCTCGATCCTCCAGACCGCTGGCCCGCCGGAATCCGGCAGCGTGATGCTGGCCGTGGCCGCGGCCGCGCTTTCCACGCGCACGATCCAGCAGCGACGCCCGCCGTTCTCGAAGAAGGCCTTGGTGACATAGGCCAGGTATCCGCCGGGAATCAGGCCGCCGAAGATCGCACCGAACTGCTTCCACGACTCGACCGCGACCGCCCGATGTGACGGACCACGCTCGGCAATGCCGACGAACGCAGCCACATCGGTGCGCAACCGGCTGATGCCGGCCTGCGCGAGATCGGCCCGTTCGATGCAGGCGCCCGGTGTGTCGTAGGTGGTCATGCGCGCTCGGCCTACAGCTCGATCGTCAGGCCTTCATGGACGAGTTCGACCGACTCCATCGCCACCTCGTTGCCGCTCGCCTTGAACGCAGGCCCTTCGATCTTGTTGATCCACGCATTCTCGGCGTGCCAGCGCATGACGGGCTCGCGCGCCTCGTTCATCAGCACGATGGTCACGTTCCGCCGGTCGGGCTGCCCGTTCATGATGTTGCCGTACCACTTCCAGAGAGAGTCGTCGGGGGTGTAGCCGCGCTTCAACGTGAGGTTCGTGTACTTCCGTAACCCCACGAGCTTGCGCACGTTGTGCTGCAGGTCGGTTCCCTCCCGGTAGTCGACGGCATCCCCATCTGCGGTGAGACCACCCACCTCCGAGAACGCCCCGCGTGCGATCCCGTCGATTTCGATCGCGAAGTTGCATGCACGAAACGGATCATTGCGCTTGTCGGTCGCCATACGTCTCTCCTCATTCGTCGGCGTGTGCCGTCCACAGGCCAATGCGGACGATCACGAACTCGGCAGGTTTCACGGGTGCCACGCCGACCAGGCAGATCAGCCGGCCCTGGTCGATGTCGGTCTGCGTCATGGTCGTGCGATCGCACTTGACGAAGAACGCCTCCTCGACCCTGGTCCCCTCGAGCGCGCCGTTGCGCCATACCTGCGTCAGGAAGTTGCTCACGGAGCGGCGCACTCGCGCCCACAGCGGCTCGGCGTTCGGCTCGAACACGACCCACTGCAGGCCGCGATCCACCGACGCCTCGATGAAGATCAACAAGCGGCGCACGTTCACGTATTTCCAGTCCGAGTCGCTGGTAATCACGCGTCCGCCATAGACCCGGATGCCGCGGTTGTTGTTGCGGAAGTCGCGGATCACATTGATGTTCACCGGATACGGATTGAGGACGTCCTGCTGCTCCTTGGTGAGCGCCCGCTGCAGGCCCGTGACACCGCGCACGACCTCGTTGGCCGGTGACTTGTGCACCCCTCGCTCGATGTCCGTTCGCGCATACACACCGATCACGTGACCGGAGGGCGGGACGGCGTAGTCGGGCGGTGGCAGAACTACTGGGTACGGGTCCGGGACGACCAGCCAGGGGTGGTACAGCGCGGCGTACTTGGTGTCGAACTGCTGGCGCTGTGTCTGGATATCCGCCAGCGCGTCATTCGGTGGCGGCACGCCGTCGAGCACAGCGAAGCGGTAGCGCATCAGTTCACAGTGCGAGATGAGCGCCCCCTGCAGTTCGGCGCTGACACGGCCGGGCGCGCCGACGATGCTGATGTCCTCCACGTTCCGCAGCGCGTGCAACCCGGTGCGTCGCTCCGGATCGGGATGGTCCGTGCCGACGTAGTCGCTGTCCTGCAGCAGCGGGATGCCGTCGCCGCCGCCAGCGAGGGACCGCCGCGACGGCTCGCGCCGCCCGTCGGGCAGCTCGTCGACCAGGAACTCGGGGCCGCTGCGGATGCTCTGCAGCGTCGTCGTGCGCAGGGGCTCTGTGAGCGCCCAGGCACGATCCCGGACACGCACGTAAGCAGACCCGCCCTCCGATCGCCGGTCCTCGCGCCGCAGCGGGCGGTCGTCGTCGTCGTTTGCGGCGCCCGGGGTCCACGTTGTGCCGATCACCCGCTGCAGATAGCGGCTGTGGCGAGGGTCGAGCGAAAGGTGGCGGAAGGACTCGAAGTCGATCACCCGGTTGTTGCGCGACGGTTGCGTCGGATCCGGCTGGCGCAGGATGTAGACGCCGATCGCGAACTCCATC
>JAOUGW010000320.1 GCA_029865465.1 Gammaproteobacteria bacterium
ACAATGCCGCGCTTCCTTTCGCTCCGGGTCGCCCAATGCTGCGAATTCTCGAGGAAGCCCTCACCTTCGACGACGTCCTGCTCGTGCCGGCCTATTCCCAGGTCCTGCCGGCAGAGGTCAGCCTGGCCACGCAACTGACGCGCGGCATCAAGCTGAACCTGCCGATCGTGTCGGCCGCCATGGACACCGTCACCGAGCACCGCCTCGCGATTTCGATCGCGCAGGAAGGCGGCATCGGCATCCTCCACAAGAACATGACCATCGAGTCGCAGGCGCGCGAGGTCGCGCGCGTGAAGCGCTTCGAGAGCGGCATCATCCACGACCCGATCACGGTGCGGCCCGAGCAGACCATCCGCGAGGTGCTCGAGCTCACGCGCTCCAAGAACATTTCGGGCGTGCCGGTGGTGCGCGACGGCAAGGCCGTCGGCATCGTCACGCACCGCGACCTGCGCTTCGAGACGCGCTACGACGCGCCGGTCTCCGCGGTCATGACGCCGCGCGAACGACTGATCACCGTGCGCGAGGGCGCACCCAAGGAAGACGTGCTGATGCTGCTGCACAAGCACCGCATCGAGAAGGTGCTCGTCATCGGCGACGACTTCCAGCTGAAGGGCATGATCACGGTCAAGGATTTCCAGAAGGCGACCGAGTTCCCGCGTGCGTGCAAGGACGAACGCGGGGCGCTGCGCGTCGGCGCGGCGGTCGGCACGGGCGCCGACACGCTCGATCGCGCGGCGGCCCTGCGCGAGAACGGCGTCGACGTCATCGTCGTCGACACGGCCCACGGCCACAGCCGCGGCGTGATCGAGACGGTCAAGCGCATCAAGGCGAAGTGGCCGAACCAGCAGGTCATCGCCGGCAACATCGTGACGGCCGAGGCCGCGATGGCGTTGATCGACGCCGGTGCGGACGCCGTCAAGGTAGGCATCGGCCCGGGCTCGATCTGCACGACGCGTGTCGTCGCCGGGGTCGGCGTGCCGCAGATCTCCGCGGTCGCGAACGTGGCTGCCGCGCTGGCGCCGCACGGCGTGCCGCTGATTGCCGACGGCGGCATCCGCTTCTCCGGTGACGTCGCCAAGGCCATCGTCGCGGGCGCGCACTGCGTGATGATGGGCGGCCTGTTCGCCGGCACCGAGGAATCGCCCGGCGAGGTCGAGTTGTACCAGGGCGCTTCGTACAAGTCGTACCGCGGCATGGGTTCGCTCGGCGCGATGGCCCAGTCGAACGGCTCGCGCGACCGTTACTTCCAGGACGCCTCGGCCGAAATCGAGAAGCTCGTGCCGGAAGGCGTCGAAGGCCGCGTGCCCTACAAGGGCAGCATCGTCGCGATCCTGCACCAGCTCGCGGGCGGCCTGCGCGCTGCGATGGGTTACACGGGCAGCGCCAACATCGACGAGATGCGCACGCAGCCCAGGTTCGTGCGCATCACCAACGCGGGCGTGCGCGAGAGCCACGTCCACGACGTGACCATCACCAAGGAAGCGCCGAATTACCGTGTCAGCTGAGCAGGCGTCGACGACGGTGCGTCCGCCCGACATTCACGCGCACCGGATCCTGATCCTCGATTTCGGGGCCCAGTACACCCAGTTGATCGCGCGACGCGTCCGCGAAAGCGGCGTCTACTGCGAGATCCATCCCTGGGACACGAGCGAGACGGACGTTCGCGCCTTTGGGGCGCACGGCATCATCCTCTCGGGCGGGCCCGAGTCTGTGACGGATGCGCAGCCGCCCAAGGCGCCGCAGGCCGTGTTCGAGGCGGGCGTGCCCGTGCTCGGCATCTGCTACGGCATGCAGACGATGGCGCAGCAACTCGGCGGCCGGGTCAGCGGCTCCGATCACCGCGAGTTCGGGTACGCACAGGTCACCGTGACCGCACCCTGCCGCCTGTTCAATGAATTGTTCGATCATCGCGACCCGCAGGGGCGCGCCGTGCTCGACGTGTGGATGAGCCACGGCGACCGCGTCGAGGAGATCCCGGCCGGCTTCGTGCCCGTAGGATCCTCGGCGAATGCGCCGCTCGCGGCCATGGCCGACGAGACGCGCCGCTATTACGCGGTGCAGTTCCATCCCGAAGTGACCCACACTCTGCAGGGCGGACGGATGATCGAGCGTTTCGTCCGCGAGATCTGCGCGTGCGAGGCGCGCTGGGAGCCGGGCAACATCATCGCCGACGCGGTCGCTCGCGTGCGCGAGCAGGTGGGCAGCGACAAGGTCCTGCTCGGCCTGTCGGGCGGCGTCGATTCTTCCGTTGTGGCGGCGCTGCTGCACCGCGCGATCGGCGACCAGCTGGTCTGCGTGTTCGTCGATCACGGCCTGCTGCGCACCGACGAAGGCGACCAGGTCATGAAGATGCTCGGCGAGAACATGGGCGTAAGGATTGTCCGTGTGAACGCCGCAGAGCGCTTCCTCGATGCGTTGCGCGGCGAGGCCGACCCGGAACGCAAGCGCAAGATCATCGGCCGGATGTTCGTCGAGGTGTTCGACGAGGAAGCGCACAAGCTCGAAGGCGTGCGCTGGCTGGCGCAGGGCACGATCTATCCCGACGTGATCGAATCTGCGGGCGCGAAGACAGGCAAGGCACACGTCATCAAGTCGCACCACAACGTCGGCGGGTTGCCCGAGCACATGAAGCTCAAGCTGGTCGAGCCGTTGCGTGAACTGTTCAAGGACGAGGTGCGTCGCCTCGGCCTCGAACTCGGCTTGCCGCGCTCGATGGTGTTCCGCCACCCGTTCCCCGGCCCGGGCCTCGGCGTGCGCATCCTCGGCGAAGTATCGAAGCAGTACGCCGACCTGCTTCGCAAGGCCGACAAGATTTTCATCGACGAGCTGCATGCACACGGGCTCTACGACCAGACGAGTCAGGCCTTTGCCGTGTTCCTCCCGGTGCGTTCGGTCGCCGTCATGGGTGACGGTCGCCGCTACGATTACGTCATCGCGCTGCGCGCGGTGGAGACAGTCGACTTCATGACGGCACGCTGGGCACGGCTGCCCTACGAGTTCCTGGATCTCTGTTCGCGCCGCATCATCAATGAGGTGGCTGGCATCTCACGGGTCACCTACGACATTTCGAGCAAGCCGCCCGCGACGATCGAGTGGGAGTGATTTTGAGCCTTTCGCGGTC
>JAOUGW010000095.1 GCA_029865465.1 Gammaproteobacteria bacterium
CAGTCGTACGCCAAGACGACGGCCGAGGCCGAACTGATCAAGCAGTACGAGTTCATGTACCGCATCTTCCGCAACGCGCGCCGGCGCATCGACGGCGCCGACAACGACAGCGACAAGCGCCGCATCCTGAAAGTGCTGGGCGACTCGGCCCTCGAGGAACACGCGCAGTGGATCCTGATCCACCGCGAGCGGTCGATCGACGAGAAAGAGGGGATCAAGCTCGGCGGGTGATCAGCCCTTCTTCGGCGGCACCTTCGACTACTCGCCCCGGCCCTTGAGCACCGGGTCCGTCGACAGGTTCCAGCCGAGGTTGCGCCGCAGGCAAGCAGCAGGATCGCGGGGTGGCGATCTGCGGGCTTCATCCGGGGCTATAGTCTGACCGGCGTCCCCCTGCTTCAGAGCAAACAGGATCCGCTCCTCGGTGAACCTGGACTTCTTCATCGCTTCCTTTCCTTGCCATGCTTCCGAGGCGACGTTTATGCACCCGTCGGCAAGTCCAGCAACCTCTCACCGGGAGGACTTGCTTGTACGTATACGAGCTGCCGGTTCAGCGGGCATTGTGCCGAGCGCGTATTGACACGTTCTCGACGAAGATTCTTTGAGACGCTCACCGGGGCTGCTTTCTGGCATTCGGGCCCCACGGGGGTCGTAACGACCCGAGCGTATTGTGACTTTGTCACTGACCGTCGCCGTGACAAGGCGTACCTAGACACAATTGGTCGAAGGATTGTTTCCTTCGCGTGACATTTTCCAGGAAAACCATTCGACCCGCCGCAGGAGTAAAGATGTCATGGCGTTGACGAAACACAAACTGGTGGCGATTCTTGCCGCGGGACTGCTGGCCGTGCCGATGGCAGCTCAAGCCGCGCCGACACTGGACCAGGCTAATGAGTACCCATTCTCGGGTTTTGCTCAGATCGCAGGAGAATATCGGGCACAGACATTTACGGTTGGGATCACCGGCACTCTGTCGCGGTTCGAGGTTGGGTTGTTCGGGGTAGGTGCCACCGGCAACGCGGTGTTCGAGATCTGGAACACGACTGCCACCGGCGAGCCCGCCGCGGTTCCCGGCACTGCGCTTGCCTCTGCAACGATTTCGTTTTCCGGTGTGGATCACGCGTTTGTCGGTGCCGATCTGACACCCGGCATCCCGGTCAGGGCAGGCGACGTGCTCGCGATCGTCTTGAAGGGCGGGTCGAGTCAACTGGCATACTGGGACAACACGGGTGATCTGTACCCCTCTGGCAGTGCGTTCACGACCGCCACCGCCGATCCAACCGGACCCTGGATCAGCTTTGGCGCATTTGTCGGGCCACGGGATTTCAATTTCCGCACATACGTCGATGTCACCCCCGCCACGCTCCTGCAGACGTTGCACGACGACGTAACCGGCTTCGGCCCCGCCGGGATCCTCGAGAAAACGGTCGCTCAGGCGCAGGTCTACTACGCCGTGCCCGATATTCAGGCGACGTGTGCCGTCATGCGATTCTTCGACTATGAGGTGCGGGTGATCTGGAGGTTGAGCATGGGCACCCGGAAGCCGGCCTCCTGGAAGATCACGACGGCTCAGATGGACGACTGGCTCGGACAGTCGGGAAGCATCCAAAGTGCACTCGGATGTTACTGACCGATACGTTCGACTTAGCAAGAGACCCCGCTTAGCAGTCTGTGTCAAAACTCTGAACGAAAAAGGCCGGTGGAATATTTCCGCCGGCCTTCTTCGTTCCTAACGCCGATGTGGGATCGAATGAAACCTTGAGACTGACTATCGGCGCCGCAGTGTCAGTTCATCCCGCGCCGCCCGGAAACACCGGAGTTTTGACACAGGCTGTTAGGCGGGGTTTCCTTTTCTGCGAGAACCCGACAGATACTCGCGGCGCCTGACCGCATGAGAAGGCCCAGGCATGCGCGCATGCACGATACCGACGCCGATCCAGCCAGATCTTTCTCGACGCCGTAGACACGATGGTGCTGGCTGCGCTCGGGCGGATAGGGGACGACCCGCAGGCCGCGGTTCCCGCTATTCAAGAAACTGCTGGCCGCGGCGCGGGAGGCGGCCGGCGAGGGCGCCTTGAGAAGCGAACTGGTGCGTGGGTCGACCAACTAACGGCATGGGTCCGACCGCGTCCTGAGTGGGCCACCAGCTTGCAGTGGCCGTGTTAACAACAAGGAAGTGTTCGGCGCCCGAGCGGCGCATTCCCATGAGATTCCCACGGCCGAGGGATCCTCAATGCGGCGCGTGTAAGCACCTGAAAATATTGGCGCTCCCAGAGGGATTCGAACCCTCGTACCAGCCTTGAGAGGGCTGTGTCCTGGGCCTCTAGACGATGGGAGCGTGTGGCGGACCGGTTTGGACTAACCGCGTCCTGGGGAAGCCGCGTATTATACGCGGCTGTTTTCCACGGTCCAGCGGAAGCTCCCCGCCCTTGTTTTCGTTCACTAAACTCTTCCGGTCGCGCGACGCCAAGGCCGCAGCGACTGCCGACACCCCCGCGGGTCCCCCACAGCCGACGATCTATGCGCGCGCGGACCACCCGGTCTCGCGCTCCAATATTTCGCCGGCCGCGCTCAAGGTGCTCTATCGGCTCAAGGACTCCGGCTACCAGGGCTTCCTGGTGGGTGGTGCCGTGCGCGACCTGCTGCTCAACGTGCAGCCGAAAGACTTCGACATCGCGACCGACGCGCATCCGGAGGACGTGCGCCGGACCTTCCGCAACTGCCGCCTGATCGGCCGGCGCTTTCACCTTGCGCACGTGCGTTTCGGCCACGAGATCATCGAAGTCGCGACGTTCCGTGCCGCGCACACGGAGATCGACGAGGACCACGGCGTCGACGAGGTCGGGCACCGCTCGATCGACGAGCACGGCCGCATCCTGCGCGACAACCTCTACGGCACGATCGAAGAGGACGTGTGGCGCCGCGACTTCACGGCCAATGCGCTCTACTACAACATCGAGGACTACTCGATCTGGGATTACGTGGGCGGCGTCGAGGACGCGCGCAACCGCATCCTGCGCCTGATCGGCGATCCGGCGACGCGCTATCGCGAAGACCCGGTGCGCATGCTGCGCGCGGCGCGATTCGCCGCGAAACTCAATTTCACGCTGCATCCGGGCACGGAAGCACCGATTGGCGAACTCGCCTACATGCTCGACCGCATGCCTGCAGCGCGCCTGTTCGACGAAACGCTGAAGCTGATGCTGTCCGGACATGCCGAAGGCTCGCTCGAATGGCTGATCCGCCTCGAGTTGCTGCCGCACCTGATGCCCGACGTCGCCGCTGCGCTCGAAGCCGCGCCGGAGTCTGCCGGAGCCCGCCTGGTGCAGCTCGGCCTCGAGGGCACGGACGATCGCGTCCACGACGACAAGTCGGTGACGCCGACGTTCCTGTTTGCCGTGCTGCTGTGGCCCGCCATCCTGCGACAGCTCGGCACGCCCGACGGCCCGCTGCCGGAAGATCCGCAGCGGCTGCTCGACGCCAGCGACAAGGTCATCGGGCGCCAGTTGCAGCGAATCGCGCTGCCAAAGCGTTTCTCGCTGCCGATGCGCGAACTGATCATGCTGCAGACGCGGTTCGAGCGTCGCTCGGGTCGTCGCGCACTGCGGCTGCTCGAGCATCCGCGGTTCCGTGCGGCATACGATTTCCTGCTGCTGCGCGCCGAATCCGGCGAGGCCGACCCGGAACTCGCCCAGTGGTGGACGGACCTGCAGCAGGCCTCGGGCGACGATCGTCTCGCGATGGTCGAGAACCGTCCGGTGTCGGAGCAGGGCGAGGCCGCGAAGACCGCAACTTCGGGCCGGCGGCGGCGTCCGCGTCGTCGCCGCAAGCCTTCCGGTCCGGCACCCACGCCGTGACCGCAGGCCTTGCGCCTCCACCCGCCGCGTGTGTGAAACCGCGCTGGGTGCCGGCGTACGTCGCGCTCGGCAGCAACCTCGGGGAACCCGTTCGCCAGGTCGAGCGCGCGTTTGCAGCACTGGCTGCATTGCCCGGGACACGGCTGATGCTGCGTTCTTCAGCTTACCGCTCGCGCCCCATGGGGCCGGTCGAACAACCCGACTTCGTCAATGCCGCGGCCGCGCTGCTGACCCAGCTCGATCCGGTGACGCTGTTACGCGAGTTGCAGGCGCTCGAAACCCGTCTCGGGCGCGAAGTACCGATCGTGCGCTGGGGGCCGCGCCTCATCGACCTCGACCTGCTCGTGCACGGCCAGACCCGCTGCCAGCAGGACGCGCTGACCTTGCCGCATCCAGGCATCGCCGAGCGCGACTTCGTGCTCGTGCCCCTGGCCGAAATCAGCCCGTCCCTCGACGTGCCGGGCGTCGGCAGGGTGGATGCGTTGCTGCAGCGCCTCGCCCCGTCTGGCCTGGAACGGATCGACGCATGACTCCTGACCGTGCCCCGGATGACGACGGCGTTGCCGAGCCTGCGGTGCCGACGCCGCACCGCTACGTCGTGATCGAAGGCCCGATCGGCGTGGGCAAGACGAGCCTCGTGCGCCGCCTCGGCCGCAGCTTCGGCAGCGAACTGGTGCTGGAGCAGGATGCCGAGAACCCGTTCCTCGAGCGTTTCTACCGCAATCCGCGCGCGGTCGCGTTCCAGACGCAGCTGTACTTCCTGTTCCAGCGGTCGCGGCAATTGCAGGACCTGCGCCAGTCCGACCTGTTCGAGAAGGTGCGCGTCGCCGACTACATGCTGGAGAAGGACCGGCTGTTCGCGCGGATCACGCTCGACGACGAGGAGTTCGCGCTGTACGAGCAGGTCTATGAACGGCTCGCGATCGACGCGCCGTTGCCCGACCTCATCGTCTACCTGCAGGCCCCGGTCGACGTGCTGCTCGAGCGCATCGCCCGCCGCGGCATCGACTACGAGCAGCAGATCGAGCGGCGGTACCTCGAGCGGCTCACCGAAGGCTACGCGCGGTTCTTCCTCGAGTACGACGCCGCCCCGGTGCTGATCGTGAACGCCGCGGAGATCGATCCGATCGGCGACG
Organism: Gammaproteobacteria bacterium; assembly: GCA_029865465.1. Taxonomy (GTDB): domain Bacteria; phylum Pseudomonadota; class Gammaproteobacteria; order Steroidobacterales; family Steroidobacteraceae; genus RPQJ01. The sequence continues at coordinate 4,991 of JAOUGW010000095.1, forward strand.
AGGCCGACTACCGGAACCTGCTGGCCGAGATCGTCCGGCCCCGCAAGGGGCGCCACTACTTCAATCCGCTCAAGAACCTGCTGTAGACCCGGGCATTTTCCGGCGTTGATGTTTCAGGGCCGCTCCTTCATCCTTGCGGCCTCGCACGAGGCGGCCCTATGTACACCCAATTGCAACTGCGGGATTCGGCCCGTCCGCCCGTCAACGTGGCCTCGCTGGGCCGCATGAAGGAGCAGGGGGAGAAGATCTCCTGCATCACCTGTTACGACGCGAGCTTCGCGGCCCTCGTGGATGCGGCCGATCTCGACGTCGTGCTCGTCGGTGATTCGCTCGGCATGGTGATCCAGGGCCACGACACGACCGTACCGGTGACGCTCGACGACGTGATCTATCACTGCCGCGCCGTGGCGAAAGGCCTGGTCCGGCCTTTCCTGATGGCCGACATGCCGTTCATGACCTACACCTCGAAGGACGAGGCGCTGAAGAACGCAGTGCGCCTGATGCAGGAAGGCGGCGCCAAGATGGTCAAGCTCGAGGGCGGCGCCGGCCAGGCCGAAATCGTCGAGTTCCTCGCGAAACATGACATCGCCGTCTGCGCGCATCTGGGCTTGCGGCCGCAGTCGGTGCACAAGACGGGCGGGTTCCGCGTGCAGGGGCGCGAGGAGGCTGCGGCCGAACAGATGCGCCGCGATGCCAGGTTGCTGCAGGACTCCGGCGCGGACGTCGTGCTGCTGGAGTGCATCCCTTCGCACCTCGGCAAGGAGATCACGGCGGAACTGCACGTGCCGGTGATCGGAATCGGCGCCGGCCCTGAGACCGACGGCCAGATCCTCGTGCTCTACGACGTGCTCGATATCACGCCGGGACGCAAGCCCAGGTTCGTGCAGAACTTCCAGCAGGGCCGCGACAGCCCGCTGGCCGCGATCCGGGCCTACGGTGAAGCCGTGAAGAGCCGGGCGTACCCTTCGCCCGAGCATTGCTTCTGAGCACGTCCGCGCCGACGCCACCAGGGATCGCCCGAACGATGCAAACGATCACGCGGATCGCGGAGCTGCGTGCCACCGTCACGCGCTGGCGGCTCGCGCGCGAGAGCATCGCGTTCGTCCCGACCATGGGCAACCTGCACATGGGGCATGCCAGCCTCATGTCGGCCGCGCACCTGCATGGCAGGCGCGTCATCTCCAGCATCTTCGTCAACCCGATGCAGTTCGGGCCGTCCGATGATTTCAGCGCGTATCCGCGCACCCCGGATGACGATTCCAGCCTGCTCGGCGAATACGGCGTCGACGCGCTGTTTCACCCGACCGTCGAGGAGATGTACCCCTCGGGCAGCGTCGGCAGCACTGTCGTCGACGTGCCCGGCCTCACGGACATTCTCTGCGGCGTATTCCGCCCCGGGCATTTCCAGGGCGTCGCAACCGTGGTCGTGAAGCTGCTGTGCCTGGTGCAGCCGGACGTTGCGATCTTCGGCGAAAAGGACTTCCAGCAGCTCACGGTCATCCGTCGCGTGGTCGACGACCTCAACCTGCCGGTGAAGATCGTCGGCGCGCCCACCGTGCGCGCGGAAGACGGGCTCGCGCTCAGTTCGCGCAACCGGTACCTGTCCGCGGCGGAGCGGGCAGCAGCGCCTGCCATGTATCGCGCACTCGATGCGGCGCGGCGCCGGCTCGAAGCGGGCGACATGGATTACGCCGGCATGCAGGCCGAAGGGCTCGCAGCGCTCGCGCAGGCGGGCTTCCGGCCGGAATATTTCGAAGTTCGCACTGCGGATCGCTTGGCGGTCCCAACGGAAAATGACGTGCGCGTCGTCGTGCTCGCGGCGGGCCGGATCGGCAAGGCGCGGTTGATCGACAACATCCAGTGCGCCGCTCCGAGAAGGGGTTAGGGGATAGGGGATAGGGGTTAGTCGGAGGTGCAGGCGAACCTGATGCTGCAGCCTCTCCTCCGACTAACCCCTAACCCCTAACCCCTATCCCCTCCGCTGGGCACGCAGTGCCCAGCGGACGTGTTCCCGCACCAGTTCGCTCGGGTCGTCAGCGCGTGATTCGAGTGCCGCGACGACTTCCGGCGTCGGCGGCGCATTGCCGAGCGCCACCGCGACGTTCCGTGACCACCGCTCGTAACCGATGCGCCGGATCGCGCTGCCTGCGGTCCGAGCCAGGAACTGCTCCTCGCTCCAGCGGAACAGCTCGACCAGGCCTGGCGCGTCGAGTCCGTGCCGCGTTCGAAAATCCGGTTCGGCGGTGACCTTCGCGTAGCGGTTCCAGGGGCACACGAGCTGGCAATCGTCGCAGCCATAGATGCGGTTGCCCAGCGCGGCGCGAAACTCTTCCGGGATCGGGCCATCGTGCTCGATCGTCAGGTACGAGATGCAACGCCGCGCATCGAGTTCGTAGGGCGCGACGATTGCCTGCGTCGGACACACGTCGATGCACGCCGTGCACGAGCCGCAGTGCGAACTGACCGGCGCGTCGATCGGCAACGGCAGGTCGGTGTAGATCTCGCCGAGGAAGAACCAGGAGCCATCGTGACGGTCGAGCAGGTTGGTGTGCTTGCCGATCCAGCCGAGCCCGGCGTCGCGCGCAAGCGCCTTCTCCAGCACGGGCGCGCTGTCGGTGAACGCACGGAAGCCCGCGGTGCCCGCAGCCGCGGCGATGCGCGCCGCCAACTGCGCGAGACGGTGACGCAGCACTTTGTGGTAGTCGCGACCGAGCGCATAACGGGACACGTAACCGAGCAGGGGATCGTGCAGCACGGCTTCCGGGTCCGTGGTCTCGCCCCGGTAATCCATGCGCGCGCTCACGACGCGAATCGTGCCGGGGACCAGTTCGGCGGGTCGCGAGCGCCGGGTGCCGTGCCGTTCCATGTACTGCATCGTGCCGTGGCGCCCTTGCGCCAGCCACGCCGCCAGCCGCTGCTCGTCTGCGGCCAGGTCGACACCCGCGATGCCAACCTTCCGGAAGCCGAGTTCACGGCCCCATCGCTTGATCGAGAGCGCGAGCGCATCGACGGGTTGCATCGGGGGCTGCATGGGACGGCGCGGTCCGGGCGAGGAGGCTGGCAGTATAATGCGCGGATGCACCCGCTCCCCGCCGGGCTCTTCACTGCCGCCGAAGTGCGCGAGCTCGATCGTCGAGCCATCGAACGCTTCGACCTCCCGGGCTATGAGCTCATGACGCGCGCGGGTCACGCGGCGCTCAACGCGCTGCGTCAGCGCTGGCCGGACGCACGGTCGATCGTCGTGCTGTGCGGGCCTGGCAACAATGGCGGCGACGGTTACGTGGTTGCCCGCATCGCCCGTGCGCAGGGGCTCAAGGTTCACGTCGTCGCCATCGCGGATCCCTCCGCCCTGGAGGGAGACGCACGTCGCGCGCACGACGAATTCGTCGCGGCGGGCGGGCAGCCCGAGGCGTGGCACGCGTCGGTGGTTCGCGCCGGCGACGTCATCGTCGATGCGATCTTCGGCACGGGGCTCACGCGTGAGGTGACCGGCCTGCCCGCGGACTGCATCCAGGCCATCAATGCGGCGAACCGCCCCGTCGTCGCCGTCGACATTCCCTCCGGCCTGCATGCCGATACCGGTCACGTGCTGGGTTGCGCCGTGCGTGCCGACCTCACGGTCACGTTCATCGGTCGCAAAGTGGGTTGCTATCTCGGCGCCGGGCCGGACTGCGCGGGCAAGATCGTGTTCGACGACCTCGAAGTGCCGCTGGGTGCTTACGAAGCATCCAGTCCCACGTTGCGGCTGCTGGACGAGTCGGTCGTGAAGGCTGCGCTGCCCGTGCGCGGACGCACGGCGCACAAGGGACGTCACGGCCACGTGCTCGTGATCGGCGGTGCCGCGGGCATGGGTGGCGCAGTGCGCCTCGCGGGCGAAGCAGCGCTGCGTGCGGGCGCGGGCCTCGTCACCGTGGCAGCGCATCTGCAGGGCCTGGGCGCGCTCGGCTCACGGCCCGAACTGATGTCGCTCGCCGTCGACAGCGGCAGCGAAATGGAACGCGGCCTGGAGCGCGCGACGGTGCTCGCCCTCGGACCCGGACTCGGCCAGTCGCCATGGGCAATGGAAATCTTCGTTGCGGCGCTCGCTGCGCAGAAGCCGGTCGTGGTCGACGCCGACGCGCTCAACCTGCTGGCACGCAATCCGCGCAGGTGCGGGCACTGGGTGCTCACGCCGCACCCTGGCGAAGCGGCGCGCTTGCTGGGCGTCACGACGGACGACATCCAGCGCGATCGACTGGCCGCCGCCGCCGCCCTGCAGCAGCGCTACGGCGGCGTGATCGTGCTGAAAGGCGCGGGTTCGATCGTGCAGGGGCAGGCGCATGCGGGCTGGCTCTGCGATCGCGGCAACCCGGGCATGGCCGTTGCCGGCATGGGCGACGTGCTCACCGGTGTGATTGCAGGTATCGCCGCACAGTGCGGCGACCTCGAGCTCGCCGCGAAGGCCGGCGTGTTCGTCCACGCCTGCGCTGGCGATCGCGCGGCAGCCGCGGGCGAGCGCGGCATGCTGGCGACCGACGTCATCGACGAGGTGCGTGCCTGCGTGAACCCGTGGTGACGACCGAGCACGCCGCCCGTGGTGCAGACGAGATGCGGGCGTTCGGCGCGCGTCTCGCGCGAGCGCTGCTGACCACGCCTGCGCACGCGTCGTTGCTCGTCACGCTCTCCGGCGAGCTCGGCGCCGGCAAGACGACGCTCGTGGGCGGGTTGCTGACAGAACTGGGACACGTCGGTCCGGTTCGCAGCCCCACGTACACGTTGGTCGAACCTTACCGCTTGCAGGGACGCGACATCGCGCACTGCGACCTGTACCGGCTGCGCCACCCGGACGAACTCGACGACCTCGGTCTGCGCGACCTGCGGGGCGCCGGCTCGGTGGTGCTCGTCGAGTGGCCGGACCGGGCGGGGGGCAGACTCGGCCCGGTCGACCTGGCGCTGACGCTGGAATACGCGGGCCCGGACGCACGCCACGTCGTTGCCGAGGCGCGCTCGCCGGCAGGGCAGGTCGTGCTCGAGCGGCTCTGACAGTACGTGATAAACGTCCTGTATCCTCATAATTTTATTGAGTTATCTACCTCCCGCGCGTTAGATTACGCGCCATGCTGAAGTCCGGACCTCGTTCGACAGCTCTTCGAATCGCCTGGCTGGCGCTGTCGCTGGCCTGGTTACCGGCATGGGCGGGCCCCGCTCGCGTTACCGACGTCAGGTTGTGGTCCGGCCCCGAAGGCACGCGACTCGTGATCGAATTGTCGGCGCCGGTCGAGTACGACGTCTTCACTCTCGACCACCCCGACCGCATCGTCGTCGATCTCGCGCACACCGTGCTGCCTGCAGACGAGTCGCTGCCACCCGGCCAGGGCCCGGTGAAGTCGTTGCGCTCGGGTCCGCAGCAGGGGCAGGGCTTGCGCGTCGTCCTCGACATGACCGAGGCGCTGAAGCCGCGCAGCTTCGTGGTCGGCCCCGATGGCAACGCCGGGCACCGCGTCGTCGTCGAGCTGCCGGGCAGGCCGGCCGTCGTGGCCGCGCCCATGAATGCCGCACGCACCCCGCCTTCGGGCAACGACGTGCTCGCCATGGCCGCCGACACCTCGCGCGCCGTGGCTGCGCCCGCGACGCCCAGAGTCACCGAGCCCGCTCCGTTGCCGACCAGCGTGGCGACTCCGACCGTCAAGGGCCGCGACCTGGTCATCGCAATCGATGCGGGCCATGGCGGACAGGATCCCGGCGCGATCGGCCGGGGCGGCACGCGAGAGAAAGACGTCACGCTCGCGATCGCGCGCAGGCTCGCGGCGGCAATCAACGCGGAGGACGGCATGAAAGCCGTCCTGGTCCGTGAAGGCGACTACTTCATCACCCTGGCCGGCCGCACGCGCAAGGCGCGCCAGCTCGGCGCCGACATGTTCGTCTCGATTCACGCCGACTCCGTGCAGAACCGCGCGGTGAGCGGTTCGTCGGTGTACGTGCTGTCGCTGCGTGGCGCGACCGACGAGGCTGCGCGCTGGCTCGCCGAGTCGGAGAACGCGGCCGACCTGAAGGGTGGCGTGTCGCTCGACGAGGGCAGCGACGTGCTGGCGTCGGTGCTGCTCGACGTCACGCAGAAGGAATCGATCAGCGACAGCGTCGAAGCGGCCGACAGCGTGCTGGCTGCGCTGCGCGGCGTGGGCAACGTGCACCGCCCGCGCGTGCAGCATGCGGGTTTCGTCGTGCTGAAGTCGCCGGACGTGCCTTCGATGCTGATCGAGACGGCGTTCATTTCCAACGCGACGGACGAGCGTCGCCTGCGT
>JAOUGW010000321.1 GCA_029865465.1 Gammaproteobacteria bacterium
GAAGCAGGCATTCCACGCGCTAGATGGCGGAATGCGCGGCTGCAAACGTACGGCGTGCCGCGGCCCGTCGTGCCTTGCGTCCATACCGACCCTCGCGTACACCGCTGCTGGTGGCGTTCGGTGATCTCGACACGTTCCTGGTGGCGGGCCGCTCGGTCGTCGCGAATCCCGCGCTCGCCGCGGGCAAGGAAGCCGTGTACCAGGTGACGATGGCGCAGATCGACCCGCCGTCCAGCGTGCAGGCGCTTGGCCAGCTTGCATCCCGCGTCATCAGCGTGACCCGCAGGCTCGCTCCGTCGAAATAGAGCACGATGCGGGTCGCGCGACGAACGATGGATACAGAGGATGTCCTTCCTGCTCAGGCAATGGAGGACGCGATGGCATACCGGATCAGTGGCATCCCCTGGATCGACGTGGCTCACTACCTCGCGCTGGGCGATGCGGGTCTGCAGGCCGCGGGAATCGAGCGCTGCTTCGCGGATGCCCAGCACGCGTATCCCTGCCGGCTGACGCTCGAGGACGCAGAGCCCGGCGAAGAGCTGTTGCTGCTGACCTACTGGCACCAGCCCGCGTCGTCGCCGTATGCTGCGGCGGGGCCCGTGTTCATCCGGCGCAACGCCATGGACAGCCGGGTCGTGTCGAACTCCATTCCGCTGCAACAGCAACGCCGGCTGCTTTCGGTACGAGCCTATGGCGATACGCACCGGATCGTCGCTGCGGAGGTCATGCCGGGCACGGACCTGGCAGCGGGCATCGAGGCGTTCTTCGCGCGGGGCGATATCGCGTACCTGCACGTGCACAACGCGCGGTACGGTTGCTATGCCTGCCGCGTCGATCGCGGCTGACGCATCGTCGCCCCGAGTCGGGTAACGTATCGACATGTCGTCCCACGCCGAATCCATGCCCTCGCGCGGTCCGCTGCTGACCGCCCGCGTCCACGAACGCCTGCTCGTCGCCCGGCGTCGCGGTGAAAGGACGCTCGCGTGTTCGCTCGATCTCGATCGCTCGCAGACGCAGGTCGAGTCGGGCGCGGACGAATGGCGCTGGCACGAGGGATCGTACCCGTACCTCGAACGCTGCAGGGAGCGGACGATCTATCACTGGGCTGGCACCGCGTTCGAGCCCGTCGCGCGCTTCGGTACCTCGCTGCTCAAGCTCGTCCCGACCGACTGGGGCCCGCCCACGTTCGAGATCGACGGCGTGAAAATGCTGCCGACCAAACAGGTCTCGCCGTACGACGATGCGCGCCGCAAGGTCGCCTTGATCGAACCCGGCGGCAAGCGAATCCTGGATACCTGCGCGGGTCTCGGCTACTTCGCGGCCTGGTGCCTGGAGGGTGGTGCGAGCGAAGTGACGTCCTATGAAATCAATCCCGACGTCCTCTGGCTCCGCGCGCTGAACCCATGGTCGCCGGCGGAAGGACCCGGTCTGAACCTGGTCGCGGGTGATATAGGCGCAGCAATCCGCGGATTTGCCGACGTTTCATTCGATGCCATCCTGCATGATCCGCCCCGCTTCGGCCTCGCTGGCGAGTTGTATTCGCAGGACTTCTACGACGAGCTCGCGCGGGTCCTCAAGCCCGGCGGCCGGTTGTTTCATTACACCGGCACGCCCAATCGCCTCACCAGCGGGCGCGACGTGCCTCAGGAAGTTCAGCGGCGTCTGCGTCTCGCCGGATTCACGACCCGGATCGAAGCCGACGCCGTGCTGGGAACGCGCGGGTCACGACGTTGATCGCGCCTGGCTGCGAATTTCCACCGCGTGCCCGGCAGCAGATCAGAGTGCCCCGACGGCAGCGCCGCCTGCGCGACCGCTCATGCGGCTGATTGCGACCTGTCCCGAAGAGGCCAAGCCGGCCCTCGTGGCTGAGCTCGTGGCGTTGGGCGCCACGGAGCTGGCGCCGACATTTCGTGCGGTCTTGTTCACCGCGACGGCACGCCAGTTCTATGAACTGCACCTGCGCGTGCGCACCGCAAGCCGCATCCTGCGCGTCCTGCGCGAGGTGCCGGCGCACACGCCGGCGATGCTGCATTCGCAGGTGCGTCGCCTGCACTGGCCCGAATGGTTCGACGCGCGTCACGGTTTCATGGTCGAGAGCACGGGCGACGAGGGCGGTGGGCTGACGCCGATACAGGTCATTACCCAAGTGCGCGAGGGCGTGCGGGAATCCTTTGCGCGGTTGGGCGAGCAGGTTCCTCCGGTCGACACGGAGGAACCGAAGGTGGTAATCGTGGCGCACGTCGCGCGCGGCCGCTGCATGTTGAGCTTCGATACCTCGGGCAAGTCGCTGCACAAGCGGGGGTATCGCGAGCAGGGGCATCCCGCGCCGTTGAAAGAGACGCTGGCGGCCGCGATCCTGCAGTTTGCGGGATACGACGGCAGCGTCGCTTTCCTCGATCCGATGTGCGGCAGCGGTACGCTGGCCATAGAGGCGGCGATGATCGCCGTGCGCAAGGCGCCGCAGATCCATCGCAAGAAAGGTGAGTTTCTTTTCGAGTGGCTCGCGGACTTCGACCGTGCGTTGTGGCGCGAGACTCAGGAAGGCATCCGCGCCGGGAAGCTGGAGGCACCGCCGTGCATCGTGGCGGCATCTGACATCCGGGCGGAGTACGTCGACATGGCGCGCAAGAGCGCGCTCAAGGCGCGGGTCGAGAAGTACATCCAGTTCGACGTGGTGCGTGTGCAGGACGTGACGCCGCCCGCGCCGACGGGCTTGCTGGCGACAAACCTGCCGTACGGGGATCGCATCGGTGGCGGCGAAGCCGACGTGCGTCAGCTGTACGAGGAGTTTGGCGACACGCTGAAGCAGCGGTTCGCAGGCTGGCGCGCTGCCGTACTCGCGGCCAATGCATCGCCATACAAGGGGATCGGGCTCAAGCCATCGCGGACGATCAACGTGACGAATGGCAGCATTCCGTGCCGGCTGCTGTTGTTTGACCTCTATGCCGGCAGCCGGCGGGCCGCACCGCCATCCACCTAGGCAGCGGTGCCGCCAGCTGCTGGAGGACGCGTTGTCAGCGCACGTCGCCCGCCAGGTTGTAGCGGGCTGTAGCCATGCTAGGCTGCGCTCCACTGCAGCCTGGGGGGTAGACGCATGGAAAACATCG
>JAOUGW010000096.1 GCA_029865465.1 Gammaproteobacteria bacterium
CGGATGCGTCGAAGGCACGGTGAGTCCGGCGTCTCCGTCCAGCGGCGTCGGCGCGCCTTGCGCGATCGAAGTATTGTGCTGCGCGGCGAATTCCGTGAAGAACTCGATGCCGCCGAAACCCTTGCGACCCATCAGCATCAGGCCCGTGCGCTCGCTTTCGGGCTGCAGCAGGTTCCAGGGGCCGTAGTCGTACAGGCAACTGGCCCCGGCCACGCGATCCGCCGGGCACGACGGGTCGACCGTGGCCACGCCGTTGACGATGAAACTGCCCGGGAAGCCGCGCGACGAACGGAAGTCCTCGCCACCCTGGCTGGTCTGGTTGGCCGTGCCGAGCGAGCCACGCTCCTTGTTCATGAGCGTGCTGTTCTTGAAGTAGTCGAGGATCAGCGTGACGTTCGAGTCCTCGCCGTTCACGCCCCAGATGGCCGAGGCGTTGTATTCGTCGTAGCCGTCCGCGCCGCCGCCGCCGCCGGATACCTCGAAGCCGTCGAAGTCCTTGCGCAGGATCACGTTCACGACGCCCGCCACCGCGTCGGCGCCGTACACAGCCGATGCGCCGTCCTTCAGCACCTCGAGGCGCTCGATCGCCGCCACGGGGAGCGTGTTGATGTCGACGAAGTTGGTCGTGATGCTCTCGGCGAACGAGCTGAGGGCAACGCGCCTGCCGTTGACGAGCACCAGCGTCGCGTCGGCGCCGAGGCCGCGCAAGCTGACCGACGCGGCGCCGTTGGCCGTCGAGTCCTGGTTGTTACCGCGGGTCGAGAACGTGCCGTTACCGACGAAGGGCTGTTCTTCGAGGAGCTGCTGCAGGTTGCTGTAACCGGACTTGGCGATGTCTTCCTGCGCGAACGTGACGACCGGTGCCGGATTCTCGAAGTCCGATGAGCGTGCGATGCGCGAACCCGTGACGTACACCGTATCGAGTTCCTTGCCCGGGTCCGTCGCCGTCTGCGCGAGCGTCGGCAGGGTTGCGAGGCCCGAGACCAGTCCCAGCGCGCCGCCCAGTGCCAGGCGGATTGCGCGCGTCAGTCGCCGAGAGTTGTTGTTCATTTGCCTACCCGTCCAGGATGAAGAGACCGACTGCTATTCTGCGCGTCTGTTGCCATAACGCAAATAGTGCATATTCGATCTAGATTGTGCGTTGCTTTTTCGCAACGAGCGGAATCGGTTGACTGGCAGCAGGTGCCGTCGGGAGCGGCCCGGCGGACGCTGGCTGGCCCGCGGTCGCTCCGCAGATGGCCGCCCGCCTCAGTAACGCGGGTCGTACATGTCCGCGCGGATCGTCTGCTCGAGGTCTGCAGGCTGCTCGATCGAGGCGAGCCCGTCGCGCAATGCGATCGCCGCGACGTCCACGGCAATGCGTGCCGATACGTCGCGCACGGCACTGAGCGGCGGGAACAGGCTGCCCTGGTCCAGGTCGGCCTGCGTCGTGCATCGCGCCAGCGTGCGCGCGGCCGCAAGGAACATCGTGTCGGTGACGCGCGTCGCGCCGACCACCACGAGTGCCAGGCCCAGCCCGGGGAAGATGTACGAATTGTTGCCCTGTCGCGGCACGAAATGCCGTCCGTCCGGCAACGTCACGGCGTCGAACGGGCTGCCCGAGGCGTAAAGCGCGCGGCCGTCCGACCATTGGTAGGCCTGCTGCGCCGTGCATTCGGCCTTGGAGGTCGGGTTCGACAGCGCGAAAATGATCGGCCGCTCGTTGATGCGCGACATCTCGCGCACCACGTCCTCGTCGAAGGTGCCTGGCGTGGCGCCCACGCCGATGATTGCCGTCGGCCGCAGCGCCTTCACGGCGCCGATGAAGTCGCTGACCGGTGCATGCACGTGCGCATAGGGTCGCTTGTGCCCGGCAAGGTCGCCGCGGCTCGCCACGACGAGTCCCTTTGAGTCGACCATCCAGCAACGCGCGCGCGCGCTGGCTTCGTCAATTCCGTCCTCGACCATGGCGTTCACGAGCAGGTCGGAGATGCCCGTCGCCGCTTCGCCGGCACCCAGACAAAGGAACGTCTGCCCGGACATCGTCTTGCCCGTGACACGCAGCGCGGAGAGTATGCCGGCGACGGCCACCGCGGCCGTTCCCTGGATGTCGTCGTTGAAGCAACTCACCCGGTCGCGGTAACGGCGCAGCAGGCGGAATGCGTTGTGGTTGGCGAAGTCCTCGAACTGCAGGATCACGCCGGGGAAGACCCTCTGCGTGGCCTGGATGAATTCCTCGATGATCTCGTCGTACTCCGCGCCGGCCATCCGGCGCTGGCGCAGGCCGAGGTACAGTGGATCGACGAGCAGCGCTTCATTATTGGTGCCGACGTCCAGCATGACGGGCAGGCACTTCCAGGGATGCAGGCCAGCGCAGGCCGTGTAGAGCGAGAGCTTGCCCATGGGGATGCCCATGCCGTTCGCGCCGAGGTCGCCGAGACCGAGGATTCGCTCGCCGTCGGTGACGACGATCATCGCGGCCTCGCGATGCGGCCAGTTGCGCATCACCTGGGCCATGCGCCCGCGGTCTGCCGCCGTGATGAAGAGACCACGCGGCCGCCGGTAGATGTGCCCGAACTCCTGGCAGGCGAGGCCTACCGTCGGCGTGTAGATGATCGGCATCATCGTGTCGGGGTGATCCATCACGACGCGGAAGAAGAGCGCTTCGTTCCGGTCGAGCAGGCTCTCCAGCATGATGTACTTCGACAGCGGCGTTTCGAGCCGGTGGAAGTTCTCGAGCACGCGTCCGAGTTGCTCGTCCTGGGTTGCCACGTGGGGCGGCAACAGGCCACGCAGACCAAGGATGTCGCGCTCCTCGTCGCTGAAGGCGGTGCCCTTGTTCAGCGTCGGGTCGCGCAGCAGCGCGGCGCCGCGCGGGTACCATTCAGGCAGGGGGGGCAGTGAGCGTTTCGGCATCGGCGTGATCGTGGTTCAGACACGCGCGATGCTAGTGCGCGCGCTGCGCCCGTCAACGCGGAAAAGTCCTTAGGGCGCCCGCTTCAGGACGAGGCCTTCATCTGCGACTGGCAGTAATTCGGCAGGCCGACGCGGTCGATCAGCTGCAGCTGCGTCTCGAGGAAGTCGATGTGCTCCTCCTCGGATTCGAGGATGTCCTCGAGCAGCTCGCGGCTCACGTAGTCGCCGACCTTCTCGCAATGGGCGATCGCGGCCTTGAGGTCCGGGTGGGCGATCAGCTCGAGCTTGAGGTCGCAGTCGAGCACTTCGCGCACGTCCTCGCCGATCATCAGCTTGCCGAGACTCTGCAGGTTCGGCAGTCCCTCGAGGAACAGGATGCGTTCGATGAGCTTGTCGGCGTGCTTCATCTCGTCGATCGACTCGTGCTGCGAGTGATCGCCGAGCTGGCCGAGACCCCAGTTCTTCAGCATGCGCGCATGCAGGAAATACTGGTTGATTGCAGTCAGTTCGTTCTTGAGGATCTTGTTGAGATGAGCAATGACTTCGACGTCGCCCTTCATGGCATCGGCTCCGGCAGCAGGCTTAGGGGTGCCGCGTGTGCGGCGCTCAGGTCAGGAAGCCTGAGGGGCGGGGGCGCGCGAATCAAGCGTCTCGGTGTCGAGCATCTCGCGTGCGCAGGGCTCGCAGGCGCCACAACACGTTGCCACGCCGGTGCAGGACTGCAGCTGCTCGAACGAGCGTGCGCCTTCCTGGATGGCCTGTTGCAGGCGGGTTTCCGAGAGTCCGTGGCAGAGACAGACGTACATGGATTGGCACCTCTCCGTCGCCAGGATCTTAGGCCAGGAGGGTGTCCAAATGCAAATGATTCGTATTTAGGTAGATTCCGCAATCGGGATGCAGGTCGCCGAAATCGATCCTCGGCCTGCCAGCGATATCGCCGCCGCTTCTGGCGAAAGTGGTGACCGCAAGACGGCTAAACTCACTGAATGACCGACTTGACCCCGGGGCTCCCGCCGGAGGTGCAGCACCCCGGCCGCGACGGCGCGGAGCAGTCCGCGCAGGCGTCGTTGCAGCGAGCCTTCATGGACCGCGCGCGCCGCTCTGTCGAGCGCGAGCACGAGCAACCGCCGCGTCGCCTCGGCCTGCACCTCGTGGCGCTGGTGGCGGCGTTCGGGCTGACCTTCGGCATCGTCTACGCCTTCCACGCCTTCCTGACCGGCATGCAGAAGGTCATGCGCATGATGGATGAGCAGGAAGCGCGCCAGAAGCAGGAAGAGGCGGAGAGGAAACGGAAGGAACCGATCCCCGCTTACGTGGTGCCGCCTGCGGACTGACGCGGCGCGCGCCAGGGTTGGCTATGCTCAGAACCTGTCCTTCATGCAAGTCGATTGAAGCGCGGTGACGCAGATCCTCCGCAAGGCCTGCCTGGGCCTGCTCCGGCTGTTCGGCTGGCGCACGTCGCTGACGTGGCCGCCGGAGCCGCGGGGCCTGATCATGGTTTATCCGCACACCTCCAATTGGGACTTCCCGCTCGGGGTGCTGTTCAAGCTGGGTCACGATCTCCCGGCCCACTGGATGGGCAAGGACCAGATGTTCCGCTGGCCGTTCCGGCGCCTGCTGCTGGCAATCGGCGGCTTGCCCATCAATCGTCGCGAACGGACCGGCTTCGTGGCAGCCATGGCCGAGGAAATGCGCCGGCGCGACTGGTTGTGGATCGCGGTGGCTCCCGAGGGCACGCGCTCGCACGGCGAATACCTGAAGTCCGGCTTCTATCAACTGGCCCTCGCGGCCGACGTCCCGATCGGGTTGGGCTATATCGATTACGGGCGCAAGCAGGTCGGCATCGACCGCTATGTGCGCATGACGGGGAACGAGGAGCAGGACCTGCAGGTGCTGCGCGATTTCTATGCCACGATCCAGCCCAGGAAGCCCGGGAACGCAGGCGGCCTGAAGTTTCGTCAGCGGGAGCCCTAAGGGGCATTACGAATGGGCAGCGTCTCCCTGCGGTCCAACAATAAAACACCAGGGGCGAGGGGTCCGCGGCGTGACAGCGGCGACGGAGAAACCGGCGAGGGCGACCGTTGACGCCGAGGGCGCCAACCGTTTCGCGTTCGTCCTGCATCCGCTGACCGTTGACTACCTCGCGAATCACCCACGCTATCGCTGGACCCGCCATCTGCCGCGCACGCTGGTCGAAACCAGCGCCGCCTACATGCCCGCCTCGCGTGTCGGTCGCGTCGACGGCGGCGTGTCGCCCGCCACGGGCCAGCAGGTCAAGGGATTCATCTATGCACTGGGCGCGACGCCGCGCCAGATGCTGAGCCGTCCGCCCGAATTCACGTATCGCAGACTCGATCAAGCCGTGCGCGACGCGGCCGGGCACGGTGCGCAGATCGTCGGTCTCGGCGCGTTCACGAAAGTGGTGGGGGATGCGGGCGTCACGGTGGCGCGGCGTGCGTCGATCCCGGTCACGACCGGCAACAGTCTCACGATCGCGGCCACGCTCGAGACGGCGAAACTCACGGCGCGACGGATGGGGTGGGCCGATCTGTCGCACGCCAAGGCCATGGTCGTCGGGGCGACCGGCTCGATCGGCTCGGTCTGCTCGCGCCTGCTGGCGGCAGCCGTGCACGACGTGGTGCTCGTGTCGATCGAACCGGACCGGCTCATCGCGCTCAAACAGAAGATCCTCGAGGAGACACCCGGCACTCACGTCGAACTCGACACCACGACGACGCGCTGGGTGGGCGACTGCGACCTGATCGTGACGGCGACGTCGGCGTTCGGCCAGCGCGTCCTCGACGTCAGCCAGTGCAAGCCTGGCGCGGTCATCCTCGACGTGGCGCTGCCGCCGGATATCTCCGCGGAGGAGGCCGCGACGCGCCCGGACGTACTGGTGGTCGAGAGCGGCGAGGTGATGATTCCGGGCCCGGTGAATTTCAGTTTCGACATCGGCCTGCCCCCGGGAGTTGCCTACGCCTGCCTCGCGGAGGCGGCGCTGCTGGCAATGGAGGGGCGCTTCGAATCCTTCACGCTCGGGCGCGACGTGCCGCCCGCGAAGGTCAAGGAGATCTATCGCCTGTTCCGCAAGCACGGCTTCCAGATCGCACCCTTGCGCACGTTCGGCGCGCCACTGACCGATGCCCTGGTTGCCGGGAAGAATGCGCGCGCCGAGGAATTGCGGCGCGACCGCGCCCTGCTGCAGCGGGTCAAGATCGAGGCTGCCGCCCGCATCGCGAAGATTCCGCCGCGTGCGAAAGGCGTGGCCGCGACGTCGACTCCACAGTCCTGACACGCGCGAAGGGATGGCATGCCGGCCCCGGCATGTGTATACGAATCCCAGCCATCGCAGGAAACCAGGTCCATGCGCCCACGATTTCAGCCCCGGGTCCTCACGCTCGCACTGATCGCAATCGTCGCGGGTTGCGTCGACGTGCCGGAGGGCATCGAGCCCGTCACGGGCTTCCAGGTCGAGCGGTACATGGGTCGCTGGTACGAGGTGGCCCGGCTCGATCACAGCTTCGAGCGCGGCATGGAACAGGTCACTGCCACCTATCAACTGCTGCCGGACGGCACGGTGTCCGTGCTGAACCGCGGCTACCGCGCGGACAAGGCGGAGTGGAGCGAGGCGAGCGGCAAGGCGAAGTTCCTCGGCCAGCCGGACGTTGCGGCACTCAAGGTCTCGTTCTTCGGTCCATTCTATGGCGGCTATAACGTCGTCGACCTCGATCCCGGTTATCAGCACGCGCTGATCGCGGGTCCGAGCCGCGCCTATCTCTGGATCCTGTCGCGCACGCCGACCCCACCCCGGGCGGAGGTCGAGCGGCTCGTGGCGAAGGCGAAGACGCTCGGCTACGACACCTCGCAGCTGATCTACGTGCGGCACTGACGCCGTGGATTGCAGCCACCCGCGCGCGAGGCAGGCCCGCCCATGAGCATCGCGCTGCTGATCTTCATCGCGACGATCGTCGTGAGCCTCGTGGCGCTCTATGCCGCGCCGCAACTGATGGGGCGACTCATGTTCCGCCCGTACGACACGCAGCGCCGGGGCGTCTACTACACGGTCGTCACGCACGGCTTCGTGCATGGCGACCTGATGCACCTCATCTTCAACATGATGACGTTCTGGTTCTTCGCGTTCCTGCTCGAGCGCCGGATCGGCGGTGCCGGGTTCGGCGTGCTGTACTTCGGCAGCCTGGCGCTTGCGGTGAGCACGACGTACTTCAAGCACCGCAACGATCCGCAGTACGCCACGCTCGGCGCGTCGGGTGCGATCGCAGCCGTGCTGTTCGCGGCGATCGTGTACTTCCCGACGATGAAACTGTTCATCCTGCCGCTACCGGTGCCGATTCCCGCACCCTTGTTTGCCGTCGCGTACGTCGCCTATTCCTGGTATGCAAAGGAAGGCGGCCGCTTTTCCAGCGGCATGGCCGGGCAGAAGATCAATCACGATGCGCACCTCATCGGCGCACTCGCCGGCCTGGTGTTCGTCCTGGTGACGGATCCGGGCGCCTATGGGCAGTTGCTGCGCACAGTCTTCGGCTGAGCGCGAAACCGAGAACTGCGTCTCCCTGTGCAGGAGAATGTTGCGTACGATGCGTGCGAGCGCCTGGGTGCGCCTATCGCGTTTGCTCTGCTGGACCCTGGAGGGATGAGATGCGGAACAGAATATTCGTCTATGCACTTTGCCTGGCCCTGCTGAACCTCGCGTCGCCGCAGGTCGCGCAGGCTGCGCTCGTCGGTACGCTGCAGGCCGTGGAAGCCTCGGGCACGCGCGCGCAGGACCTCGCGATCGTGAACGCGGCGCTCGCGCGCGAGCAGGTGCGCGGACAGATGGAGGCCCTGGGCGTGGATCCGTCGGCAGTCGATGCGCGCGTCGCGCGTCTCACGGACTCCGAACTGCGCTCGCTCGCCGATCGCATGGAGCAGATGCCGGCGGGCGGCGACGCGCTTGCCGTCATCGGCATCGTCTTCGTGATCCTGATCATCCTCGAACTCGTCGGCGTGATCGACATCTTCAAGAAGACCTGACGCAACGCCCCGGCACGGCTGCAGTGCCCGTCCCGGTCGTGAGTCGCGGACGCGCGTGGGCTGGGCTCGCGCTGCTGCTGGCGTCGCTGCCGCTCGCCGGCTGCGCCGGGACGGCGCGGCTTGCGCAGTTGCCGGCAGAGTTGCCGGAGCGGGTTGAGCTCACGGCGACGCCCTTCTATCCGCAGACCAGGCATCAGTGCGGTCCCGCGGCGCTGGCGACAGTGCTTGGTGCGGCGGGACGCAACGTCGATCCAGCGGTGTTGACGGCAGAGGTCTACCTGCCCGGCAGGGAAGGTTCGCTGCAGCCGGAGCTTGCCGCTGCGGCGCGAGCCCGCGGACTGCTTGCCTATCCAATCGGCCCGTCATTGTCCGACTTGCTGGCCGAAGTGGCGGCAGGACGGCCGGCTCTCGTGCTGCAGCAGCTCGGCGCGGGTCCGTGGCCCAATTGGCACTTTGCCGTCGTCATCGGTTACGACAAGGCGTCGGGGAGGGTGCTGCTGCGTTCCGGCACCGACGCGCGCCTGGGGCTGCGCGCGTCACTGTTCGAATCGACGTGGGTCCGTGGCGGGCACTGGGGACTCGTCCTGCTCGAGCCGGGCACGTTGCCCGCGCGCCCGGATCCGGTGCGTTACATGAGTGCGGCGGCAGCGCTGGAGACCGCAGGGAATCCAGGCGCCGCCAAGGCTGCCTATGCGGCGGCCGTGGAACTCTGGCCCAAAGCGCCGCTCCCGCGCCTCGGTCTCGGCAACATCGCCGCTGCCGCTGGCGACTGGGCCGGAGCCGAGCGCTGGTACGGCGCAGTCCTCGCCGATGATCCGGCACAGGCCGCCGCGCTCAACAACCGCGCCGAGGCCCTGGTGCGACTGGGATGTCCCGATGCAGCTCGCCTGCTGTTGCAGCAGGGCATGGTCCACGTGGCGGCCGACGATCCGCTGCAGGCCGTGCTGCAACAGACCGTCCGCGACTTGTCGGCCCCGGCGGCCCCGGCTGACGCGGCCGCGGACTGCGGACAGTTCACGGTCCGCTGAGTCCGGTTGCGGAATTCATTGGCGGCCGGTTTAGACTTCGGCCCATGACGCTGCGTGAGAGAGTCGAGGAACTCTTCCCGGACTGGGCCCATTGGTACCCGAGTCTGTTCGATGCCGCCGTGGATCTCGGCGTCATCCGCGCGCGCGTGTGCGATCCCGCGTCGCTGCTGCTCTCGAATCGACACGCGGGTGTGCGTGCCGCAGCAGAACACGAGCACCGCAAGCGCTGGAGCGCCGAAGAGAACGAACCGGAGGAGTGACCCCCGCCCGGGTCGCCCGGCAGCGTCAGCCAGCCCTGGGAAGCCTTTCTTCACGATACAGCCGCAGGATGAACTGGCCGGACGGTCGCGCCCGGAGTTCCTCGACCTCGGCGCGCCAGCGTGGGTCGCGGATGTCCGTCACGGCCATGCGGCGGCCACCGAGGCGATCACCCGGGTATTCGGGCGGCAGCACCGCCAGCGCCCCCAGGCTCGCGAACGTGATGTCGGCGAAAGTCAGCGTCTCGCCGGTCAGGTAACGCCGGCCGTCTGCGAGCAGCTTATCCATGTCGTCGAAGGCTTCCCGCGTCCGCTCCCAGGCCCGGGCCGCGCGCGCAGGCGTTACGCCGAGCATCCGGCGAACTGCGAAAGCCAGCACCGGCCTGAGCGCCCAGAGCAGGGCGCGTTGCCAGCGCGGAATCGCGGGCTCTTCGATGCCCCACGAGCGGAAGCTCAGGTCGGTGTCGCGCAGCAGGTGGTGGTAGAGCCAGACGCGCACGTCGTTGCCGAGGCGCCGGTCGAGCTTCGCCTCGAGCTCGAGTGCGGCCGGTGTCGGCTCGAGAAACCAGGTGCGGTCGCCGGGCAACCGTCCCGCGTACTCACCCCACAGGTAGCGCAGGATGCGCGGCGATTCGCCGATGCGCGTCAGGCCGGGTGGAACCTCGAGCCAGGGTACGGTGCGGCCCGTCAGCAGGACGCCGAGCACGCCGACATTCGGCACTTCTTCGTATGGCACGCCCAGCCGGTCCAGGCACCAGCGGGCTTTCTCGGCGTAGTGCGAAAACGTGATCGTGTGCAGGCGCAGCGGCCGCTCCGGTTGCCGCAGCGCGCGCAAGGAAACGAACAGCCGCGCGGCCACGCCGAGCAGGAAGGCAGCGACGACGGTGCCTATGGCCGCCGGCACGCCCCAGCCGGCAGCGGCCACGACGACGGGCAGCGCGTAGAGGGCGAGCAGGTGAACGACGCGGGGATCGCGGAGGCGCATGCCCGCAGTCTACTGATGACCGGAGTCGCCCGCGACGCGACAGTTCTCCGCGACCTGTGCGCGGATGATTTCGACGAGACGTCGCGTGGCGGGGCCTGCTGCCACGCGATCCGCGTAGACGAGGTACAGGGTGGCGAAACGCTCTGCACCCTCCGTCAGCGGCAGGCGCTCGAGCGAGCCCGCCTGCAGTTCTTCGCGAATGTTCTCCTCGGCGTACCAGGCAAAACCCAGTCCCATGCACGCCGCACGGATCGAGGTCGCCTTGTTCGAGACCGTCCAGCGTCGTTCGTTGAGCCAGCCGCCCGAGCGGCTGCGCCGCGCGCCCGAGTCGCGCACGACGAGGTGACGGTGGGCGCGCAGGTCTTCGATCTCCACGGGGCGGCCAAGCTGGTGCAGCGGATGCGTCGGCGCGGCGGCGCACACGAAGCGCACCTGCAGCAGCGAATCGCCGATGAAGCCGCCGGGCACGAGCGTGCCGATGACGAAGTCGACGCGACCTTCGGTGAGCGCTTCTTCGACGCCCCCCAGCACCGCCTCGGTGAGTTCGATGCGGATGTCCGGATGCGCGCTGCCGAACTCGGCGAGTGCGCGCAGCAGCAGCCACGTCGGAAAGATGGCTTCGACCGCCAACCGCACTTCCGCCTCCCAGCCTTGCGCGAGCCCCGACGCCGAGCGCTCGAGGCGGGCCGCGTCGTCCAGCAGGGACTTGCCACGGCGATACAGCACCTGGCCGGCCGGCGTCAGTGCAGCGCGCCGGCCCTGCCGCTCGAACACCTTGAGCCCGAGCTGGTCCTCGAGTTTCTTGATCGTGTACGTGACGGTCGACTGGGTGCGGTGCAGGTGCTCAGACGCCTGTCCATAACCCCCTTGTTCGACGACCGCGACGAGGGCGGCCCATTGGTCCAGCGTGATGCGGGGAGATGGCATAAATCGATCCTGTCGATAAGTTAGATCGAAATTACCGGCTTCTTAATTCAAATAGTAGATGCAGAATACGCCG
>JAOUGW010000097.1 GCA_029865465.1 Gammaproteobacteria bacterium
CACGGTGCAGGAACTGACGGCGGACGGCCTGCGCAACCTCGGTCCGACAGCACGCACGCTGGCGCAGCTCGAGTCCCTCGACGCGCACGCCAATGCCGTCACGGTTCGCCTCGACGCGCTGGCGCAGGCAGGCAATGCATGAGTCCCTCGATCCTGCAGCTGGCGCGACCGGATATCCTCGAACTGCAGCCCTATCAGCACGCAGCCTGGGACCCGTCGCTCGAGCGCATGCACGCGAACGAAATGCCGTGGCGCGCTTCCGGCGACAACTCGATCTCCGGTCTCAATCGGTATCCGGAGCCGCAGCCACGCGTGCTCGTCGAGCGCATGGCGCAGTTGTACGGCGTGCCGGCCAGCCGACTGCTGGTCGGTCGCGGCAGCGACGAGGCGATCGACCTGCTCGTGCGCGCCTTCTGCCGCGCGGGGCAGGACAACGTGGTGATCACGCCACCCACGTTCGGCTTCTACCAGGTCGCTGCACGGATCCAGGGCGCGGGCGTGCTTGAAGTCCCGCTGGTGCGCGACGGCTTCGCGCTGGACGCCGAGCAGGTCATTGCCGCCGGCCGGCGGGCGAAGATCGTGTTTCTCTGCTCGCCCAACAACCCGACGGGCAACCTGCTCGACGAGGCGGCGATGCTGCGTGTCTGCACGGAACTCGCCGGCAAGGCCCTGGTAGTCGTGGACGAGGCCTACGTCGAGTTCTGCGATCGGGCGAGCCTCACGGCACGGCTCGCCGAGTTCCCGAATCTCGTCATCCTGCGCACGCTGTCGAAAGCCTACGCACTCGCGGGAGCGCGCCTGGGCACGGTGATCGCGGGCGCGGAGATCATCGGGCTGCTGCGTCGAATCATTCCGCCGTACGCGATACCTGCGTCGACCGTGGAGGAAGTCCTCGCCCTGACCGAGGCGCCTCAGCGCGCGCAGTCGGCAGCCCGTATCCGCACGCTGCTCGACGAGAGGAGCCGGATGCGCGAGCGCCTCGAACGCTGCGCGAACGTCGTTCGGATCTTCCCCTCCGATGCCAATTTCCTGCTGATCGAGTGCCGCGATGCACGGCGTTTCTTCGATGCCGGCAAGGCCGCCGGGCTGATCGTGCGCGATTTCTCGTCGTACCCGGGGCTCGCGAATTGCCTGCGCATCTCGATCGGCACGCCCGACCAGAACCAGCGGCTGCTTGCCGCAGTGGAGCAGTCATGAGCGGAGCACGCGTCCTGTTCATCGATCGCGATGGCACGCTGGTGGAAGAGCCGGTCGACGAACAGGTCGACAGCCTGGCGAAGATTCGCCTGCTGCCGGGCGTGATTCCCGCACTGCTCGAACTGAAGCAGGCTGGCTACCGCTTCGTGCTCGTGAGCAACCAGGACGGTCTCGGCACGCACACCTTCCCGGAACCCGTGTTCCGCGAACCGCAGGACTTCATCCGCACCCTCTTCGCCTCGCAGGGCATCGAATTCGACGCGGAGTTCTTCTGCCCGCATCGGCCCGCCGATGGCTGCGAATGCCGCAAGCCGAAGATCGGCCTGTTGACCGAGTACCTGCGTGACCACCCCATCGATCCGGAGAACAGCTACGTGATCGGCGATCGCGAGACCGACCTGCAACTGGCGTCGAACTTGGGGCTCCGGGGCCTGCAGGTTCATGCCGCTGGCAGCGACGGCGCCACCTGGGCTGCGATCGTGGAGCAACTGCGCCGACCGATGCGCACCGCGACCGTGCTGCGCAAGACGAAGGAAACCGACATCCGGGTGCGGGTTAACCTCGACCGAACCGGGCCCATCGCCATCGCGACCGGCATCGGTTTCTACGATCACATGCTGGAGCAGGTCGCGCGGCATGGCGGCTTCGCGTTGGAACTCACGTGCACGGGCGACCTGGAAATCGACGAGCACCACACGGTCGAGGACTGCGCGCTGGCGCTCGGCCAGGCCCTGCGCGAAGCGCTCGGCGACAAGCGCGGCATCGCACGCTTCGGCTTCGTGCTGCCCATGGACGAGTCCCAGGCGCAGGTCGCGATCGATCTCTCGGGGCGCGCCTTCTCAGTCTTCGAGGGCACGTTCGGTCGCGAGGCTGTCGGCGGCCTGCCCACCGAGCTGGTGCCGCACTTCTTCCGCTCGCTGGCCGACAGTCTGCTCGCTGCCGTGCACGTGAAGGTGACGGGCGAGAACACGCACCACATGATCGAGGCCTGCTTCAAGTGCACGGGTCGCGCGCTGCGCCAGGCCGTGCGCATCGAAGGCACCGAACTGCCGAGCAGCAAGGGCGTGCTCTGAGATGACGGACGTCGCGATCATCGCCAACGGTGGCGCCAACATCGCCTCGCTGCGCTTCGCACTCGACCGGCTCGGCGTTTCGTCGCGGCTGACCGCCGATGCCGACGATTTGCGTCGTGCTCCCCGGGTCATTCTGCCCGGCGTAGGCGCCGCGGCAGATGCCATGGAGCGACTGCACTCGCTGGGCCTCGCCTCCGTCATTCCGACGCTGACCCAGCCCGTGCTGGGCATCTGCCTGGGCATGCAGCTGCTGTTCGAGTGCAGCGAGGAAGGCGACACGGAGTGCCTCGGAATTCTCCCCGCGCGCGTCACCCGGTTTCCCGATCGCCACGGGTATCCGGTGCCGCACATGGGTTGGAACCAGGTCGTTCCCCGGCCCGACTCGGCACTGGCGCGTGGTCTCGGTGACGACGCCTACGTCTACTTCGTGCACAGCTACGCCGCACCGGTCGGCCCGTGGACCGACGCCGTGACCGATTACGGCGGCGAGTTCTCGGCGCTCGTGCGTCACGCGAACTTCCACGGCGCACAGTTTCATCCCGAGCGCTCGTCCCGTGCGGGCCAGCGCATCCTCGCCAACTTCCTGGCACTGGCCTGACATGCAGCTCGTTCCGGCCATCGACCTGCGGGGCGGTCAGTGCGTGCGCCTGTTGCAAGGCCGCTTCGACGCCGAGACCGTCTACGGCAACGACCCGCGCGTGATCCTCGGGCGCTACCGCGACCTCGGTGCACGATACGTGCATGTCGTCGACCTCGACGGCGCACGCGACGGCTCACCGGGTAACCGGGCGGCAATTGCCGAACTGGCGCAGGCATTCCCGGATACGGCCATCCAGGTTGGCGGCGGCGTCCGCTCACGCGCAGTGGCCGCGGAATTGCTCGGTCTGGGTGTGCAACGCATCGTCGTCGGCAGCGTGGCCGTGACGAAACCCGCAGAGGTCCAGCAGTGGATGCGGGAGTTCGGTCCCGATCGGATCGTGCTGGCATTCGATGTCCGTCTCGATGACGCCGGCACCCCGCGGCTAACCACGCACGGATGGGAATCACAGACCGAAGCGAGCCTGTGGGACGCGGTCGCGAGTTACCTGCCGCACGGCGCACTGCACGTGCTGTGCACGGACGTCGCCCGTGACGGCGCCCTCTCCGGACCCAATCTCGCGCTGTACGCCGAGGCGGTACGAGGCTTTCCGACGATTCAATGGCAGGCATCGGGCGGCGTGAGCTGCGGTGCCGACCTGGTGGCGCTGGCAGCCACCGGCGCGACGGCCGTAGTTAGTGGCCGCGCCCTGCTCGAAAATCGCATCCCGGCCGCGGAGCTCGCCCCATTCTTGCCAGGCGCATAATTCCCTGCCTCGACGTTCGCGACGGACAGGTCGTGAAGGGCGTTCGCTTCCGCGATCACCAGGTCGTGGGCGACATCCTCGAGCTCGCCGCGCGCTATTGCGCCGAAGGCGCGGACGAACTCGTGTTTTACGACATCACGGCGAGTCCCGAGAACCGTTCCGTCGACCGCAGCTGGATCACGCGTGTCGCCCGCGTTCTAGACATCCCATTCTGCGTGGCCGGCGGTATCCGCACCGTCGCCGATGCCGAGGAAGTCCTCAATTCCGGCGCTGAAAAGATCTCGGTGAACTCCCCTGCCCTGGCCGACCCCGGCCTCGTGAACGCGCTCGCCCGACGCTTCGGTTCGCAGTGCGTCGTGGTCGGCATCGACAGCCAGACCGTCGGCGACGGGTTCGAGGTCTATCAGTTCACGGGGGATCCGGACCGCTCTTGCAGCACGCGCCGCCGCACGCTCGACTGGGTGCGTGAAGTCCAGGACCGCGGTGCCGGTGAAATCGTGCTCAACTGCATGGCGAGCGATGGCGTCCGCCAGGGATATGACTTGCGCCAGCTGCAGGCCGTGCGCAGTATCTGCCACGTGCCGCTGATCGCCTCCGGGGGCGCCGGCACGATGGAGCATTTCGCCACCGTCTTCGCCGAAGCCGGCGTCGATGGCGCACTGGCCGCGAGCGTCTTCCACGGCGGTGCCATCGCCATCCCGGACCTGAAGACCTACCTGCGCGCACGACGCGTGGAGATCCGTCCATGAACGACCCGAACCTCATGCGACTCGACTGGGACAAGGGCGACGGCCTGCTGCCGGCCATCGTCCAGCACGCGGTCGACGGGCGCGTCCTGATGCTCGGTTACATGAACGAAGCGGCGCTGCGCCGCACGCTGGCCGACGGGCGCGTCACTTTCTTCAGCCGCAGTCGCAACCAGCTCTGGACCAAGGGCGAAACGTCGGGCCATTTCCTGCACGTCACGCACGTGAGCGCCGATTGCGACCGCGACTCGATCCTCGTCCTCGCCCGTCCCGACGGCCCGGCTTGCCACAACGGCACGCCCACGTGCTTTGCCGATTCGCACGAGCCGCAGGCGTCACGCATCGCATTCCTGGCGACGCTGCAGTCGACGATCGCGCAGCGCATCGCCGAGAGTCCGGAAGGCAGTTATACGGCCCGGCTGTTTGCGAGCGGCGTCGGCCGCATCGCGCAGAAGCTGGGCGAGGAAGGCGTCGAGACGGCTCTCGCCGCCGTGACGCGCGACGATCCGGAGCTCGTGGGCGAGTGTGCCGACCTGCTGTATCACCTGCTGGTGCTGCTGAAGTCGCGCAACCTGACGCTCGAGCAGGTCGTCGGTGAACTCGCCTCACGGCATGGCGCGCGCGTCCCGGGCAGTCTCTAGCAGGCCGCTCGCCACGTGGTACAGGCCGTAGGCCGTGCAGCGAGCGCCAGCACGACCACTGTGCGCGGATATGCCCGCGACATGGACGCTGCATGAGTCGCGGGTCGACCGTTCTCGGGCAGCATCGGGTTTCCCGCTGAATAATCCTTACATCGCCAGCAACATGCAGGACGCTAAACTGTGCCAGGCAGGGAGCATCGGCGCGCTCCCGCCGACATCCTACACACGCCGACCATAAGGACATGCCATGAGTCTGTTCGGATCAATTCTTGAAAAACTGGGCCTGAAGAAAAAGGCCGCTCCCCCGCCTCCGCCCCCGCCGCCGAAGCAGCAACAGGCGGCGCCCGCACCCGCTGCAATCGTGCCCCCACCGCCCCCACCGCCGCCCGAGCCGATGGCTGAAGTGGACGTGATCTCGATGCTCGAAGGCTTGGCCGCGAAGGCCACGCAGAAGCTCAACTGGCGCACTTCGATCGTCGACCTGATGAAGCTGCTCGGCATGGAAAGCAGCCTCGCAGAGCGCAAGGAACTTGCGACGGAACTCGGCTGCCCAGCCGAGTACATGCACGACTCCGCCAGGATGAACATCTGGCTGCACAAGGAAGTCCTGCGCCAGATCGCCAGGAACGGCGGCAACGTGCCGGCGGAACTGTACGACTGACTCGCTGCCACCCCCCTCCTTCTCCCGCGTCCCGTGGGAGAGGGCGGGCTGAGGGCCCTTACCGCGTAACCCAGCCACCGCACACCGGAAAGACCTGACCGACGAAGCAGTCGGCGGCAGCGCTGCACAGGTACGCGGCGAACAGCGCATCCTCCCTCGCCGCGACCAGCCTTCCGAGCGGCACCTCGCGCCGCAGACGATCCTGGAATGCCGGGAGAGCCTGGATCTCGGGTGGGAAATACGTCGGGTTCTCGACGAAGTTCTGTGCGATCGCATTGACCTGGACATTGTGCGGCGCCACCTCGACGCCGACGGCCTGGACATAGGCCAGCTGGGCCCCGCGAGCCGCGCTGTACGTGGACGCGCGCTTCATGCCGCGCAACGCCGACGCACTTCCGATCACCAGGACCTTGCCCGACCGGCGCTCGGTCATTTGCGGCAGCACAGCCCGCACCAGCCGTGGCAACGGGTCGACCAGTTGCCGAAAGACCGCCTGCCATTCAGCCTCGTCGACGTCGCGGGCCGGCGTCGTCGGCGCCGCGAGCGCCAGGTTCGCTACCAGGACGTCCACTCGCCCCGCCCTGGCGACGATTGCGGCAGGTGTACCCGGGTCGATCAGCGAGGAATCGTCGGCAATGACATCGGCGCCCGCTTCGGCCAGCACCGAACACAACATCGGGCCCATGAATTCACTGGCCTGTGTCACCAGCACGCGCCTGCCGCCGAGGCTGACGATTCCGGTGCTCATGTCATTCCTGCTCACGAGCGGCCTGCTGCGTCATGCAGGGTCGTCGTACTTGCGCGAGCTACCGCGAAACTGCTCGACCGGGTACTTGATGGCGTTCAGGCCGATCTTGCGCACCGCGGCCGCGCCGAGATCGATGTCGAGCTTGTCCGCCAGTCGAACCAGGTAGAGCAGCACGTCCGCCATCTCGAGTGCGACGGTATCCTTGACGCCAGCAGGCAGGTTCGCGCTCTGCTGCTCCGAGAGCCACTGGAAGTGCTCGAGCAGTTCGCCCACTTCACCGGCCAGCGCCATGGCGAGGTTCTTCGGCGCGTGGAACTGGTCCCAGTCGCGCTCGCGCGCGAATTCGGCGAGCCGCGCAGCGAGCTCGTCGAGCGAGGGCTGGGCGCGCTGGTCGGGCATGTATGACGCTCAGCCCCGCTGCCGCTCGGCGAGGATGCGCAGCATGCGGCGGATCGGCTCGGCCGCGCCCCACAGCAGCTGGTCGCCGACGGTGAAGGCCGCGAGGTATTCGCCACCCATCGCGAGCTTGCGTACCCGTCCGATCGGGATGTCGAGGGTGCCGCTGACCGCCGCCGGCGTGAGGCCGGCAATCGACGCCTCGCGCGTATTCGGCACCAGCCGCACCCACTCGTTGCCGCCGGCGATCAGGCGTTCGATTTCCGCCAGCGGCAGGTCACGCCGCAACTTGATCGTCAGCGCCTGGCTGTGGCAGCGCATCGCGCCGACGCGGACGCAGATGCCCTCGACCGGAATCGTGGCGCCGGCGGAGCGCCCGAGAATCTTGTTGGTCTCGGCACCGCCCTTCCATTCTTCGCGGCTCACGCCGTTACCCATGTCCTTGTCGATCCAGGGAATCAGGCTGCCCGCGAGCGCAGCGCCGAAATTCGCCTGCGGCAGCGCAGGGGAACGCAGCTGGTCCGCAACGACACGGTCGATATCGAGGATCGCGCTGGCCGGATCGCGCAGCAGTGTGGCTGCGGCAGCGTGCACGCTGCCCATCTGCTCGACGAGTTCGCGCATGTTCTGCGCACCGGCGCCCGAAGCCGCCTGGTAGGTCATCGAGGTGATCCACTCGATGAGGTCCGCGCGGAACAGGCCGCCCAGCGCCATCATCATGAGCGACACGGTGCAGTTGCCACCGACGTAGTCGCGCACGCCGGAAGCGAGCGCGGCGTCGATCACGTTGCGATTCACGGGGTCGAGAATGATGACGGCATCGTTCTTCATGCGCAGCGCGGAAGCGGCGTCGACCCAGTAGCCTTTCCAGCCAGCCGCCCGCAGCCGCGGATGGATGTCATTGGTGTAGTCGCCGCCCTGGCAGGTCACGACGACGTCGCACTGCGCCAGCGCTTTCAGGTCGCTGGCATTCTGCAGTGCGCCGGACGGGCGGCCATTGATCACGGGGCCCGCGCCGCCCGCCTGGGACGTGCTGAAGAAGACGGCATCCACCTGGTCGAGATCGCGCTCGACCGCCATGCGCTGCATGAGCACCGACCCCACCATGCCGCGCCAGCCAACGATTGCAGTCTTCACACGTCCACTCCGGCCGCCATCGGCCTGCTCAGATGATCACTTCGCACGCGGGCTCACGCAGGTTGTAACTCGAGCTCATCGCGTGGCCGTAGGCCCCCGCGTTCGCGATCAGCAGCACGTCGCCTTCCTGGGTGGCCGGCAGCAGTCGCTCGTGCCCGAGGTAGTCGGCCGACTCACAGATCGGACCCACGATGTTGTAGACCTCGGTGCCCGGCTCGCCGAAGCGCGTGAGGTTGACGATGTCATGATGCGCGCCGTAGAGCGCGGGTCGGATCAGCGAGTTCATGCCGGTCGCCACGCCCACATACTGCACCGCGCCCTTGCCCTTCAACTGTGTCACTTCGACGACCAGCACGCCGCCCTGCGCCACCAGGAACCGGCCCGGCTCGAGCCAGAGACCGACCTGCGGCCACTTGGCGCGGATGTCATCGATGACGCCCTGCAGCGCCGCGAGGTCCACCGGCACCTGCCCGGGCTTCTCGGGCACGCCGAGGCCGCCGCCGAGGTCGATGGCCTTTGCCTGCGGAAAGCGCTGCGCGAGCCCGGCCAGCATGTGGCCGACCTCCTTCCAGTTGCGCACGTCGAACACGCCGCTGCCGGTGTGGGCGTGCAGCCCGACCACGCGCGCGCCCACCCGCTTCACGAGCCGCTCGACCTCGTCCAGCTCGAAGAGCGGCACGCCAAACTTCGAGTGCACGCCCGCGGTACGGACGTGATCGTGGTGGCCGCGGCCGAAGCCGGTGTCGATGCGGATCAGCACGTCGCGGTTGCGGAACAACTCACCCCATTCCCGCAGCGCGTAGACGTTGTCGATCGTCAGGTTGACGCCATGCTCGATCGCCCACTCGTACTCGCTGCGCGGGGCGAAGTTCGGCGTGAACAGGATGCGGGACGGATCGATCCCCGGCACGACCTTCAGCACGTGCTCGCATTCGCCGCGCGAGACGCATTCGAACGACAGTCCGAGCCCGGCGAAGACCTTCAGGAGTTCCGGATGCGGGTTGGCCTTCATCGCATAGAAGATGCGGTCGACGCCCCGGATGCCCAGCAACTGCCGCGCGGCCAGCTCCGACGAGGCGCGGTCGTAGACGTAGGCGCTGCCATGCTCGTGCGCGATGCGCTGCAGCTCGTCGCGACGATCCTGCCACCACGGCGGTCCACCCGCCGGAATCACCGGGCCGAGGCCGTGGATCTGCTCCCACGTCGGGCCCAGCACGTGATCGGACGGCGCGTTCCAGACGATGACGTCGTGCAGGCGGCGCACGAGCCGATCGCCCTGCTCTTCGTCGACGACGAACGTGATGTTGAGGTCGTTCGCGGCCTGCGTCACCAGGTAGATGCGCTGTTCTTCGAACAGTTCGAGCGCATCGCCGAGGCGGTGCAACGTGGCGCGGATGCTGCGCCCGACGAGGCTCACCGCCGCGCAGGGCCCGATGACTTCGACGCGGCAGAGCTGCGAAAGCGAAGTCACCAGCGCCTCGAGCGCGCGGCCGTCGAGCGTGTTCGCGGCCGGGTCGAGCGATATGGTGACGCTGGTCTCCGACGTCGACACGAGGTCGACCGAGAGGCCATGCTCCTTGAACACGGCAAAAGCATCAGCGAGAAAACCCACCTGGTGCCACATGCCGAGCGTCTCGAGCGAGAGCAGCGTGATGCCTTTCTTGATGCAGACCGCCTTCACGCGGGCGCCGCCATCACCGCCGGTCGCGGTGATGACAGTGCCTTCGAGCTCGGGCTGCTGGGTGGCGTGCACGGTGAGCGGGATCGCGTACTGCTTCACCGGCAGGATGCAGCGCGGGTGCAGGACCTTGGCGCCGCTGCTCGCGATCTCCTGCGCCTCGTCGTAATCGAGCGACTTGAGCAGGCGCGCGTTCGACACGGACTTGGGATTCGACGTGAACATGCCAGGCACGTCGGTCCAGATCTCGAGCCGGCGCGCGCCGAGCTTGGACGCGAAGTAACTGCCCGAGGTGTCGGAGCCACCGCGACCGAGCAGCACCGTGTCGCCCCGCGCATCGCTCGCGATGAAGCCTTGCGTGATCAGTACCTTGCCCCCCGAGGCCAGCCGCTGCTGGAATGCGGTGTCGGGTTCGAAGTTGCACGTGGCGGAAAGGTAGTTCGCGCGCTCGGTTGCACCGGGGCGCACCTCGGCGTGCAGCAGCGTGCGTGCGTCGAGCCACTGCACGTCGATGCCTTCCGCATGCAGGAACGCGGCGCCGATGCGCGTCGCCATGAGTTCGCCGTTGGCCATCACGCGCGCGCGCAGTCGGTCGCTGACCTCGCCGATCAGGTGGATGCCTTCGGCGCTGCGGCGGAGATCGGTGAAATGGCGGTCGAGTTCGGCCTCGATGTGGATGCCGAGATCGCGCGCGAGGTCGAGGTGACGTCGCTCGATCTGGTCCATGACCGGCTCCCACTCACCGGTCAGTGCTTTCGCGAGCAGTTGCTCGAGGCGGTCCGTGATGCCGGACAGCGCGGAGTGCACGATGACGGGGTGCAGGCCCTCGATCAGCCGCGCCTTGACGACGCCGGCGACGTTCTTCCAGTTGCTGACGCTCGAAACGCTGGTGCCGCCAAACTTCAGGACGACCCAGCTCGATTCGGTAGGGGTGCTCATGGCCAGGAGCCGGGGGGCCGCGTCGTTCCGGACCGACTACTTGTCTTCGTAGAAATCCTTGAGTTCTTTCTGCAGGCGCTTCTCGGCGAGCACGTCTTCGAGCTTGCTCCAGGCTGCCTTGCCTTTCTTCACGGCAGCCGCCTGCTTGCGCCGATCCACCCGGTCGATGAATCGGTCGTAATTCTCATCCTCGGCTCCAGCTACAAACTCGTCATCCAAGTCGAAGTGTTCCTGGTCTCGTTCCATTGCGCGGCCCCGAGAGAAAGTCCAGATATATCAATGCGCTGCCCACTTGAGCCATGGGCACAAGGCTGCGAACTATACACGGATCGGTTTGCTTCTCAACCGATTCGTGTTGCGGTGCAATGACTGCGCGCGCCGCGGCGTTTCGCCCGGTCAGACCCGACGAGGCCAAGGCGGGTTCCCCTGTCCGCGCGGCCGGCCGGTCAGGCCCGACGAGGCCAAGACGGGTTCCCCTGTCCGCGCGGCCGGCCGGTCAGTCCCGGCGGGGCGAGACGACGATGGGAGCGCCCCGGCCAAGACCGAGGCCCTCGGCGGCGCTGCTTTCGGCTCGGGCCACTTCCAGCACCCCGAACGAATTGATCAGGGCGACGTACTCGCCCGGCCCGACGTCG
>JAOUGW010000099.1 GCA_029865465.1 Gammaproteobacteria bacterium
GCCAATCCGATCATCGGCCAGACGTCGAAACTGAAACTCGACCCGCGCGGCTATATCGCGACCGATGCGACCCTCGCCACGTCGATTCCAGGGGTCTTTGCCGGCGGCGACATCGTGACCGGCGCCGCCACGGTCATCGAAGCCATGGGTGCTGGACGCCGTGCCGCCCGTGCAATGAAAGCGTTCCTGGGCTTGCGCGACACCGACCATGTGTATCGCGACGACGCGGCCGAGCCAGGTTCCCGGCCGTTTGGCATCGAGCGCGCGGAACGCGGCTTTGCGCGCATCCGCGTGCCGAGGTGAATTTTCCATGAATGCAGTGACGCCTCTGCCTGCACGAGCGAGTGCCGCTCGCACGGGTCCGGCCGCGACCGTCGCCAAGCACCTGCAGACGCTCGATCAACACGTGATCGAGATCATGAGCGACTCGGGCGAAGGCGCGCAGAAATGCGGCCAGTCGTTCGGCTCGATCGCCGCCCGCATGGGTAACGGCGTGTGGACCGTGGAGATCATCCCGGCGGAAATCCAGCCACCTGCGCGCAGCATCGCAGGAGCAAGCGGCAACCGGGTCCGCATCGGCTCGCACCAGGTCACCAATGGCGGCGACGAGGCCGACATCGCGGTCGCGTTCAACGAGCAGGTGCTGCTGGGCCGGGTCAACGCGGGCGAACTCAAGGCCGGTTGCATCGTGCTGCTGGAGAACATGTGGGCGCAGCACGACGACGCAAAGATCGCCGGCCAGTATGCGGAAACGCGCGACCGGCTCGTCGCCGAAGGCTACCGGGTTTACGAAGTGCCCATGGAAAAGGAATGCCGCTCGCTCGTTCCTGACCCGCGCAAGGGCAAGAACATGTTCGTGCTGGGGATGCTCTGCAACATCTACAGCCTCGACATGGACCTGGCGCGTGACCAGGTTGCGTTCATCTTCGGCAAGAAGGATGCGAAGGTCATCGCATCGAACGTGGCCTTGCTGGAAGCCGGCTGGCAATGGGCCGAGTCGAACCTCGATTTCAAGTACCGGGTGCCCGCAGTCAAGGCGACGGTGCCGCAGGTCGTCATCAACGGCAACACGGCCATCGCACTCGGTGTGCTCGCCTCGGGCATGGACATCTGCGCCATGTATCCCATCACGCCCGCCACGTCGGCTTCGCATTACCTGAGCGACGTGTTCGAACGCGCGGGTGGCATCGTGCACCAGGCCGAGGACGAGATCGCCGCGTGCGCCTTCGCCATCGGCGCCTCCTACACGGGCAGGGTCGCCGTGACGATCACCTCCGGGCCGGGCTACTCGCTCAAGCAGGAAGGACTGGGCCTCGCGGTCATGGCGGAAATCCCGCTCGTCGTCGTCAACGTGCAGCGCGGGGGCCCGAGCACCGGGCAACCCACGAAGGTCGAGCAGGGTGACCTGCTCACGGTCATGTTCGGCAGCCACGGCGACGCGCCCAAGGTCGTCCTGGCGCCGGGCACGATCGAGGACTGCTTCTATTCGATGATCACGGCGCGACGCCTGGCCGAAACCTTCAACATGGTCGTCGTAGTGTTGTCGGACGCCAGCCTGGCGACGGCGCAGCAGCCTTTTCCGCGACCGCAATTCTCCACGGAATGGCTCGCGCCCCCGGTCGACCAGAATCCGGTTCCGGACGGCGTGACGCCCTACGACTGGGATCCTGTCACCGGCCTCAGCCGTCGCTTCGTCCCCGGGCAACCGAACGGCATGCACACGCTGACCGGCCTCGCGCACGATCGCAACAGCCGCGTCGCGTATGACCCGGAGATCAACGAACAGGGGCTGCATGCGCGCAGCCTGAAGCTGGCGACGTTGCAGAAGACGCTCATGCCGCCTCCGGTGTTCGGCGAACGCGAGGGCGAGTTGCTCGTCGTCGGCTGGGGCAGCACCAGGGGCGCCATCGAGGAAGCCGTGGCTCGGTTGCGAGGTGAAGGCCACCGTGTCTCCTCCACGCACCTGACGTTCCTGCAACCGATGCAGCCCGGGATCGGAGAGATCCTGCGGGGATTCCGCCAGGTCATCACGGTCGAAGGCAACTGGGCGGACGATCCGGACGATCCGTTGATCGACGAATCCAATCGTCGCTACTCCGCGCTGGCGATGCTGTTGCGGGCGCGTTACCTCGTCGACGTCGACTGCTGGACCGAGGTGCGCGGCCGGCCGATCAAGCCGGGAACGGTGTACGCGGCCCTGCGTGGACGCCTGGCGCACCTGGAGACTTCGCGATGAGTACCGCGTCGCTGTGCCTGCACCATCTCGCCGAGGAGCACCACGCGCTCGAGGACTACCAGGGCGGCGTGCCCCGCTGGTGCAAGGGTTGCGGTGACAACGCGATCCTCGCGGCGATGCAACGCCTGTGCCGTGACGAAGGCTTGCGACCGGAAAAGACCGTCTTCGTCTCGGGTATCGGGTGCTCGAGCCGGCTGCCGCATTACATGCGCACGTACGGCTTCCACGGCATCCATGGCCGCGCGCTGCCGATCGCGGAGGGCATCAAGCTGGCGCGCCCCGACCTGCACGTGTTCGTGAATACCGGCGACGGCGATTGCTGCAGCATCGGCGCGGCGCACTGGATCCACGCGATCCGCTACAACATGAACATCACCGTGCTGCTGCACGACAACCACATCTACGGATTGACCAAGAAGCAGGCTTCGCCGACGTCGCCGATCGGGACCCGCAGCAACACGACGCCACGCGGCTCCTATCTCGATGCGCTGAGCCCACTCACGGTCACGCTGGGCGTGCAGAACGTCTCGTTCGTGGCGCAGGCCGTGGACTGGATACCGGAGTCGCTGTTCCAGATCCTGACCGCAGCGTACCGCCATCGCGGTTTCTCGTTCGTACGCATCCTTCAGCGTTGCCCGGAATTCGTCGGCAGCATGTTCGAGCCGTGGGTGCACGATCCCCAGCGCATGCTGATGCTCACGCACGCCGACGGCACCCGCATCAGCCCTGCCCTGCAGAAGATCTACCGCAACCAGCTGGCGCACGACCCGGCCGACATCAATCGCGCCCGCGAAATCGCGTCCTCCGAAGACCCGATCCCGGTGGGGATTCTCTATCGCAATCCGCAAGTACCTTGCTATGAGGACCTCCGAGGCGCGGGCAAGTTGCGCACGGCTGACCAGGTCCGCAGCGCGCTCGATGGCGAGTTCGACAAGTTCACCGTCTGGCCGCAGTAGCCATGGACAGTCAGCTCAGGTCCCAGGTCGTCTTCCACCTCACGGGCCGCGTGCCGGACGACGCCGGAGCGGAGCAGCCGTTGCCGGCGGGATTGCGGCCCGCCCTGCTCGCCCAGTACCGCCATCTCGAGTCGATCCGTCACGACTTTCCCGTGGTGTTCGCCCGGGGACCCGGCGAGTACGTGGTCTCCCTCGCGGCCGCCGTGGATGGAGCGTTACGGGCAGCAGCGCCGCAGGGCGCGCAGGGCGAAGCGATGCGCAAGCGGGCGTTGCATACCGAGCGCCTGATCCGGGATGCCGTCGCGAAAGGAGCGGGGGGCACGTTGCTGCAGGCCTGGGATGCCGCCGTGGCCAGTGCCGGTACCGACGATGCCTGGCGACGCGAAATGAAGATCGTGCGCGACGCACTGGCTGTCGATGGCGAACTGGCGGAATGCGATTCCCGGTTGCCAGCGCGGTTCCTGCGTCATGCCTGGGCTGTCGTGCAACGCGAGAAAGTGCGTGCTGCGCGTTCCCGCATCGATGCGCTGGTCCTGCGTCTCGAAGCGATACTCCGTGCCGACTATGCGCGATCGGCAGTCGCGCTTCAGTCTGCGAACCTGCAGCAGACATTCGGTGGCACTCACCAGGCGCTGTTCGATTTCGCGAAGATGTCGCAGCTGCTGTCGCCCGCGGCACGCCAGGGAGGCCTGGACAGTTCCCGCCGTGCACGCATCGAGTGGGCACTGCGCGTGCTGCGCGAGCAGGCGTTCTTCCCGCCCCCTGGCGATGCCGGCGCGCAGGAAGCAAGCAACGACCGCTTCACGTTCGACAACGTGCCGGCTGCGCTGGAGTCCTACCGCAATCGCCTGCCCGACATGCTGTCCTTGCTGAAGGCGCTGCATCTGGCGGAACTCGAAGCCGAGGGACAGTTCGTCGAGCAGCTGCACGGTCCCCTTTTCGAGCGTATGCAGAGCCAGGATTTCACTGCGGCCGACCTGCAGTTCTTCCCCGACTACCTCGTGACGCTCGGCAGCGACGCACCCGGCGTGCAGGCCGACCTCGGCAATGCGCTGTCGTCGGGCATGCCGGTAAAGGTGCTGCTCGAGGTCCAGGACCTGCTGGAAGAAGCAGCACCCGGCCAGGGTCGCTTTTCGTTCGGCATGCGCGGCGGCCAGCTCGCGTTCATGGCGATGACGTTCGGCGACGCGTTCGTACTGCAGAGCGCGGCATCCAATCTCCTGCAGCTGCGCGATCGTCTCCAGCGGGGCCTGCGTCATGCAGGCCCGGCGCTCTTCAGCGTCTACGCACCAGCGGACGGCGAGAGCACCTTGCCCGGTTATCTAGCGGCCGCGTCGGCCATGCAGTCTCGAGCCTTCCCTGCGTTCAGCTACGACCCGGGCAGGGGCTCCAATGGCGCTACCCGCTTTTCGCTCGAGAACAATCCGCAACCGGAGGCGGACTGGCCGCTCGAGTCCCTGACGTATGCGGACCAGGACCTGCAGGCCGTGACGGAGGAGCTGGCATTCACGTTCGTCGATTTCCTGCTCGCCGACCGGCGTCACAGCCAGCATTTCGCCGCCGTCCCGCGCGCCCACTGGGGCGCGGGCCTGGTCAGCGCCCGGCAGTGGCTGGAATCCCCGCCAGCCGATCCTTCGACAGGTCTGCCCTTCATCCTTGCAGTCGACGATGCCGACCTGCTGTGCCGGGTCGTCGTCGACGAACGGATGATGCGCGCCGCCCAGCGCTGTCGCGAAGCCTGGCATCGGCTGCAGGAACTCGGCGGCATCCATGATTCACGGGCCGAGGCGCTGCTGGCGCGCGAAAGGGCGCTCTGGGCGGAGCAGCGCGCCGTGGAAGCGGCCTCGCTTGCGCCAGCCGTCGCCCCGGCAGCGCCGGGCGATCAGCCGACGACCGCGGCTGCGGCCGCGGCTGCAGGAGCGTCCGCAGCGGAAGCCGAGGAGGTACCGAATCCCGACACGGCGTACATCGAGACCCTGCGTTGCTCGAGCTGCAACGAATGCACGCTCGCCAGCCCGAAGATGTTCGCCTACGACCAGAACAAGCAGGCCTATATCGTCGACCTGAAGGCAGGCACCTACCGGCAACTGGTCGAGGCGGCCGAGAGCTGCCAGGTCTCGGTCATCCACCCCGGCAAACCGTGGAATCCGGACGAGCCGGGTCTCGACGAACT
This sequence comes from Gammaproteobacteria bacterium, assembly GCA_029865465.1. Classification (GTDB taxonomy): domain Bacteria; phylum Pseudomonadota; class Gammaproteobacteria; order Steroidobacterales; family Steroidobacteraceae; genus RPQJ01. The sequence continues at coordinate 5,366 of JAOUGW010000099.1, forward strand.
CATCGAGCGCGCCAGGCCTTTCCTGTAGCGTCCAGGCGGGCCAACTCGTGCTTGACCACCGCATAACACTCGCACACACGAGCCTCCAGTCCTGGGCGCTCGAGCACCTCGATGTGGCCCCGCCGGTACCGGATGACACCAGCACGCTGCAGGTTCCCGGCCGCCTCGGTAATGCCTTCCCGGCGCACCCCGAGCATGCTGGCGACCAGTTCCTGCGTCATGACCAGTTCGCGCAACGGCGCCCGGTCCAGGGTCAGCAACAACCAGCGGCAAAGTTGCTGCTCCACCGAGTGGTGTCGGTTGCAGACCGCCGTCTGGGACATCTGCGTCATGAGCGCCTGCGTGTAACGCAGCAGCAACTGCTGCATCGAGCCGGAGCGGGCAAACTCCTGCTGGAGCACGCGTGCCGGCAGCCGATACGCGTGTCCCGCCGTGTGCACTACTGCCGAACTCGGAGTGGTGTCTCCACCCATGAACAGGGCGATGCCGACCATGCCCTCGTTTCCCACCCCGGCAGATTCGGCCGACGCGCCTGACTCGAGGACATAGTGCAGCGACACGATGGCGGTGACCGGGAAATGGGCGTGCTGCAGCTGGGCGCCGGGTTCGTACAGCATGTCGCCGAGCCGCAACGGGACCAGTTCGAGATGCGCCGCCAACGGCTCGAAATCGATCGCGGGCAGAAGCGCGAGCAGATGGTTCTGGGAATGACTGTGGGGTGCTGGCATCGCGACGCGCTGGAGGCCTGCGCCCTAGCGCCCTGCCGTGGTTTCCACGCCGATGCCACGGTAACCAATGAACCGGCAGGCCCGGTTGAACATCGGCTCCCCGCTCACCCGGTATTGCTGGCGTGAGCCATCGGCGTTGACGCGGCTGAACGCCAAATCGATGAAAGGCTGTCGGTCGGCAATCCGCGCCTGCAGTGCGGCTCGCTCATCTTCGTTCCAGCCAGCCAACCCGGCAGCCGCTGTCTCGCCTGCCAGCGACTCGACCTGGATGCCGAGCATTTCCAGGACAGGGCCGGAGACCCTGGTGAAGTTGCCGGTTTCGTCCTGCTCCCAGTACCAGTCAGAGGCCAGCTCGGTCAGGCTCCGATAGCGCGCCTCGCTTTCGCGCAGCTCAGCGGTCCGTTCCTGCACCGTCTGCTCCAGCTCCCTGGCGTAGCCCTCGAGCTTCCTGTACAGCAGCCGGACTTCCAGCATGTTGTGGATGCGGGTCCTGGCTTCGACCAGGTCGAAAGGCTTGCTGATGAAGTCCTTGGCGCCGGCCTGCAACGCGCGCAGCTTGTGGCCCGGCTGGGCCGTGAGCACGATGACAGGCAGGTAGCTTTCGGTAGTGCTCGACTTGAGGCTTGCCATCACGGCGAATCCGTCCATGCCGGGCATCTGCAGATCGAGCAGGATCAGGTCGTAGCAGTTCTTGCGATGCAGGGCGCAAACCTCCCGCGGGTTCATCGTCGAGGCAATCCGGGTGTAGCCGGCATTGCCCAGCAACTGCTCCAGCAACTGCACGTTGGCCTCCTGATCGTCGACGATCAGGATGCGGGCGCCGAGAATGTCGAGAGTGCCGCTGTTCATGACGTCTCCGCTGTGCCGGCACGAGCGGCCTGTGATTCGGCGAACTTCAGCGCGACGTCCAGGGTGTCCATGAACTCGTCGACCTTGATGGGCTTGGTCAGGTAGCGAAAGAAGCCTGCCTCCATGCCGCGCTCGATGTCGCGAGGCACGGCATTGGCACTCAGGGCTACGACCGGGATGCGGGCTGTCGCAGCATCCTGCGCCAGCACTTTCAGCGCCTGGATGCCGCTGATGCCTGGCAGGTTGATGTCCATGAGGATCACGTCCGGCAGCGACGCGCGGGCAATCTCGATACCGCTGTCGCCGTCCCGTGCAGTCAACAAGCGGATATCGGGCCGGCGCGCGATGAGATCCTCGACCAGCATCAGGTTGGCCGGGTTGTCCTCGACGTAAAGCAATTTGCGCATTTTCGTCTGCGACTGCTGCAGCTCTCGCGTGACAGCAGCGGCAGCGGCCTTGCTGCCGGCATGATGCCGCCCTGTCGCGAGGTTCAGCTCGATCCAGAACGTGCTGCCCCTGCCGACCGTGCTCTCCACCCCGATGACGCCACCCATCAGTTCGACCAGCCGCTTGCAGACCACCAGGCCGATGCCTGTTCCCTCCTCCGCGGTCGCCGCCTGGCCCAGCCGATTGAACGGCTGGAACAGCTGCTCGATGTTCTCGACGGACAGGCCGTCGCCAGTGTCCTCGACCCGGATGCGCACACGCCCCGGCGCGCTCACGGCACAACTCACGACCACCGTGCCGGCAGCGCGGTTGTACTTGATCGCGTTGGAGAGGAGATTGATCAGGACCTGCTTGACTCGCGTCCGGTCGGCTCGAACGATGTGCGGGACGTCCAGCCGGGGAAAGCTGACGCGGATGCCGCGTTGCTGGGCCTGCGGCTCGATCATCGTCTGGCACTCGAGCATGACGTCGGCCAGTGCGACGGGTTCCGGCGACAGCGACAACTTGCCCGACTCGATCAACGCGAGATCGAGGACCTCGTTGATCAACTCCAGCAGGTACCAGCCTGCCTTCAGGATCTGCTCGACGCTGCGTTTCTGCGACGGCGTCGGCTGGGGGGTGCCGGACTCGATGAGTTGCGCGAAGCCAAGGATCGCGCCGAGCGGCGTGCGCAGTTCGTGGCTCATGCTGGACAGGAAATCCGACTTGGCGAGGTTGGCCTTCTTGGCGCTGGACATTGCCTCGCGCAGTTCCAGCTCGACCTGCTTGCGCACGGAGTTGTCGGTGCCGATCAGCAGGTAGCCGATGATGTCGTCGTAGTCGTCGCGCAGCGCCGTGATCGACACGATGGCCGGGAAGCGGCTGCCGTCCTTGCAGATGTAGGTCAGCTCGTAGATGTCCTCGATCCCGCGCGACGCCTTGAACGCCAGCGCCTCGAAGCCCGGCGTAATGGTGGTCGCGAGTTCGACACTCAATGCCTGCGCGCGCGCCATCACTTCCTCGGGATCGTGGATGTCGCTCGGCCGGATCCGGTTCACGACCTCGGCGGCCTGGTAGCCGAGCATCCGCTCGGCACCGACGTTGAACAGCTGGATGATCCCTTTCTCGTCGGTGGCGATGATCGAGAAATTGGCGCTGGTCAGGATCGCGTTCTGCAACGCGCCGGTCTTGAGCAGTGCGGCCTCACGGCGCAGTTCAGTGATGCCGGTGGCCTTGGCACCGTCATCGGCGAGGTTGGGCCGATTTCCAGTCTCGGGCAAGGTCACGCTCCGTGATTGACGCCCATTTGCGGCAGGGGCCACCGGACGGAGTGATCCGCCTGAAGGAAGGAGAATCCCGGCAATCCCGGCGAGCGTCTGTGCGCTTGCACACATAGGACGGTCAATGGAGCGTGTCGCTCACACATCGCGTCGGCGGCTCGGGTCAAGGTTGACACGACCGCGAAGCAGCCACCGCATCTGCTGCTGGCCATATCCAGGCGCCGGTCCCGCGTTTGCGTCGACCGGTGCAGAGAGTCTGCGTCAGGGAGCCATCGTCTCCGCCGTGACTTCCCAGCCGGCCTCGACGCCGCCGGGCAACATCTGGCCACGATCCTCGCCGACTTCGGTGTCGATGAGCCGATTCAGTTTCTCGTTCATCGCCATGACCAGCTCGCGCTGCGCGCCGCGCTTCGCCGCGAGGTTGACGACCTCGGATGGATCCGCCTGCAGGTCGAACAGTTCCACGTCGTTGATCCGATACAGGTCTTCGAGCGTCGTCGGCCGGTTGTGCTGGCGCGGTGAAAAGTAGCGCGAGAAGACGTACCGCCCGTCATACACCGAACGCACGGCGCCGCGCTTGCTCATGTCCGGCACCATGCCGGCCTCCTTCAACTTCTTCGGGTCGCCGCCCTGCTGGATGAACGCGACCGCCTTGAGCAGGTAGTCGCCGTCGATGTACGCGAACATGTTGTAGTTGAAGAGCACGCCTTCGTGCAGCGCATTGACGCCTGCCATTGCCGGAGCCGCGAGCAGGCCGGACAGGTCCTTTCCCGGCAGGTCCTTGACGATTGACCGGCGCCGTTCCTCGGGCACGCCGCTCAGCGCCACGAGCGTCGGCGCCAAGTCGACGTGCGACGTGACGGCGCGACACGTGCCGCCGCCGGCCATCGCAGGATGGCTGATGATCAGCGGGACATTGTTCTGCTCGCGATACGCCACGGCGCCTTTGGCATGCAACTGGTGCGCACCGTCCATGTCGCCGTGATCCGCGGTGAGCACGACGATCGTCTTGTCGGTAAGCCCCGCGGCGTCGAGCTCCGCCAGCACCGACGCGATGTTGCGATCCGCGTCGCGCAGGCAGTTCAGGTAGTAGTTGTGTCGCCGCCGCCAACGGTCGGGCTCGTTCGGGATGTTGCCGACGAGCGCGTCGTGCGAACGCAGGAAGTCCCGATGGGCAGCGGGGCGTCCTGGCGCATCGATGGCCTGGGCGTGACTTGCAGGCAGGTCGAAGTTCCACTGCCTGGCGTACAGCGGATCGACCGGATCGCGCTCCACGTGCGTAATTCCCCGGGAGCGACGCACCGGCGTGCCGGGCGCGTCGGTGTCGTAGAACATCACGTCGTGCGGGTTGACGAAGTTGACCGCGAGGAACCACGGCTTCTGCGCGGCGGCCAGCTCACGGCCTTTGCCACGCAACCAGCTGCCGGCCATCGCGGCGGTGATGCCGTCGTGCAGGTAGCCACCCTGCGTGTGCGCGATGATGTCACCGATCCCGACGTAGTCCGAGAACCCGTAGGCCTCCATCTCCTCGGTGAAGCTCTTGGTGGGGCTGCCGAGTTTGTTGACGGTCTCGAATTCCTTGGTCAGGTGCCACTTGCCCTTGTAGGCCGTGTAATAGCCCGCCTCGCGCAGCATGTCGCCCACGGTGCGAATGTCAGTCGACATGCTCTGGATCCACGGGAAGTTCGTGTTGTCGAACATCCCTGTCTGCTGGATGTGCCGCCCCGTGTACAGCACCGAGCGTGATGGCGTGCACACGCAGGAATTGATGGTGTGGTTGGTGAAGACCGTGCCGCGCTGGATCAAGCGCTGGTGTCCCGGAAGGGAGTACCCCTCGGGCAGCTCCCCGGGGCGGAAGAAGCGCTCCTGGTCCGTGAGGATGAAGACGATGTTGCAGGGCCCGCCCGTGCTCGGCGTCGCGGTGACGCCTTGCGGGCCGTGATCGATCGCCGGCTCCGCCGCGCCGCCCTCTTGTGCGCCCAGACCCAGGCCGACTGCGCCGACACCTGCAACAACAAGGAAATCGCGGCGTGTACAGGTCTGCCCGGAGGCAACGTTGTCTTTCACGGGTGGGATCTCCGAGGCGAAGTCCAGCCAATATCCGGCATATTGACATCTTCGGTCAACTCGAAAACCACTCGTCACCGCGGCGTGGCCATCATTCCGTGTGCAACGCCCATAACGAAAATGCCCGCAACTTGCGTTGCGGGCACGGCTTCATCAGGGCCTGGACTGCGGGCGGTCAGCGTGCTGCCAGCGCAGGATTGCTGATGATGACTTCTACGCGCCGATTCTGCTGGCGACCCGCCGCCGAATCGTTGCCCGAGACCGGTGTGCTCTCCCCAGCTCCGCTCGTGGTCAGCCTGCCCGCATCGATGCCGCGACGCACCAGGTGCGAGCGGACCGAGTCCGCCCGCCGCTCGGACAACAGCTGATTGGAGGAAACGCTGCCGACGTTGTCGGTGTGGCCCTCGATCATCACGGTAGGT
>JAOUGW010000098.1 GCA_029865465.1 Gammaproteobacteria bacterium
GACTGGAAGACGAACTGCCACGCCCATGACAGGCGCGCCGCGCCCCCGAGAACCGCCAGAAATCAGCTTGGTCCGCTTCCAGGCCGTTCGGAACTCGGGGCAAGGTCACTCGATTTGACACCCCGATTATGAGACCGCCATCACGGTTCGGCCGCACGCCCGTTGCGACCAGGACTGCGCTTTCGCGCCGCCAAACCGGCGAAATGCACCCAGTGTTTCCAGGAGCGAACGCGATGTCACGCCATCTTGTCTCAATTGCTCTCGGTATGGGCGCGCTCGCCCTCGGTGTTGCCACTTACCACGCGGGCCCGGTCGTGCCGACGGTCTCCGCAACCGAGCAGGCGGTCGCTCCGTACATCATCGAAGGCCGCACGCTTGGGGTTGCGCGCGAGGCAGTTGGCCGCGTCGGCGCGCAGACGACGGGCGACCTCGCAATCATCGACGCGGTGACCGCTAACCTGACCGCGGCACAGAAGGCCGCGATCGAGAGCCAGGCGGGAGTCGTCAACGTATCCGAGGACGTCGGAGTTCAAACGACCGCCGCCGCCAGCGTGATGGATCGCTTCAACACGCAGAACTCCTTGACCAACAACGATGGCACGCATCGCTGGCTCCAAGAGTGGGTCGGAGCGCCCGTCGGCGGAGCATTCCGCTTCGGCGAGTACAACCGCGGCGGCTATCGCTTCGTCATCGCAGGGCCCGGCACAGTCGATCGTTACGCGTCCATCCCCACTTCCTCGCCCACGCTCACCCTCCAGTTCTCCGCATTGCGGGCAGGCCTCGAGTCTGGCGACTACGTATCCGTGCAGATGTCGCGTGATTCCGGCTTCACGTACTCGGAGGTGGCGCGCATTGCAGGGCCGGCCAACGAGAAGAAATTCCTGTCCTACAGCATCGACGTCTCGGGTTATCGCGCAAAGTGGGTGCGGCTGCGGTTTGTGTCGAATCTCTCCGCAGTCGCGGGCGCCGACAGCGTCGTCATCGACGACGTGCAGCTTGCCTACTCGACAACCTACGGTGCGGCGGATCCCGTACCGCTCTCGATCGGCGCTGAGCAGGTTCACGCGGCGGGCTATCGCGGCCAGGGCGTCGGTGTTGCCATCATCGACACGGGCTTCTGGGACATCGATGGCCTGCAATTCGATTCGAACAACCAGCGCCGCATGGCCGCGCAGTATGACGCGAGCCGCGATCAGGTCGACTGCGTCAATTGCGCAGTCAGCACCGATGGCAGCGGACATGGCACACACCTTAGCAGCATCATTGCCAATAGCCGCAAGGCGGCCGATGGCAGGTTCTTCGGCATCGCGCCCGACGTTCGCCTCATCACGATCAAAGCGTTCGACGACGGTGGTGCCAGCACCTACTCCACGGTAATTCGCGGCATTGACTGGGCCGTCGCCAACAAGTCGACTCACAACATCCGTGTGCTCAATCTCTCGCTCGGCGCCCCGGCGCGCTCGCGCTACTGGGACGATCCGCTGAACAAGGCCGTGATGCGAGCCTGGCAGGCCGGCATCGTCGTCGTGGTTTCGGCTGGCAACAGCGGGCCCGCACCTCAGACCGTGACCGTGCCGGGCAACGTGCCCTACGTCATCACCGTTGGCGCGATGACCGATCGCTACACGAGCACGGTCCTGACCGACGACAGGCTCGCGTCGTTTTCATCCACCGGCCCGACCTACGAAGGTTTCGTCAAGCCGGATGTCGTGGCACCCGGCGGCCGTGTATGGGGCTACATGGCTCTGTACATGAACATCGCTTACGACCACTCCACGTACCAGAACAGCGGTCCCTATTTCACGATGTCCGGTACCTCGCAGGCCGCGGCCGTCACCTCCGGTGTCGCCGCGCTGATCCTGAGCGGCAACCCGGCACTGACGCCGGATGAGGTGAAGTGCAAGATCATGGCCGGCGCGCGCCCCGCCGTCACAAGCAGTGGCGCGCTCGCCTACAGCGTGTTGCAGCAGGGTGCCGGGCTCGTGAACGCCTACGACGCGTTCTATGAGCCGACCACCAACTGCGCGAACCGCGGTCTCGACCTCGCGGCCGACATCGCCGGTACCAAGCATTTCGTCGGCAGCGTCACCCAGGAGGCGGATGGCAAGTATCGCGTGACGAGTCCCAACGGCTACCTGTGGGATCAAGGCTACCTGTGGGATCAGGGTTACCTGTGGGATCAGGGCTACCTCTGGAGCGACGGTTATCTCTGGGAACAAGGCTACCTGTGGAACCAGGGGTATCTCTGGACGCAGGACAAGACGTGGGTTACCGGCTATCCGCAACCGATCGGTGGGAGCGTCAGCAGCACGGCGGCGATGTCGATCAACCACTGGGTGGAGCAGGAGTAGCGGCGCCCGGTTCCCGAGGTGTCGGTGAAGCGGACCATGGCGACAGGTCGCTCAGGAGAGGGCCCGTATTCTCGATCAGGTTGCAGCATGGCAGACTGGCCTCGTCGGTTGCAGTGCCCGAGAAAGGCGAGCCAAGTAAGGAGCGAGTGATGAGGCACCCCGTCTGCGCAGCCACGTTCCTGGCATTCATGAGCTTCGCAGTCGTTTCCAGCGCACGCGCCTAAGAGATCGGATTTGCGGCAGCCTCAATAGTCCGCTGCGGGTCGTACCCGGTCCTAAAGGGCCCGCTTTCGGTGCGCCGGCATTAGTTCGGAGGTCGGCGAATTTGCGCCAACACAACCGCTGATCAGATTCCTGGATGCTGCAGTTGGCCGCGCGGCGCACCGTCCGTGCGCGCTATTTCGCCCGCAACCACTCCTCGCGCGCGCTGCCCGCACGTCCGAAGAAAGCACAGCGCCCGGCAGCGACGGACAACCGTCGCTGGACGCTGCACGCGCGCAGGTCAGGCCTGCTGCCGGATCCGCGAATGCTTGTAGCCGTACAGGAAGTAGATCAGGAAGCCGATCCCCGTCCACACCGCCAGCCGGATCCACGTGTCGTGCGGCAGGTAGGCCGTCATGGCGAGGCAGACGAGGACGCCAGCCACGCCAGTGAACGTGGCGAACGGCACGCGGAACGGACGCGGCATGTCGGGCTGCGTACGTCGCAGCACGACGACGCCAGCGCACACCGCCGTGAACGCGAGCAGGATGCCGATCGAGATCAGTTCGCCCAGCACGTCGAGCGGAAAGATACCGGCGAAGAACGCGGCCACCACTCCCGTGACGATCGTCGCCACGTGCGGCGTGCGGTATTTCGGGTGCACGTTCTGCATCGCGGGCGGCAGCAGGCCGTCGCGCGACATCGCCATGAAGATGCGCGGCTGACCGAGCAGCGACATCAGGATCACCGAGGTAAGGCCGACGATCGCGCCGATCTTCACCGGCAGGCCGAGCCACTTCAGTTCCGGATGCGCGTCGAGCGCGACGGCGACCGGCGCCGCGACGTTGAGTTCCGTGTACGACACCATGCCGGTCATCACGGCAGACATCAGGACATAGAGCGTGGTCGAGATGATCAACGCTGCAATGATGCCCCACGGCACGTCGCGCTGCGGATTGCGGGCTTCCTGCGCCGTCGTCGCGGCCTGGTCGAAGCCGATGTAGGCGAAGAAGATGATCGCGGCACCCTGCATGATGCCGCTGAAGCCGAATTGTCCCGAGTTGCCTGTATTCGCGGGCAGGTAGGGTTGCCAGAGGTCAGGTGAAACGTACTTGATGCCGACCGCGATGAACAGGATGATGATCAGGATCTTGATGATCACCATCACGTTGTTGACGCGAGTCGACTGCTTCACCCCGATGTAGCAGACCCACGTCAGCAGCGCGACGATGAGCACGGCCGGCACGTTGACGAGGGCGCCCGTCGCCATCAGGTGATTGTCCGCGCCCTTGCCGAGCGGCGCGTTGGTGAGTGCTTCGGGCAGGTGAAGGCCGAATTCGGCGAGCAGGTTGACGACGTAGCCGGACCATCCGACCGCGACGGCCGCGCCCGACATGACATATTCGAGCGCGAGATTCCAGCCGACGAACCAGGCGATGCCCTCGCCGAGCGTCGCGTACGTGTAGCTGTACGCGCTGCCGGAGATCGGAATCATCGAGGCCAGCTCGGCGTAGCAGAGCGCGGCCAGCCCGCAACCGATGGCGGCGACGAGGAAGGCGAGGGTGACGGCGGGACCGGTGTGCTGCGCTGCCACGGTGCCCGTCAGGACGAAGATGCCGCTGCCGATCATCGATCCGAGCCCGACGGAGGTCAGGGCCCGCCGGTCCAGTACGCGGTTCAGCTTGGGCCCGGATTCGATCTCGCTATTGATCGCAGCCACGGACTTGCGGGCTGCCAGCTGTTTCAGCACGAGCGTCTCCCCCTGTGAAATTCGCCCCAAGTCTCTCACAGCCGCGCGGGCAGCCGCACCCCGTTGCCTTATCATGGCGGCAATGACGCCGAAGACGCCAGCAGCCAGTGCCGGACCCGACTGGACCAGGCCACGTCCGATCGACACGACGTATTGGGTCGTGCCGGGCCGCTTCCTGGTGGGCGAGCACCCGGGCTCGCGGTCGCGCGCCAGCTCGATGGATCGGCTGCGCCGGTTCCTCGAGGCCGGCATCACCTGCTTCATCGACCTGACCGAGCTGGACGAAAGACCGGCCTACGAAATGCGGCTGCCGTTTGCAACGCCGTCGGGACAGCGCGTCGAATACCTGCGCCAACCGATTCCCGATCACGGTGTGCCGGCCGACCGCGCGACCATGGGCCGGATCCTCGCGTCGCTGGACGGCGCCCTCGAGTCCGGCCATTGCGTGTACCTGCACTGCCGGGCCGGCATCGGCCGCAGCGCGATGGTCGCCGGCTGCTGGCTCGCCGAACGCAATCCCGGCGGGGGAGAGGCAGCGCTCATTGAACTGGACGACTATTGGCAGCAGTGCCGGCAATCGCGCTCATGGCCGCAGGTGCCGGAAACCGACGAGCAGGCCGACTTCGTACGCTCGTGGCAACCGTTGCGGCCGGGCGCGCAGGCCGCCTTGCGCGGCGCGAAGTCGTCAGGCCCGGCCGGGGATGCCTCGGCCGCGATCGACGCCGTCAGCGGTCCTGCACTGGAGCGGCGCGTGCGCGGAGGCTGGTTCGGGCTCGCGCTGGGCGACGCGTTCGGCGCAACGCACACGGCCGTGGCAACGAAGACCTCGCCGCTGGCGTGGACGCAGCACACGTCACTCGCACTCTGCCTCGCCGAGAGCCTGGATGCCCTCGGGCGCAATGATGCGCGCGACCAGGTCGAGCGCTACTGGCGCTGGTTCAAGGATGGACACCTGGCGGCTACCGGCCAACCTGGCGAAGCTCAGGCATCGCCCGATGTCGCGAAGGCGCTCGCCACCTTCCGCTGGCGCGGCTTGCCGACGGCCGGCTCGCACGATCCGAAGGACGCTGCCGCGACGAGCCTGCCGCGCGTCCTGGCCGCCGCGCTGTTTGCGGGTAGAGATCCCGCGGCCGCCATCGCGCTTGCCGCAGAGTGTTCGCGCACCACGCACCAGTCGCCCCGGATCCTCGACACCTGCCGCGTCTATTCGGCCACGTTGCTTTGCGCACTGCGCGGTCGGCCGGCGCAGGACTGGCTGCAGGCCGTCCCAGAACCCGTGCCCGGTTGCTGGACAGCCAGGCCGCTCAGCAAAGGCGTCCGGGCAGCCGTCGCCGCAGCGCCGGCTGCCGATGACGCCAGGGCCGCCGATGGCCCGATCGACGTGGTGCAGGCGCTCGTACTCGCACGACGCATCGTCGGCGACGCGCGGGATTTCGATGCCGCCATCGCCGCGGCGAAACGCAGTGTGCGCGACGATGCAGCGCTGGTCGCGGGGCTCGTCGGCACGATGTTCGGCCTGCGGCACGGCGTCGATGCGCTGCCCGCGCACGCGCTGGCCCGGCTCGCGGGCCGTGAGCAACTCGACCTCGTGGTCGAGCGCTGCGTTGCGCGCCTGTCGGCGACGGGCGGAGCGACGGCGTGAAGCCTCGTCGGCGCCGGTTGCGCGAGCCCGCGTGGACGCGGCTCGACGATGAAGCGCTGCTCGACCTGCGCTTCTGCGACCTGCGCCTGTCCCTCGCGCGGTCGGGTCTCGACCAGGCGGTGCAGCGCCTGTACGAGGAACTGCGGCTCAAGGGCATCCACTTCCGTCCGCACCCCTGGCTGTCCGAAGAATGGTTCTCGCCGGACGGCGTCCCCGGGATCGCCATCCCGTTCTACCTTGCGCACCCGCGCCTGCAGCGCCTCGAACGGCGCTTCATGCACGAGGTCGAGGGCGGCAACGACAAGTGGCTGATGCGCATCCTGCGCCACGAGACGGGGCACGCGATCGACACCGCGTTCGGCCTGCGCCGGCGCAAGACCTGGCGCGACACGTTCGGCAAGGCCTCGCGTCGCTATCCGTCGCGGTATTTTCCACGACCAGCCAGCCGCCGGTTCGTGCTGCACCTCGGCCACTGGTATGCGCAGAGCCATCCCACCGAAGACTTCGCCGAGACGTTCGCCGTCTGGCTGCCGCGCCATTCGCGCTGGCGCAGCCAGTACGCCGGCTGGCCCGCGCTGCGCAAGCTCGAATACGTCGACGCGACGATGCGCAACCTGCAGGGCAAACGCGCGGTCTGCCTGAGCCGCGACGTCATCGAGCCGCTGTCCGCGAACACCCGCACGTTGCGCGAGCACTATCGGCGCAAGCAGCGCCGTTACGAACTCGACACCGCGCGCACTTACGATCGCCGCCTGCTGCGCGTGTTCGGCACTGCGGAGGATCATCCGGAAGGCCTGCAGGCAGGACGGTTCCTGCGCAAGGTGCAGCCGCAGGTCGAGCGCCTGATGATCCGCCGTGCGAGAATGCACCCTTACCTCGTCCAGCACGTACTGAAGATAGCGACCCAGCGCGCACGTGCCATGAACCTGCGGCTCAGTCACAACCAGCGCGACACCAAGCGTGCAGTGCTGGTGATGCTCGAGCGCATCATGCTCGAGATGCTGTTGCGGGACCGCGAGAACTACGCCCTATGAGCAAGAAACCCCTGCGCGCGCTCGTGCTCGTGCACGAAACGCTGGTGCCTCCCGAGTCCACCGAAGGCTATTCGCCCCAGGAGATCGACGAGTGGCGCACCGAGTACGACGTGACCTCGTCGCTGCAGGCGATGGGGCACGAAGTGAAGGTGCTCGGCATGGGCGACAACCTGGCCGAGTTGCGCTCCACCATCATGGAGTGGAAACCCGACATTGCCTTCAACCTGCTCGAGGAGTTCCAGGGCATCGTCACCTACGACCAGTACGTGGTGGCCTTTCTCGAGCTGATGCGGCTGCCGTACACCGGCTGCAACCCGCGCGGCATGATGATCTCGCGTGACAAGGTGCTGTCGAAGCAGATACTCGCCTACCACCGCATTCCGACCGCGCGGTACGCATTGCTGCCGCGCAAGCGCCGCTACGTCGAGCCGCGCAAGCTCAAGTTCCCGCTGTTCGTGAAGTCGGCCACCGAGGATGCCTCGCTCGGCATCTCGCAGGCCTCGATCGTCTACGACGGGCAGCGGCTGCGCGAGCGCGTCGAATTCATCCACGAGCAGACGAATTCGGATGCGCTGGTCGAGGAATTCATCGAAGGCCGAGAACTCTACATCGGCGTGATGGGCAACGAGCGGCTCACGACCCTGCCGGTGTGGGAACTCAATTTCGGCACCCTGCCCGACGTGATGTCGATCGCGACGCGCAAGGTGAAGTGGGACCGCAAGTACCAGGCGCGGCACGGCATCGACACGGGTCCCGCCCGTGACCTGCCGCCCGGCCTCTCGCCGCGGCTCGCCACGCTGGTGCGGCGCATCTATCGCGCGCTGTCGCTCAGCGGGTATGCGCGCATCGACCTGCGACTGAGGCCGGACGGCGCGGTCTACGTGCTCGAGGCCAATGCGAATCCCAACCTGGCCCGGATCGAGGATTTCGCGACCTCGGCGCTCGCGTGCGGCATGGGGTATGAAGCCGTGCTGCAGCGGATCATGCAGTACGGGCAGAACTACGTCGCAGCGTGGCGGCAGGTCTGACTACGCGCCGATGTCCGAGGCGTGCGATCCGGCGCCTTTCCCCGAGCTTGGAAAGGCAGACACGCGCTCGCGGAAAGGCGCCGGATCACACGCCTGGACGGTTAGAGCGTGTGGCCGGTCTTCTGGAAGTGCGTGCGCTCGTAGACGGTCTGGCAATCGATGCAGCGCAATGCGTGCGGCGTCAGCTTCAGCCGGTTCACGTCGATCGGCCTTTCGCACACTGCGCAGATGCCGTAACTGCCGTCCGCCATTCGCAGCAGCGCTGCGTCGATCGCGCGCAGTTCGTCCAGGTCACGATCGATTTCGGCGAGGCCGACGTCCACGATCAGGTCGGCGAAGGATTCGTCCTCGAGGTCGCGCACCGAGTCGGCGATCTGCAGGTAGTGCTCCGAGTCGCTCTTGATCAGTGCCTGGCGGATTTCTTCGCGCAGCTGGACTTGCCGCGCGCGCATGGCGGCTCGCAGCGACTCGACTTGCTTGTTCTGGAGGTTGCGGGTCATCGCCATCTTCCCTGGGACATGGCCCAAGGATCGGACGCGCTCCGCGCCAGATAAATAGGGAAGATGCGAAGTTCATTGCGCCTAATGCAGCCGCCCCTGCGGGCGGCCGTGTCAGTCGGGCGGCAGGGCGCTCCGGTCCGGGAACAGTTCGTCCTCGAATCCGAACGAACGCAGGTCGGCGACCCGCATCGGAAAAAGGATGCCGTCGAGGTGATCCGCCTCGTGCTGGACGACCCGCGCATGGAAGCCCGTCACGGTGCGGTCGAGCGGCCGGCCGTCCAGGTCGAAGGCGCGGTAGCGCAGGTTCGTGTGGCGCGCGACCACGCCCCGCAAGCCCGGCACCGACAGGCACCCTTCCCAGGCTTCGTCGCGTTCGTCGCCGAGCAGGTCCAGCACCGGGTTGACCAGTACGGTATACGGCACGGGCCCGGCCTGCGGGTATCGGGGGTTGTGCCGGACCTCGAAGATCACGACCCGCAACGACACGCCGATCTGCGGCGCGGCGATGCCGGCGCCGTTCAGCGCGCGCATGGTGTGATCCATGTCGGCCACCAGCTCGCGCAATTCGGCGGTGCCAAAGCGCTGGACGGGAGCGGCGGGCTGTATGAGCAGCGGATGACCCATGCGGAGAACGGTGCGGACGGCCATGCGGGATTCCACGGAGCGGGAACGCAAGCGTAATCGACTGTCGCCGATTGACAAGGCCGGGAGGGGAGCGTAGCTAAGGCGCGATCCGACCACCCCCGGGACCGGCCGATGGACCATGGATTGCGCTGCTGGAAATGCGGAGCTTCGCTCGCCGACTATTCGCTGCCGCTGCGGCGACTGGAGGAATGCCGGGCATGTCATGCGGAGCTGCACGTGTGCCGCATGTGCGAGTTCTACGACACGGGCAAGGCCAAGCACTGCCGTGAGACCATCGCCGAAGAGGTGAAGGACAAGCTGGCGGCGAATTTCTGCGATTACTTCCGGCCGACACCCGCGGCCTACCGACCCGAGGCCGTGAGCGCGGCCGACAAGGCCAAGGCCGAACTCGAAGCGCTGTTCGGCCGCAAATGACGACCAGGAGACGACCGTGACGATGATCCGACGAGCGGTGCTGGCAGGCATCGCGGCAGTGACGTTGCTGGCAGGCGTGGCAGGGGCGGGCGAAACGGTCGCTCAAGAGGCAGCCGCGGCTGCGCCCGCGATGACAGCAGTGCGACCAGAGATCTACGCGCCGGTGACGCTGGGCGCAGACCTGTCGTCGCTGACCGCCAGCGAGCGGCAGATGCTCGGCCTGTTCATCGAAGCCGGCGAAATCATGGACGAACTCTACTGGCGACAGACCTACGGCGATCGCGACGCGTTGCTCAAGGGCATCGCCGATCCGCGCACCCGCGACTTCGTCATGCTGAATTACGGCCCGTGGGACCGGCTGGCCGACAATGCGCCATTCGTGCCCGGCGGCGGCGCCAAGCCGCCCGGCGCCGAGTTCTACCCGCACGACATGACGCGCGCAGAGTTCGAGCAGGCGAACCTGCCGCAGTCGCGCAGCGAGTACACGCTGCTGCGGCGCGACGCGAGGGGCACGTTGCAGGTTGTGCCCTACCACGTCGAGTACCGCGCAGCGCTGGCGAAGGCGGCAGCCAAGCTCGAGCAGGCGGCTGCGCTGGCCGAGGATCCGGCCCTGCGGAAGTACCTGGCCCTGCGCGCCAGGGCGCTCCTCACCGACGATTACCGCGCGAGCGACCGCGCCTGGCTCGACATGAAGTCGAACCGCATCGACGTCGTCATCGGCCCGATCGAGACCTACGAAGACGCGCTCTTCGGCTACAAGGCCGCGTACGAGTCGTATGCGCTCATCAAGGACATGGAGTGGAGCAAGCGCCTCGAGCGCTATGCCGCCATGCTCCCGGCACTGCAGCGCGGCCTGCCCGTGGCGGACGCATACAAGGCGGAGCAGCCCGGCACCGATTCCGACCTCAACGCGTATGACGCCGTGCACTACGCCGGCCACTGCAACGTGGCCTCGAAGACCATCGCGATCAACCTGCCCAACGACGAGCAGGTGCAGCTCGAGAAAGGCACCCGTCGCCTGCAGCTCAAGAACGCGATGCGCGCCAAGTTCGACAAGATCATGCTGCCGATCGCGGCCGAACTGATCGTGCCGGAGCAGCGCAGGCACGTGACGTTCGACGCGTTCTTCGCCGACACCATGTTCCACGAAGTCGCGCACGGCCTCGGCATCAAGAACACGCTCGACGGCAAGGGCACTGTTCGCGAAGCGCTCAAGGAGCAGGCGAGCTGGCTCGAGGAAGGCAAGGCCGACATCCTCGGGCTGTACATGATCACGAGGCTGCACGAGCAGGGCGAGCTCGGCGGCGCGCTCGAGGACTACTACGTGACGTTCCTCACCGGCATCTTCCGCTCGGTGCGGTGGGGCGCCGCCGAGGCCCACGGCCAGGCCAACATGGTGCGCTTCAACTACTTCGCCGCTCGCGGCGCGTTCAGCCGCGATGCCAACGGCCACTACCGCGTCGACATGCCGAAGATGCGCAAGGCGATGGACGAATTGTCGGCCGACATCCTCAAGCTGCAGGGCGACGGCGACTACGCGGGCGTCAAGGAGCTGCTGGCCCGGCTCGGCGT
>JAOUGW010000100.1 GCA_029865465.1 Gammaproteobacteria bacterium
CGTGCCGAGTGCCGTCTAGTTCCCCACGGCGGGCGAGACCGGCAGCGGATCGAGCGTTCCGGTCACCAGGGCGTCCATCTGCGCAACGGGAATCCCGGCCAGTGAGTCCGCCTCGTCCGTGAGACGTGTCAACAGTTCGCCTTGCACGCGTCCGCGCTCGAAGGCGACGCGGTACGGAATCTCGTGGTGGAACATCACCATCGAATAGCGCGGAATGAAGCGCTCCGGGTGACGGCGCTCGAGCTCGAAGCTCAGTTCCTTGCGCAACATGAACTTGGGATCGCGGACCGTGTCCCGCATCTCGAGGAAGTTCTCGAGGGCCATCGCGGCGATCGCATCGGTGTCGGGCTTGCGCAGCTGGAAGAACCGGTCGAATGCGGACTTCCAGTCGCCGGCTGAGCGCAGCAGGCGATCGAGTTCGAAGCAGTCCTCGAAGCACGCGTTCATGCCCTGGCCGTGGAACGGCACGATTGCATGCGCGGCATCGCCGAGCAGCACGGCGGCCTCGCCGGCCGACCACGCGTCCGCATGGATCGTGCCCATGCGGCCGACGGGATGCTCGAGGAATTCGCGGGCGAGACCCGGCATCAGCGGCACGACGTCGGGGAAATGCCTGGCGAAGAACGCATCGATGGTCGAGCGGCTGTCGAGGGCAGCGAAGCAGTCCGTGCCGCCTTTCAAGGCGAGGAACAGCGTGACGGTGAAGCTGCCGTCGATGTTCGGCAGCGCGATCAGCATGAAGCCACCGCGCGGCCAGATGTGCAGCGCATTGCGATCGATGCGGTGCGAGCCATCCCGCCCGGCCGGCAGCGTGAGTTCCTTGTAGCCGTGATCGAGCAGGTCTTCGCGCACGCGCACGCCGAGCTGGCCGGTCATCGCCCGCCGCACGATGGAGCCAGCGCCGTCCGCGGCGATCAGCGGTGCAAGCGGCTTCTGGTACGTGTCGCCGGACACCTCGTCGAGCATGACGAGTTCGTCGCGCTCGAAATCGAGCGCGCGTGCCGCCTGCAGGAAACGGGGTTCGATCCCGTAATGGCGCTGCGCATGATCGAGCAGCACGCGGTTCAGGCCAGGTCGCGAGACGGAGTGGATGACTTCGTGCGGCCGTTGGCCGTAGGGCGCGAACGTGAGGGTGCCGTCCGGGGCGTGCAGCATGCGACCCCGCATCGGGATCAGCAGCGGTTCGACGTCCGCGAACACACCGGCCTCGCGCAACGCATGGATGCCGCGGTCCGCCAGCGCCAGGTTGATCGAGCGGCCCGCATCCATGTCGACCTTGCGCAGGTCCGGGCGACGTTCGTACACCAGCACCTGCCGGCCCTGCCGCGCCAGGTAGATGGCCATCAGCGCGCCGGTCAGGCCGGCGCCGAGGATCGTGACGGGCCGCTTCACGCCCCGAGTTCCGCGTGCAGCGCATCCACGCAGCGCCAGACATCGTCGAAGGTGTTGTAGAAAGGCACCGGTGCAGCACGGATCACGTCCGGCTCGCGCCAGTCGGGCACGATGGAGCGCTGTCGCAGGCCATCGAACACCCCGCGTGCACGATCACGCGTGAGCCCGACCAGTCGCAGGGACAACGCCGCCCCGCGTGCTTCAGGCCGGGACGGTGTGATGATTTCCACCCGGCCCGCAAGCCGCATCTGCACCAGGCGTTCGAAATATCCCGTCAAGGCGACCGACTTCCGGCGCAGGGCCGGCAGGCCGGCCGCGGCGAAGTGCTCGAGCGACGCCGCGAGCGGCGCCATGGCGAGAATCGGCGGGTTGCTGAGCTGCCATCCTTCCGCACCGGGCATGGGCTCGAATTCGGGCGCCATACGGAAGCGCGTTGCCTTGTCGTGGCCCCACCAGCCTGCGAAGCGCGGCAACGATGCGTCGCTTGCGTGGCGGGCGTGTACGAACGCGCCTCCCACGGCACCCGGGCCGCCATTGAGGTACTTGTAGTTGCACCAGACGGCAAAGTCCGCGCCCGCGTCGTGCAGCGCGACCGGCACGTTGCCGATGGCGTGCGCGAGGTCCCAGCCGACGACGCAGCCGGCTCGGCGTCCCGCGGCCGTGATCGCCTCGACGTCGAGTACCTGTCCCGTCAGGTACTGGATGCCCGGCAGCAGGATCGTCGCGATCCTTGCGCCCTCGCGCTCGATCGTCGCGATGATGTCTTCGGTTCGCAGCAGGGCCTCGCCGTCGCGTGGCGCGATCTCGATCAGGTCGTGCGCCGGATCGAGCCCACGATAACGCACCTGCGATTCGACGGCGTGGCGATCCGAGGGAAACGCCGATCGCTCCATCAGGACCGCGCGGCGCGCGCCCGCTGGCCGGTAGAAGCTCACCAGCAGCAGGTGCAGGTTGGCCGTGAGCGTGTTCATCGCGACGACTTCGGCCGGCTCGGCCCCGACCAGCATGGCCAGCGCCGGGGCTAGCCGCTCGTGATACGTGAGCCACGGATGGCGACCGGTGAAGTGTCCTTCGACCCCGAGCGAGCGCCAGTCGCGCATCACGTCCTCGACGTACTCCGCGGCCAGCACGGGTTGCGCGCCGAGCGAGTGTCCGCACAGGTAGACGAATTCGCGGCTGCTGCCCGACTCGCGCGGCAGGACGAAGCGATCGCGCCAGGCGGCGAGCGCATCCGCCGCATCGAGGGCGTGCGCATGTTCCCGGTCGAGCCTCATGTCGCGCCTCCAGGAATCGACAGCAGTGGATACAGCACGGGACGGCTCGGCGCCGCGTCGGAGCCAAAGGCGGGCACCTGCAGATCGAGCAGGTACAACCCGTCCGGAACCGCCTCGGGCACGTAGGCGAGTTCCGTGACGAGCGCCCGGCCACGGGTGGCCTGCGCTGCATCGACTGAACCCGGGGGCAATCCCCAGTATTCGCGATGGGCCGCGAGCCGGCCGCCGTCGTCGGCGCGGTCGAGGCTCGGCAGGTCGACCACGAGCGAGTCGACCCCGCGCTCGACCAGCCACCGCATGGCTTCGGGCAGGAAATACGGCGCCGGGCTCGACGAACCGGAATAGGCGCGGTGGCGCTTGTCCGCTCCGTTCGGCAGCGTGCGAATCACCGCCGCCGTGCATGGGGCGTCAAGCCATGCCGAGGCCGCGGCCTCGAGTGCGGCTCGGCGGATCACGAGGTCATCGGGGTCGGCGTGACCGCCCGGCATGGCCGCCGCTGCCGCGCCGAGGGGCTCCGGCCGGACGGAGACGAGCAGTGCGACACAAGGCGCCACGGGCGTCAGGCCCGCGATCGTGACCGTAGTGCGCGTGACGTGCCCGACGCATTCTGTGTGGGTGCCGTGGCAATGCGGGGCCAGCGAATGCACGGCGCAATTGCAGCTGGCGCCGTTCGCGACGCTGCCCGTGAAACCGCCGATCCGCAGGGGCTCGCTCGACGCCGGCGTGGCGACGAAGAAGCTCGGTTGCGCGCCGTTGAACTCGAGCACGATGGCGAGATCGGCGGGCGCAGTGACGTCGGCGCGCCAGCGCCGGCCGCCGGCGGTGAACTCCAGCCCGTTCAAGCGGTCACTTCCTCAGTGAGCTGCCGCAAGTGCGGCAGATCGTGTGCTCGGGATTCGACCAGAACCGCTCGAAGACCGGCGGCAGCTGGGTTTCGATGTCGGTGAGCTGCAGGTACTCGCTGTAGAGGCGCGCATCGCAGCGTTCGCAGTACCAGAGGAAGCCATCGGCTTCGCCGGCGCGGCGCTTGCGCTCCACGACGAGCCCGACGGTATAGGCAAAACGCTGCGGAGAGTGCGGGACATGGGCAGGCAGCAGCAGCACGTCGCCTTCGCGGATGGGGATATCCACTCGCTTCCCGTCCTGGACGGTCCGCAGCAGCATGTCGCCCTCGAGCTGGTAGAAGAATTCCTCGCCCGGGTCGTCGTGGTAGTCCCGGCGGGCGTTCGGACCGCCGACCACCATGATGATGAACTCGCCCTGTTCGAAGACCTGCCTGTTGCAGACGGGCGGGCGCAGTTCGGACCGGTGCTCGTCAATCCACTGCCGGAGGTTGAACGGTGTCAAAGACTGCATGGTCCAAGTATAAATTAGGCTTCATGACGCGACGCAGATCCCGCATCGGTCCGCCCCTGCTGGCGCTGGCGCTGGCGCTGGCGCTCGCCGCGGCAGGTGTCGCGGCACCTGCCAGGGCACAGACGGGCGCGGACACCAGCCCGGCCGGGGCTGTGCCGACCGTCAATGCGGTCTGGACCGAGCATGAGTTCACTTTCACCTATTTCGGCCGCGGCACCTACTACTCGTGCGGCGGCCTGGACGACAAGATCGAGCACATCCTGACGGCGCTGGGCGCCCGGCCGAAGCCATGGGTGCAGGTCAGCTGCCTCGACGGCGGTGGCGTCCAGCTGTTGCCGACGGCACGCATCAAGGTGGCGGTCCCCACCGAGGTGACGCCGGAACTGCTGGCGCAACTCGAGGCGGGCAAGGCGAAGCGCGAGCTGGTCGCGAAGACCCAGGGCAGGGGGACGGCGGTCGACGTCGCCACGGCCCAGTTTCCGGCCGAACGCCGGGTCGTCGAGTTCGAAGGCCGACGCCTCGATTACATCAACGATGGCGACTGCGAACTCCTGGATCAATTGCTGCCGCAGGTGCTGGAGCCGCTGGGCATCCGCGAGGCCCCCGGCTCGTCGCTGAGGTGCATTCCGCGCCAGTCGCAGACAGGTGCGGTCCAGCTGAGACTCGAGTCGCTCCACGCGAGGCCGGCAGCCGTCGCCGAACCCGCCGTGCCCTGAAGCCGGGCCCGCGTTTCAGTCGTCGAGAGGCAGTCCGCCGGTGTGGCTCGCCACCTGCACCGGCCGGGCGCCGGGCGCGTCGATGCGTTGCCCGGTCAGCGAGCCTCCCCAGACGCAGCCGGTGTCGAGGCCGAGCACGTGATCCTCGTCCACATAGCCCATCGCGGACCAGTGGCCGAAGACGAGTCGTTCGCCGGCAGATTTGCGCCAGGGAATGCGAAACCATGGCTGCGTGCCCCTGGGCGCGGTCGCAGGCGCGCCCTTGAACTTGAGCGCCATGCGGCCCGTCTCGGCATCGCATACGCGCAGCCGCGTGAAAGCGTTGACCGCAAAACGGATGCGATCCCAGCCGTCGAGGTCATCGCGCCAGGTGTCTGGCTCGTTGCCGTACATGCGTTCGTAGAGTTGCCCGGCGTTCTCGCCCAGCAGCCTGCGCTGGACCTCGGCCGCACAGGTCGCCGCCGTCTGCAGGTTCCATTGCGGCGGCAAACCCGCGTGCAGCAGCGAGATGCCGAGGTGCGCGTCGCGATGCAGCAGCGGACGCGCCTGCAGCCAGTCGAGCAGCTCTTCGGCGTCCGGCGCGTCGACGATGGGCTGCAATCCTTCATCGCCGACACGCCAGCTTGCACCGCCGCGCGCTAGAGCGAGCAAATGCAGGTCGTGATTGCCGAGCACGGTGATGGCGGCGTCGCCGAGCGATTTGACGAAGCGCAGCGCGTCGAGCGAACGCGGACCGCGATTGACGAGGTCACCGACGAACCAGAGCCGGTCGCGTGACGCGTCGAACTTCAGGCGGTCGAGGAGGGTGTCGAGCTCGTCCTTGCAGCCCTGGACGTCACCGATCGCATAGACGGCCATCAAGCCCGTCAGTGCAGCACGCCCGGCATGGCCAGCCGGAACGGCGCGATCGGTGCGTCGAACTGCTCGCCGTCGTCCGCGATCATGTGGTACCTGCCCTGCATCGCGCCGACCGGCGTCTCGAGGATGGCGCCGCTGGAATACCGGAAACCCTGTCCCGGCTGCAGGTGCGGCTGCTCGCCGACGACGCCTTCGCCGACCACTTCCTGCACCTTGCCGTTGGCGTCGGTGATGAGCCAGTGGCGCGTCACGAGGCGGGCCGGTTTCGTCCCTTCGTTGCGGATCGTGATGGTGTACGAGAACACGAACCGGCCCTCGCCGGGGTTCGACTGGTCCTCGACGTAGTTCGTGCTGACGTCGACGCGGATGCGGTTGGGATGCGCCGCCGTCATGCCTTCTTCCAGCGCACGGCGAGCACGTCGCACGGCGCCGCGTGCAGGATCGTGTCCTCGGTCTGGTTGAACATGATCGACAGGCCGTGCCGTTCGCGGCTGCCGAGCACGATCAGGTCGACGCCGCGATCCGTGGCGATGCGCACGAGCTCGGCCTTGATGTTGCCGGCCTGCACGATGCGCTCCGCCTTTTCGAGGCCGGTCTTCTGCGCGAGCTCGGCCATGCGCCGGGTCGCGCGCTCGATCAGCTCGCCTTCGATCTGCACCGCGGGCAGCAACGCCTCGCCCATCGGCTCGACCGGGACGTACTCCACGACGTGCAGCAGGATGACTTCGGCCCCGCAACGCTCGGCGACGTCACGCGCCCGCTCTGCGATCTGTTCGCTGCCTTCGGTGACGTCCAGAGCCAGCAGGATCTTCTTGTATGCGCGCATGGTGTGCTCCGTGGAACGCGTGGTTCCGATGCGAAAAGCGGCCCGGGCAGGATTATAGGCGGCGCCGGAAGGGCCACCAATCCGGAATCATTCTGCCGGAATAGCGTGGAGCGCGTCGCCTCGTCGGGCCACCCATTGGCCCGCCAGGGCGGCAAACTGGGCTGGAGCGAGCGTTTCGGCCCGCGCCCCGGGGTCCACGCCCGCCGCCGCGATCCCTTCGACGTCGAGCAGTCCCATCAGCGCGTTGCGCAACGTCTTGCGCCGCTTGGAGAAAGCGGCGGCGACCACCTTGGCGAACGCGGCGTGGTCGGCAATCTCGAACGGCGGCGCGGCATGGGGGTTCAGCGCGAAAAACGTCGAGGTGACCTGGGGCGCCGGTCTGAATGCGCCGGCGCCGATGTCGAAAAGCCGCTCCACCTTGACGTGCGGCGCGAGCATCACCGTGAGCCGGCCGTAGTCGCCCGAACCGGGCGCGGCCGCCATGCGCACGACCACTTCCTTCTGCAGCATGAAGTGCATGTCGGCGAAGGCGTCCAGCTGCGAGATGAAGTGGAAGAGCAGCGGCGTCGAGACGTTGTAGGGCAGGTTGCCGATCAGTCGCAGCGGCGGCCCGTCACCGCGCAAGGCGCGAAAATCGAATTCGAGTGCGTCCGCCAGGTGCACGTGCAACTCACCCACTCCCTGGCAACGCGCCTGCAGTGGCGGGACGAGGTCGCGATCAATCTCGACGACGTCGAGCCTGCCCGCCAGGGCGAGCACGGGCGCCGTGATCGCGCCGCGGCCCGGACCGACTTCCACTAGCCGATCGCCCGGGCGCGGGTCGATGGCGCGGACGATCCGGTCGATCGTGCCCGGATCGTGCAGGAAATGCTGCCCGTAGCGCTTTTTCGCGTGGCCGTGTCTCACCAGCGCAGCGCCCGCCGCCGTGCGCGCTGGCTCAGCTCGAGCGCAAGCGCAAACGCGGCCTGCAGGCTGCCGCAATCGGCTTTGCGGGTGCCGGCAAGGTCGAGCGCGGTGCCGTGATCGACCGACGTGCGCACGATCGGCAGCCCCAGCGTGACATTGACTGCGTGGCCGAAGCTTGCGTGCTTCAGCACAGGCAGGCCCTGGTCGTGGAACATGGCGACGACCGCGTCGATGCCCTTGAGCCGCTGCGGCACGAATGCGGTGTCGGCCGGCACAGGACCGACGAGATCGAGCCCGGCGCTCCGGAGCGCTGCCAGCACCGGCTCGAGCACCTCGATTTCTTCACGACCGAGGTGACCGCCTTCGCCGGCGTGCGGGTTCAGGCCGAGCACCAGCAGGCGGGGACGGCGTATTCCGAACAGCTTCTGCAGGTCGCCCGCCACGATGCGCAACACGGCCTCGAGTCGCGACGGCGTGATGGCCGCGCTGACTTTCCGCAACGGCAAGTGCGTGGTCGCAAGCGCAACGCGCAGCCCGCCGCCGACGAGCAGCATCACGGGCAGGCGCACGCCGGTGCGTTTGGCGAGGTACTCGGTGTGCCCGGTGAAAGGGACGCCGGCCTCGTTGATGATCGATTTCTGCACGGGCGCCGTGACGATCGCCTGGAACGCCCCCGCCGCGCAGCCGCCGATGGCGGCGTCGAGAGTCTCGAGCACGTAACGCGCGTTGGCGGTGTTGAGCATGCCGGGCCGCGCCGGTTCGGCCAGCGGCACGTGCAGGAGTTCGACGCCGGCGCGTGGCCGGCCCATCACGTCGTAGTCCGGCAGCTTGAGCTGGCGGGCGCTGCGCGGCCGGGCGCGGCCGAACAGGGAGCGGTCGCCGATCAGGACGACACGGCAGCCTCGGGGTGCCGTGTCGAGCAGTTCGGTGCAGAGATCCGGGCCGATGCCCGCCGGTTCGCCGGTCGTGACGGCGATGGTGCGCAGCGCCTTGGCACGGCGCGATCGGCCCGCGGTGCTCACATCCGGTATTCGACGAATGCTTCGTCGCGCAGCCGGCGCAGCCAGATTTCCGTCTCTTCGTCCGCGCGTGCCTCGCGTAGCTGGCTGACGCAACGGTTGCGCGTCATGTCCTCGCTCGCGTCATAGGTGCGACGACCGAGCAGCTGCACGATATGCCAGCCGAACTGCGTGCGGAAAGGAAGGCTGATGTCGTTTTCGGCGAGCGCATCGAGCTGCTTCTCGAACTCTGGCACGAAGCTGCCCGGGCCGGCCCAACCGAGGTCGCCGCCCGTTGCAGCCGAACCAGGGTCTTCGGACGTGACCGAGGCGATCGCCTCGAAGCTTTCACCCTTCAGGATGCGATCCCGGATCTGCGTCAGCTTCTGGCGCACGGTCTCGTCGTCCATCACTTCCGTGGGCTTCATCAGGATGTGCCGGGCGTGCACCTGCGAAACGAGCGCCGGCGCCTGGCCGCCGCGGATCTCGAGCACCTTGAAGATGTGGAGGCCGCTCGGCGTTCGGATCGGCTCGGTCACCTCTCCCGCCTTCAGGGTGGGGATGACGTCGGCGACGAACGAGGGCAACTGCCCCGACTTGCGCCAGCCGAGCGCGCCACCTTCGAGCGCCGTGCCGGAATCGGAGTAGGTGATCGCGAGCTGGGCGAAGTCTTCGCTCTTCTTCGCCCTTTCGTAGACGGCCTGCGCACGCGACGTTCGCTCGGCGATCTGCTTCTCGTCCGCCGTGCCCGGAATGGCGACGAGGATGTGCGCAAGGTTGAACTCGTTGTCGGCGTCCGGCGACGCCTTGCGCTTAGCGATGCATTGCTCGATTTCGCGCGGCGACACATACACGCGCGCGAGCACGTCGCGCTGGCGCAGCGCCTGCAGGGTCATCTCGCGGCGGACTTCGTCGCGGTAGTCGCGATAATCGATGCCCTGGGCCTCGAGCGTGGCCGGCAGATCGCTGAACTTGATGTTGTTGCGCGCGGCAACGTCGGTCAGCGCGTTGTTGACCATCTCGTCCGAGATCTTCAGGCCGAGGCGCTCGGCGCGCTGCATCTGCAACTCCTGCAGCACGAGGCGCTCCAGCACCTGCTGGCGCAGGACGTTGCGCGGCGGCAATTGCTGGCCCGACTGCTGGATGCGCGCGCTGACGACGGACATCTGCCTTTCGACGTCGCTGCGGAGCACGAGGCCGTCGTTGACGACGGCGGCGACGCGGTTCAGCAGGACGCCGGACGAGCTCAGGTCCTTGGATTGGGCGTGAACGGTGCCCACGGTGGCGAGCAACAGCACGGCTGCGCCGAAAAACTGCTTATATTTCAAGGGTATCTCAGGGTCTGGGCGCGGACAGAGGCGAGGAGTATCCCCGAATCGCTTCGCGCAGGAAAGCCTCGTTGTCCACTCCGACACTGGACAAACCCTTCAGTTCCAGTTGCAGGCCGATCGACGTTTCGGCTGCGCCCGAGCGGCTGGACACGAAGCGTCGCGTGATCAGGCGGACGGCCCAGCAGCACGACGAGTACTCGACGCCCAGGAACTGGTCCAGCGTCTTTTCTTCCTGCAGCGAGTAGACGAAGCGCGCGAAACCGCGCCACTGGTTGTTGATCGGCCAGGCGCCCGACACGTCGACCTGCTCGAGCAGGTCGCGCCGGAACCGGTAGCCTGCGTTGATCACCCGGCCCGGCGACGGGTTGTACTGCACGAAAGCCTCGGTACGCTCGCCCTGGGTCTCGTCCGGGTTCCACTGGTAGGCAAAGCGCGCGTTCCAGCTCTTGTACGCATCGAGCTCGACCTCGGCCACGACGTCCGACGTCGAGCGATCGCGCACGGGCTCGTCCGGCAGCGCGACGCGCGGATCCTCGAAGTAGAACGCCTGTCCGAGCGTGGCGCTCAGGTACTGGCGACCGCGGGTCGAGTCGAGCAGGCGGGTGGTGACGCCGACGCTCACCTGGTTCGCGTCGCCGATCCGGTCCGGGCCAATGTAGCGGTTGGTGCGGAACAGCTGCACGAGGTTCAGGTCGGGAATGCCGGTATCAAAGACCGGCAGGTCGTCCTGGTTCTTGTACGGCACGTACAGGTACAGCATGCGCGGCTCGAGCGTCTGGATGCGGTTGCCTTTCGATCCCGACTCACGCTCCATCGTGAAGCCAGCGTCGAGGCGGGCCGACGGCAGCGAGCGATCCGGCGAGTCGTTCGCGCCCGGCGCGACGTCGCTCAGCAGGTACTGCGTGTAACGGTAACCCGCGCCCGCCGCGAAGAAGGCCCCGTTGCGATCGATGCGCCACTCGAGCGCCGGCTCGGTGTCGAGACGGACGCCCTGGGGGCCCAGATCGCGCTGGAAATTGGTCGCCTCGGCGAACACCGAGCCCGACAGGCTACCGGCGAAATCGCGCCAGCGCCCGAACGCCGTCAGCTGCGGCACGATGCGGTAGGGCTCGTCCGCGGCCGCCAGCGCGCTGTCGATGACCTGGTAACCTTGCGCGCGGGCATTGAAGGACCAGGCAGCCAGGTCGTGGCGCAGTTCGATGTAGCGGTTCACGAACGAAACACTGGTGCCTTCGAAGCCGATACCGAAATCCTCGTAATAGTCGTTGTCGCTCACGTCGGTCGCGTCGATCATCAGCCGGGTGCGCGGCGCGAAGCGCGTGACGTGGCGCCAGTCGATGACGCCGCGGGCTTCGCCGGTTTCCTGGTCGTGGACCAGGTA
>JAOUGW010000101.1 GCA_029865465.1 Gammaproteobacteria bacterium
CGCACGTTCATCCGCGGCATCGGCATGACCAGCATCGACCTCGGCGCCGACGGCGCCGTGGCGTTCCTGCAGGACGGCGCGATGATCCCGCGTCCCTCGCACCAGCTCGCCGGCTTCTACGACCTCGAGCGGGTCGAAGTGCTGCGTGGCCCGCAGGGCACGCTGTACGGCCGCGGCGCGACCGCCGGCGTGGTCAACATGGTCACCAAGAAGCCGACCGAGGACCTCGACGGCTACCTGGACTACACGCTCGGCAATTACGCCTTGACCACCTTCGAGGGCGCGCTCGGCGGTCCGATCGCGGGCGAGACCGTGATGGGACGCATCTCGGGCAAGGTCGAGAAGCGCGATGGCTACGGCGAGAACCTGGCTACCGGCAAGCCGGTGGACAACCGGGACGCCTACGCCGTCCGCGGCAGCCTGCGCTTCAAGCCGAGCGACACGCTCGACATCGTGCTGATGGGCGACTACTTCAAGGAAGACGACTACAACTACGCCTTCCACTTCTTCGGCACGACGGTCGTGCCGGAGGACGAGCTCGCGCACAACCTGCTCGGCGGCGAGACAATCTTCGACTACTACGCTGCGCGGGGCAAGAAGCCCGACCAGCACAACATCGTGTCGGACCAGGACCCGATCAACGAGCGAGACGGCACGGCGGTCAGCGCGATCATCGACTGGGGTTTCGCCGATGGCTGGAACCTGAAGTCGATCACCGCATGGCGCGACTTCAGCCGTTTCCTGCGCGACGACCTTGACGGCTCCGACGTCGACATGTTCGGCCAGAACAACTACATCGAGGACAGCGAATCCTGGAGCCAGGACTTCACCGTCGCCGGCACGGCGGCCAACGTCGAATGGTTGATGGGTGCGAACTACTTCAGCGAGAAGATGCACGGCGAGGTGAAGGTGCCGCTCACCAACCTCGGCCTCGCCTTTGGCCTGCCGGCCGACTTCTTTGACGACGGCAACTACTGGCAGAACGGCGACGTCGACGTCGAGGCCTACGGTTTGTTCGTGCAGGGCAGGTACGCGTTCACGGATGCGTGGGGCCTGACGCTCGGCGCGCGCTACAACTACGAGAAGCGTGAAGGCTCCGGCTCGTTCATCTTCGACGCGCTCGGCGTCAACGTGCCCACGGACCGCGAGAAGTCCTGGGACAAGGTCACGCCGAAGGTGCTGCTCGAGTACAAGACCCCTGGCGACGGCCTGGCCTACCTGCAGTTCACGCAGGGCTTCAAGTCGGGCGTGATCAACATCGGCAGCCTCAACGAGGTCATCGACCCCGAGTTCGTGGATGCGTACGAAGTCGGCTACAAGATGCCGTTCGCCAGCGACCGCGCCTCGCTGCGCACCGCGGCGTTCTACTACGACTACACCGACCTGCAGGTCGGTTTCGTCAACGAGCAGAGCGTCGTCCAGACCGTCAATGCCGCATCCGCCGAAATCATGGGCGTCGAAGTCGAGCTGTTCGCGCGCTTCACGGAAGGCCTGTCCGGCAACCTCTCGGCCACGTGGCTCGACGCGACCTACACGGACTTCGTCACGGGTGACTACCGCCAGAACTTCGACCAGGTCGACCTGTCGGGCAACTACCTGCAGAACGCGCCGAAGTACACGTTGTACGGCGCCCTCGACTACCGCCGGCCGGTCACGGAGGACGGCAGCTTCGTGGGCCGGGTCGAGGCCTCGTACCAGGACGACGTCTACTTCACCGAGTTCAACAACTCCGACGCCTACCAGGAGGCCTACGGTCTCGTGAACCTGATGGCCGGCTACGAGGGCGGCGACGGCAAGTGGAGCGTCATGGGCTGGGTCCGCAACGCGACCGACGAGTTCATCTACAGCAACAACATCATCACGGCGCCGCTGTATGGCAGCGTCCGCGTGGGTTCGCTGCTGCCGCCGCGCACGTACGGATTGACGTTGTCCCTGAACTTCTGACCGCGGGCGGGGGCCGGCCGCGATGCTGCGCATCGGCGACGTGCGGGTCCATCACGTCGAGGAGTGGCAGGGGACCTTCCTGCCACCCTCGGAGTTCTTCGTCGGGTATGACGAGGCGACGTTCCGGAGCTTTGCGCCCGGGCTGACGCCGCAGTACTACCGCGACGACGCGGACAGCATCTACGCGTTCCTGCAGAGCTGGATCCTCGAGGTCGACGGCATCAGGGTCCTGTACGACACCGGGGCCGGCAACGCCAAGGAACGCCCCGGCATTCCGATCTTCGGCAGCCTCGATACGCCGTTCCTGACGCGCATGGCGGCTGCGGGCTTCGCCCCCGACGACATCGACATCGTCATCTGCTCGCACCTGCACATCGACCACGTCGGCTGGAACACGCAGTTGCACGCAGGCCGCTGGGTGCCGACGTTTCCGCACGCCCGTCATCTCTTTTCCGCGATCGAGCGCGACTACTGGGATCCGGAAGGCCAGGGCGCCCGCCCGACGGCGGCCGGCGCGTTCGTGAACACCAACGTCTTCGAGGACAGCGTGCAACCGCTGCTCGACGCGGGCATCGTCGAACTGGTGGGCGAGGGGTACCGCGTCAGCGAGTCGATCACGCTGCGGCTCGGACCGGGCCACACGCCGGGTCACCTGGTCATGGACGTGCGCTCTGCCGGTGACAGCGCGCTCTTCGTGGCGGACATCCTGCATCACCCGGCGCAGGTCTACTGCCCCGACTGGAACAGCCCTTTCTGCGAGGACCAGCCACAGGCACGCCTGACGCGCCGGCGCGTGCTGGAAGACGCCGCCGATCGCAGTGCGCTGGTCGTTCCGGCTCACTTCGGCGGCGTCCATTGCTGCCGCGTGCGTCGCCACGGCGACGCGTTCGAGCCCGTTTTCGCGATGCCATGAACGCAACCGCACCGCTCGACGCCGGCTACCGCTTCGATCCGGCCGATCCCGACCTGATCCGTCATCCCTACCGGCCGTACTACGAGTACCTGCGGGGGGCGCCAGGCCTGCACAAGGCGGCGACGGAGTATTACGTGGCAGCGCGCTACGCCGACGTGCGCGACGTGATCACGAACCACGCGGCGTTCGGGCAGGGCAACTTCGTCCGCAACATCCAGCTGTACTACGGCCCGGGCTTCGACGTCATGGCCCATTCGTCTTACCGCTGGCTGTCCGAAGTGTTCGTGATGCAGGACCCGCCCGCGCACACGCGACTGCGCAAGCTGGTGGCGTTTGCACTCACGCCGAAGCGCGTCGCGGCGATGCAGCCGCGGATCCAGCAGATCGTCGACGGGCTGATCGACGCCATGCTGGCCAGAGGCGGGATCGAACTGCTCTGGGACTTCGCTTACCAGCTGCCGACGCTCGTCATGTGCGACATGCTCGGCCTCGAAGGCGAAGAGCGCTCGCCGGCCAGCCTGGCCAGGCTGACACGCGCCGTGGCCGAATCGTTCATCGTGTTCGAGACGCGCGCGCTGGAACCCGAGCTGCTGGCGCAGGCTGACGCGCAGATGGACTATCTCAACGATTTCTTCGGCCGGGTGTACGACCGCAAGCGGGCCAGCCCGCAGGACGACCTGACCAGCGCGCTGGTGCAGGCGAAGGACGAGGATGGCTCGGTGCTGACCAGGGCCGAGGTCGCGAACGTGATCGTGGCGATGTTCGGCGCGGGCTTCGA
This sequence comes from Gammaproteobacteria bacterium, assembly GCA_029865465.1. GTDB lineage: Bacteria > Pseudomonadota > Gammaproteobacteria > Steroidobacterales > Steroidobacteraceae > RPQJ01. Next base: position 3,636 of record JAOUGW010000101.1, read on the forward strand.
GACCACGGCACACATGATCGGCAACGGCATGCTTGCCATGCACCGCGAACCCGGGCAGTGGCAGGTGCTGGTCGCGAACCCGGAGGAAATCGCGCCGCGCGCGGTCGAGGAAGTGCTGCGTTTCGAATCGTCGCTGCAGGGCACCTACCGCACGGCGTTGCAGCCGGCGCTGGTCGGGGGCTTCAGCGTGCAGCCGGGCGAGCGCGTGCTGTGCCTGCTCGGCGCGGCCAATCGCGATCCGGCCGTGTTCGAGCGCGCCGACGTCATGGACGTCACGCGCAAGGATTCACGCATGCTGTCGTTCGGCGGCGGCATCCACCACTGCATCGGGCAGCAGCTCGCGCGGCTCGAAGGCCGTGTCGCGTTCACGTCGCTCGCCAGGCGCCTGCCGCACATCGAGGTCGACGTCGACGGCGCCGTGTGGCGGGCTGGCTTCCTGTTTCGCGGCTTGACGGAGTTGCGCTGCCGGGCCTGACCCGGAACTCCGCTCACTTCCGGTCCAGGAACGCCTTGATCCGGGCGCGGAAGCTCTCCGTGCCGCTCAGCAGCGACTGCTGCCGGTCCTCATTCGCGATCGCGGATTCGATGCCCGGTGCGTCGATGCCGACCTGCAGGCCCTGTTTCGTCAGCGCAAGGCCGAGCGGATCCGCCTGCAGCAGCGCGCCCACCGTCCGTGCACCCGCGGCTTCGAGTTCGGCTGCCGGCACGACCGCCGTGACGAACCCGAGCGCGGCGGCGCGCGCGGCGTCGAGGAACGATCCTGTCATCAGCATCTCCGCCGCGACCGACGTACCGACCGCGCGGGGAAGCAGGTAGCTCATGCCGACGTCGCAGCCGCTCAGGCCCACCTTGATGAATGCGGCATTCATGCGCGTCTCCGGCGTGCAGATCCGGATGTCCGAGGCGAGCGCGAGCGCGAAACCGCCACCTGAGGCCGCGCCCTGCATGAGGCAGACGATCGGCTGCGGGCAGCGGCGCATCGAGACGAAGATGCTGCTGAGCCGCTGCTGGAAGCGCAGGCGGGCGGCCGTGTCGAGTTCCTCGATCAGCCCCGTCATCTCGCGCAGGTCGAGGCCGGCACAGAAGGCCTTGCCCGTCGCTCGCAGCACGATCACGCGTGTCGCGGTGTCCTGCGCCCTTGCGCCGAAGTACTCGGCGAGCTCGGCGATCATGCGCGCGTTCATCGCATTGAGCGCGTCGGGCCGGTCGAGCGTCAGCCAGTCGACGTCGCCGCGCCGTTCGACACGGAAGGTTTCGTATGGAGAGTCTTCGATCCTGTCCATGGTCGTCCTGCCTTCAGGTTTTCGCGAGCACGCCGCCGTCGAGCGGGATGACGTTGCCGGTCATGTACGCACTCGCGCGCGAGCCAAGGTAGAGCGCGAGCGCGCCGATGTCGTCCTTCGAGCCTTCGCGGCCGAGCGGGATGGTCCTGCGCATCTCCACCATGCGCTCTTCGTTGCTGGTCATGAAGTGCGTCATCCGCGACGGGAAGAAGCCCGGCGCGATTGCGTTCACGACGATGCCGCGCGGCGCGAGCTCGGCGGCCAGCACCTTGGTGAGCTGGTGGATCGCGGCCTTGCTGGCCGCGTACGACCACGCGCGCAACACCTGGCTGGTCACGCCGTACACGGAACCGATGTTGATGACGCGGGCAGGGTCGGCCGCGGTTGCCGCGGCCTGCAACTTCGCCAGGAAAGCCTGGACCAGCACGAACGGGGCCTTGACGTTGACGCCCATCACCGAGTCCCACGCCTCGGCCGGGAACTTCTCGACCGACGATCCCCAGGTGATGCCGGCGTTGTTGATCAGGACGTGCAGCTTGTCCTCGCCCGCGAGCGCGGCACGCAGGGCGTCCACGCCTTCGGCCGTGGCGACGTCGCCCTGGACGGCCCGCACGTCGCCGCAGGCCGCGAGTTCCCGCCGGGCTGCTTCCAGCTGCTCGGGCTTGCGTCCGGTGATGTAGACGCGCGCGCCACAGCGCAGGTAGGCCTCTGCCATCGCCAGGCCGAGGCCCGACGAGCCGCCGGTGATGACCGCGGTCTTGCCCGCGACGGAAAACAGGTCGGCGTAAGGATTCTGCGGCTGGTTCTGCGGCATGTCTGGCCCCCGGATTGACCGATAACAATAAAAATAAAACTACTAGTAGATTTTTTATACCATTAGTATACTCGGGCGCACGGAGCCATACGACCCATGCCAAGCCACGACCAGCGACCGCCGGCCTACCGCAGCGCTTCGGGCATCGAGCTCAAGGCGAGCTACGGTCCCGAAGACGTCCCGGCGGAGCATGCCCGCGTCATGGGCGCCGCTCCCGGCCAGCCGCCCTATCACCGCGGCGGGTTTCCGCAAGGCTACCGCACCAAGCCCTGGCGCATCTTCCAGTTGAGCGGCTTCGGCAAGCCCGAGGACGAGAACGAGCGCATCAAGTTCCTGCTCCGCAACGGCGAGACCGGGTTCCTGATGGAGCACGATCGCAACACGGCCGACCACCTCTACAACGTCGACCATCCGGACGTGGTCGCGCGGAAGGAAGACGTGGGCCTCACGGGCGCGGTCATGCAGAGCGTGCGCGAGACCGAGTTGTGCCTCGCCGACCTGCCGATCGAGAGCACGTTCGGGCATGCCGGCGGCGCCGTGGTGCAGCACGCACCGTTCGCGCTCGCCGCCTATTGGACCGTCGCAAAACGTCGCGGCATCCCGCTCGCCCAGCTCTTCGGCACGGGGCAGAGCGATTTCTTCCTGACGTACCTCGGTTGCGTCACCAAGCAGCAGGTGCCGACGGCTCCGGGCCTGCGGCTCAACGCCGACATCATCGAGTTCTGCAGCGAGCACCTGCCGAAGTGGGTGCCGGTCTCGATCGCCGGTTACAACGGCGGCGACACGGGCCTCAATGCCTGGCAGGAGCTCGGCGCGGTGATGGCGAACGCGATCGAATACCTCGACGAGGTGGAGCGTCGCGGCCGCATGGACATGACGGTCGCGGCGCAGCGTGTCGGCGGCGTCAATTTCCGCACGACCATGGAAATCTTCGAGGACGCGGCGAAGCTGCGCGCCGCCCGCAAGATGTGGCACAAGCTGCTGACCGAGCGCTACGGCGTCACCGACGAGCGGGCGCTGCGCATGCGCATCCACATCGTCACTTCGGGCGCGTACATGCAGTACCAGCAGCCGTTCAACAACATCGTGCGCGGCACGCTGATGGCGCTGACGGCCGTGCTCGGCGGCACGCAGTCGCTCGGCGTGTCGGGCTACGACGAGGCAATTTCGATCCCGAGCGAGCACGCGCACCAGATGTCGGTGCGCATCCAGCAGATCCTCGAGCACGAGACCAACATCCCGGCCGTGACGGATCCGCTCGGCGGTTCGTACTACGTCGAGTCGCTGACGGCCGAACTCGAGCGCCGTGCGTGGGAGTTCGTCGACCAGTTGCTGGCGCAGGGCGGCTTCCTTGCCACGCTCGATTCCGGCTGGCTGCACGCGCGCGCCCGCGAGAACCAGGAATCGCAGGCGATCGCGGAGGCACGCGGCGAACGCAAGATCGTCGGCGTCAACTGCTTCAAGGAAGACATCGCGCCCTGGGAGGTCGACGGCTTTCCGCCCGTGACCGACGCGTACCCGGTCGCGCTCGAGCGGCTCAATGCCGTGCGCCGCGAACGGCACGAGCAGGCAGCGACCGCGGCAATGCGCGAACTGGCGGCGACGTGCCGTGACCCTGATCGCAACATCATGCCGGTCATGATGCAGGTCGTGGACGCGGAGGTGACGATCGGCGAGATCGGCGACATCTTCCGCCAGGCCTGGGGCGACTGGCAGACTCCGAAGCTCGTCTGACGCGCCGCTGCAGCAAGAAGGCACACCATGTCATCCGTAGCCAACGAAACAACGCATGCGACCGGCTCCCCTGCAGCGACGGATGGCGCACCACGGCGCATCCTGCTCGCGAAGACGGCCCTCGACGGTCACTGGCGCGGCATCTCCGTCGTCGCGCGTGCGCTGCGCGACGGCGGCTTCCAGGTGATCCTGGGCGGCATGAGCACCGGCACCGAGATCGTGCGCGCGGCAATCGACGAAGACGTCGACCTCGTGGGATTGAACGTCGGTGGTCACGTCGAAGTGGCGGAACGCATCATCGGCGAATTGCGTGCGGCGCGAGCCGACCTGCCGGTCTTCGCGGGCGGCATCATCGCTCCGTGGGCGGCCAAGAGGTTGCGGGCGCTCGGCGTCGAAGTGTTTCCGCCCGGATCGCAGCTCGACGAGATCGTCGACTGCGCGCGCCGGTTGACGGGCACCGAACCCTCCGACGTCAGCGGCTGAGCACACCCGCGAGCAACGCCGCGCCGGCCTGATTGAGGTCGGAACTGCCTGCCTGCACTGCGTCGATCATGCGCGCGAACTCGGCGGATTTCAGCGTCGTCTCGATGCGGGCCTCCAGCTGGGCCGAGACCAGCCCGCGCAACGCGAGCCGCAGCAGGCGCTGCTGTCGCCGCGCCATCGCACCGGTCTGCACCAGGTGGGCGCGGTGCGCCGCGATCGCGGCCCAGACGTCGTCCGTGCCGCGGTCTTCGGCTGCGACCGTCTCGATGATCGGTGGTCGCCAGGCCGCCGGCGGCAACTGACTCACGGTGCGTTCGAGATCGAGGCGCGTGGCCTGCGTGCCTTCGCGATCCGCCTTGTTGATGACGAAGATGTCGGCCATTTCGAGCAGGCCGGCCTTGACCGCCTGCACTTCGTCGCCCGCGCCTGGATTCAGCACGACCACCGTCGTGGTCGCCGCTTCGACGATTTCGAACTCCGTCTGCCCGACACCGACGGTCTCGATCAGCACCCAGGGCCAGCCGGCGGCGTCGAGCGCGCGAATCGCGAACGGCGTGGCGAGCGCGAGCCCCCCCGCGCCGTTGTCGGCGGTCATCGAGCGCACGAAGACGCGTTCGTCCGCCGTGGTGTGCTCCATGCGCAGGCGATCGCCGAGCACCGCGCCCCGCGTGAGCGCCGACACCGGATCGAGCGCGAGCACGGCGACGCGGTCGTTGCGACGCACGGCCGACTTGAGCAGCGACCCGACGAGCGTGGACTTGCCGGCGCCGGGTGGGCCGGTGAGTCCGACCGTCGCGGCCCGGCCCGTGTGCGGGGCCAGCACCGCGTCGATCGCGGCGGCCTCGAGCGGCCGCCGGTCGATCAGCGTGATCGCCCGGGCGAGTGCGGCGCGGTCTCCGCGCAACAGGCGCCCGAGCAGATCCGCCGGCAAGGTCAACTCAGAGAGCCTTGCGCAGCAGCGGCACCAGGGCTTCGGCGTTGGCGATCGGGCGCGGGTTGGTGCCGCACCAGATGTCCTGGAAGGTGTATCCCGCGAGCGGCGCGAGGTCGGCTTCCTTGAGGCCGACCGCCGTGAGGCTGCGCGGCATGCCAAGCCCGCGGATCGCTTCGTCGGCCAGTTGGTGCGCCGGGCGGTTCGGCTGCCCGAACGCGATGCTGATGAGCTTCTGGCGCTCGCCGTTGACGACGCTGTTGTACTCGAGCGCGAACGGGGCCATCACGCACGACGTGTAACCGTGCGGCACGTCGAACGAGCCGCCGAGCGCGTGGCCCACGGCGTGGCTGATGCCCATCGGAAGGCCGCAGACAATCGACGTCATCGAGCACCAGGCGCCCATCTGGCACATCTGCCGGGCTTCGAGGTCGTCCGGGTTGGCCTTCACGCGCGGCAGGCCCTGCGACAGCAGGCGCACGGCGTTCATCGCCATGCCGTCGTACCAGTCGTTGGAATTGAGCGAACCGAGGGTCTCGAACGCATGATCGAAGGAACGCACGCCGGTCGACAGCCAGATCCATTCCGGCGTGTGCACCGTGAGGGCCGGGTCGAGGATGACTGCCCGCGCCGTCATCTTCGGGTGCACGTAACCCTGCTTGACGTTGGTGACCTTGTCGGTCGCGCCGGACAGCGCGTTGAACTCGCCGCCCGACAGCGTGGTCGGCGCGATCACCACGGGAATGTCCGGCCCGGCGAAGACGGGCGCCGTGACCGAGTGATCGGCGTTGACGACGATGTGATACGCCTCCATCGACGCCGGCGTGCGCAGCCCGTGCTTGAGGCAGACCGCGAGGATCTTGGTGAGGTCGGTGCACGAGCCGCCGCCGATCGACACCAGCAGGTCGGGCGCCAGCGGTTCGGCCGCTGCGACGGCTGCGGCGACGTCTTCGCGCGGCACGTGCGGACGCACCCTGTCGAAGACGCCGACGAGCCTCGCGCCGAGTGCGCGGCGGACCTTGTCGATCTCGTCGGTCCGGTTGTTCAGCGTGTTGCTGCAGACGAGGAAGACGCGCTGCGCGCCGATCGTCGCGGCTTCGTCCGCGATGGCCTGGGCCGCCGGGCGGCCGCTGTGGACGCGCTCCAGCGGGGTGAGTCCGATCATCGTCTGGTACATGGACGGCTCCGCGAAAAAGCCGGGAAAAGCCCCAGCGCGTGCGATTGTATCGACGTTACCGATGGTGTACAAAGTATTACTAACGGGAAGCAGTGCTGACCAGGAAGTAGAGTTCGTCCGGGCCGGACGAACGTCGTCTTGCGCTGCAAGAGCGTTCGTCTTCAAGGGGGGAGATCATGCCGAGCGCGCCGGCCGCAGCAACCACTGGCCACGCTGATCCGCGCGTACCGGCGCGCGATCGTTGCGTCGTCCGCTACCTGATCGACCGCTGGGCCGCCGAGCGCGGCGACCAGCCGTACGTCATCTTCGACGGCGGCCGGCACTGGACGTACCGCGAACTGCGCGAGCAGGTGATCGCGGTTGCCGCCGGCCTGCAGCGCGCCGGCGTGCAGCAGGGCGAGCACGTGCTGTGCTGGCAACCGAATACGCCCGAGATGCTGCTCACGTACTACGCGCTCAATTACCTCGGCGCGGTGTACGTCCCGATCAACACGGCGTATCGCGGCGGCGTGCTCGAGCACGTCATCGAGAACTCGGATGCGAAGCTGGCGGTCGTGCACGGCGACCTCGTGCCGCGGCTGCAGGAAGTCAGGCTCGCGAAACTCGAGAGACTGGTGGTCACGGGTACCGACGAGGTCCCGCCCGCGCCGTTGCCCGCGGTGCTCTTCGCGGCGCTGACCGGCAATGAGGCAGACCTGCAGCCGCTCGCACGACCCATCGAGCCGTGGGACACGCAGTCGATCATCTACACGTCCGGCACGACCGGTCCGTCGAAGGGCGTGCTGTCGTCCTACCTGCACATGTACACGAACCCGGGTCCCGAGTCCTGGCACTTCATCGACGGCGCCGATCGGTTCCTCGTCAACATGCCGATGTTCCACATCGGCGGCATGGGGCTCAGTTTCGCGATGCTGGCGCGGGGCGGTTCGATCGTGCTGCCCGAGCGCTTCTCGACCGATACGT
>JAOUGW010000102.1 GCA_029865465.1 Gammaproteobacteria bacterium
ACCGAGACCGTGCCGTGCCACCAGGTGATCACCGCGACCGACACGCGACTGGTCGACGTGACCAGCACGCTGTCGCCGACCTTCACGAGCAACTCGGCCGGCTGGTACCTGACGCTGAGCGAGACCGGCGAGAAGGCGCTGGCGGAGTCGCGCACGTTCAACAATGCGGTGTACTTCACCACCTACACGCCGCGCGAGAAGGATGGCGGTCTCGTCTGCGGCCTGTCCGTGGGTGTGAGCAAGCTGTACGTCGTCAGCGCGATCAACGCCAACCCGATGTACAACTACGACACGAGCGTGGACGGTGCGACGTCGCTCACGGACCGCAGCAAGGAACTGGCCCAGGGCGCCATCGCGCCCGAAGTGGTGTTCGTCTTCCCGACGCCGGACTCGGAGACGCCGGGCGTAACGCCGCCTGCCGTGCCGCCGGTCTGCCTCGTCGGCCTGGAGTCGTGCGGCGCCGGTATCTCCAACCCGCCGGTGCGCACCTACTGGCGCCAGCGCGGCGTCAACTGACCTAACGCGGGGCGCCGGTCGATGGCGCCCCGCACTCCCGCAGGAGCAAAGATGAATCGTTCGCGGACCAAGGGATTTACGCTGATCGAGCTGCTGATCGTCGTCGCGGTCGTGGCCATCCTGACCATCATTGCGGTGCCGAGCTACCGGGCCTACGTGCTGCGCTCGCATCGCATCGAAGCGAGCTCGGCATTGCTGAAGCTGTCGGCCGCGCAGGAACAGTTCTACCTGCAGAACAACACCTACACCGATGAGCTGACGACGGACCCGCCGGGCGGCCTGGGGCTGCAGGACGTCACCGAGAACGGCTTCTATGACATCGTGATCGATGCGGCCGACGCCACCGGCTTCCAGGCGACGGCAAGCGCCAAGGGCGGCCAGGCCGACGACGCGCATTGCGCGGAGTTCACCATCGACGAGACAGGCGCCAAGACGGCCAGGGACAGCAGCGACGCGGCCGTCACGGACTGCTGGTCGCGCTGAGTAGTGGTTGCAGCAGCCGTTGGCGCAACGGCTCAGGGCTGGACGTCGCCCGGTCCCGGCTTCACTGCCCGCAATTCACGCGGCAGCGCGAACACGACGTGCTCGGCGCGGCCCTCGATCTCGGCCGCGCCCTGCCCGCCCCACTCCTTGAGACGCGCCACGACGCGCTGCACCAGCAGTTCGGGCGCTGACGCGCCAGCCGTGACCCCCACGGCCTGCTTGCCCGCGAACCATTCCTCGCGCAGGTCCTCCGGGCCGTCCACCAGGTAGCCCGGCATGCCTGCCTTCTCGGCGATTTCGCGCAGCCGATTGGAATTCGAGCTCGTGGCCGACCCGACCACGACCATCACGTCGCAGTCCGCGACCAGCTTCTTGACGGCGTCCTGGCGGTTCTGCGTCGCGTAGCAGATGTCTTCCTTGCGCGGCGTCGCCAGCGTCGGGAACTTGGCCTGCAGCGCCTCCAGCACGTCGGCCGTGTCGTCGACGGACAGCGTCGTCTGCGTGACCACGCCGACCCGTGCAGGATCGCGCACGTTCAGGTGCCGCACGTCGTCGACGTCCTCGACCAGGCAGATGCGCCCGCCCTGCGACGGGTCGAACTGGCCCATCGTGCCCTCGACCTCGGGGTGGCCCTCGTGACCGATCAGGATCACGTCGCGCCCGTCGCGGCCGTAGCGCGAGACCTCCATGTGCACCTTGGTGACCAGCGGGCACGTGGCGTCGAACACGCGCAGCTCGCGCCGCCTGGCCTCGGCCTGCACCGCCTTCGAGACGCCGTGGGCACTGAAGATGACCGTGGCGCCGTCGGGCACCTCGTCGAGTTCCTCGACGAACACGGCGCCCAGGCTGCGCAGCCGGTCGACGACGAACCGGTTGTGCACCACCTCGTGCCGCACGTAGATCGGCGCGCCGAAGAGCTCCAGCGCGCGCTCGACGATGTCGATCGCCCGGTCGACGCCGGCGCAGAAACCGCGTGGATTGGCGAGCAGGATGCGCATCCGCTAGGTGTGCCGCTCGCGGAAGGCATCCAGCATCAGCAGCGCCGCGCCGATGGTGATCGCGCTGTCGGCAATGTTGAATGCGGGGAAGTAGGCAGCGCCCCAGTGCGCATGGATGAAGTCGATCACGTACCCGTGCGTCACCCGGTCGATCACGTTGCCGAGCGCGCCGCCGATGATCAGCGCCAGCGCCAGCGGCAGGAACTTCTCGCCGCGCGGCAGCCGCCAGAGCCAGACGACGAGCGCGCCGCTCACGACGAGCCCGAGCGTGATGAAGAATCCTCGCTGCCAGCCCGACGCGTCGGCGAGGATGCTGAACGCGGCGCCCGTGTTGTGCAGCAGCGTGAAATCCAGCACCGGCAGCACTTCGACGCGCTCGTAGAGATCGAGGAAACGATTGACCAGGAACTTCGTCGCCTGGTCGAAGGCGACGACGAACAACGACAGCCACAGCCAGGCCGCGGGGTGCGTGCGCTGCAGGCGCAGGCCACTGAGCGTCGCGAGGCCGATCGCGACGGGCGTGCCCTTCCCGGGCGGCGGTGGCGGAGTGGGGGTCGTCGAAGGGCTCATCGCGTCATGGTCCGTCTCAGGCGTAACGGCGGGTCTCGCCCGGGCCGTCGACGTTGGTCACGCAACGCCCGCACAGCTCCGGATGGGCTGCCACGGTACCGACGTCGGACCGCTTGTGCCAGCAGCGCGCGCACTTCTGGGCCTCGGAGCGCCTGACGTGCAGCCAGAGCCCGCTCCTGCCCTCGCCGTCCGTTGCCAGGGCCTCGGGCGTCCGGTCGGCCGCGTCCGCCACCTGCGCCTCCGACGTGATCAGCACGAACCGCAGTTCGTCGCCAAGCGGCTGCAGGGCTGATACCCATTCAGGCGTGCCGTAGAGCGTCACCTCGGCATCGAGCGGCGCACCGATCAGTTCGGCAACGCGCAGGCGCTCGAGCTCACGCAGCACGGCGGCACGCGCCTCCAGCACCTTCGGCCAGTCGATGGCCTGCGGGACCGATGCGGTGTCGGGGATGGCGGCCCAGGTCGTGAAGAACACCGATTCCGCGCGCTCGCCCGGCATGAAGCGCCAGATCTCCTCGGCCGTGAACGACATGATCGGCGCGAGCCAGCGCACCATCGCCGCGGCGATCCAGTACATCGCGGTCTGCGCGGAGCGGCGCGGAAGACCGGCTGCCGGCGTCGTGTAGAGGCGGTCCTTGAGCACGTCGAGGTAGAAGCCGCCGAGGTCGACGACGCAGAAGTTGTGCAGCTTCTGGTAGATGACGTGGAAGTCGTAGCTGCGGTAGGCGGCGACGACTTCGTGCTGCAGCTCGCGCGTGCGGGCGAGCGCCCAGCGGTCGAGCGCGAGCATCTGGTCCACCGGCAGCGCGTCGCGCATGGGATCGAACCCGGCGAGATTGCCGAGCAGGAAGCGCGCGGTGTTGCGTACGCGGCGGTACGAATCCGACGTGCGCTTCAGGATCTCTTCCGAGACGCTGATTTCGTTGGCGTAGTCGGTGGCCGCGACCCACAGGCGCAGCACGTCCGCGCCGAGCGTGCTCATGACCTTCTGCGGCAGCACGACGTTGCCGAGCGACTTCGACATCTTGCGGCCCTTCTCGTCCACGGTGAAGCCGTGGGTGAGCACGCCCTTGTACGGCGCGTGGCCTTTCTGCGCGACGCAGGTGAGCAGCGAGCTGTGGAACCAGCCGCGATGCTGGTCCGAGCCTTCGAGGTACAGGTCGGCGGGCGACAGGATCTCGGGCCGGCTCTGCGACACGCAATGATGCGAAACGCCCGAGTCGACCCAGACGTCCATGATGTCGGTGACCTTCTCGTAGCTCGACGCCTCCGCGCCGAGCAGCGTGGCCGGATCGAGGTCGAACCAGGCATCGATGCCGTCCTGCGCGACGAGCGCGGCCACCTGGTCCACGAGCTCGGGCGCGCGCGGATGCAGCTCGCCCGTCTCCCTGTGCGTGAACAGCGCTAGCGGCACGCCCCACATGCGCTGGCGCGAGATGCACCAGTCGGGGCGGCCGGCGATCATGCTGTAGATGCGCTGCTCGCCCCAGCCCGGCGTCCACTCGACCTTGCCGATCTCGGCGAGCGCCGCCGCGCGCAAGCCCGCCTGCTCCATGCTGATGAACCACTGCGCAGTGGCGCGGAAGATCACCGGCGTCTTGTGACGCCAGCAGTGCGGGTAGCTGTGACGGAACGGCTCATGGTGCAGCAGCGCACCGCGCTCCGCGAGCACCGCGACGACGTGCTGGTTCGCGTCGAAGACCTTCTCGCCGGCGAAGAGCGGCGTAGCGGGCAGGAAACGCCCGTCGCCGCCGACGGGATTGTCGACCGCAAGGCCGTACTGCCTGCCGACGACGAAGTCTTCCTGGCCGTGACCCGGCGCAGTGTGCACGGCGCCGGTGCCGCTCTCGAGCGTCACGTGCCCACCGAGGATCACGGGCACGATCCGCTCGTAGAACGGATGACGCAGCCGCAGGTGCTCGAGCGCTGCGCCCTTCACGCGCGCCAGTTCGCGCGACACCGTCACTCCGGCGCGCTGCAGCACCGACGCCGCCAGCTCCGCAGCGACGATCAGCAACTCCTCGCCGGCGCCGGCATCGACTGCGAGCAGCGAGTAGTCGAACTCCGCATGCACCGCGACGGCCTGGTTGGCCGGCAGCGTCCACGGGGTGGTCGTCCAGATCACGATGCTGGCGCGAGCCGGCGGCAGGCTCACGCCCGCGCGCTGCGCGAGATCGGCGCCATCGACGACGTCGAAGCGGACGTCGATCGACGGCGACGTGCGATCCTCGTACTCGACCTCGGCCTCGGCGAGTGCCGAGCGGCAGTCGATGCACCAGTGCACGGGCTTGTAGCCCTTGTACAGGTGGCCGTTGCGGATGATCTGGGCGAACGCGCGCAGCTGCTCGGCTTCGTAGCGCGGTGCCAGCGTCAGGTACGGGTTGAACCAGTCGCCCATGACGCCGAGCCGGATGAAGTCCCGGCGCTGGACGTCGATCTGCTCCAGCGCGAATTCACGGCAGGCCTGGCGGAACGCCTTGGCGTCGAGCTGCTTCATGTCGCGGCCGCGCAGCTTCTCGACCGCGTGCTCGATCGGCAGCCCGTGGCAGTCCCAGCCCGGCACGTACGGCGCATCGTAGCCGTCGAGCGTGCGCGACTTGACGATGATGTCCTTCAGGATCTTGTTGACCGCGTGGCCGATGTGGATCGCGCCGTTCGCGTACGGCGGGCCGTCGTGCAGGATGAACTTCGGCCGGTCCCGCGCGATGGCGCGCAGCTTGTCGTAGGTGCGGTGCTCTTCCCACCAGGCCAGCATGTCCGGCTCGCGGCGAGCGAGGTCGGCCTTCATCGGGAAGGCCGTCTCGGGCAGGTTCAGGGTGTGCTTGTAGTCAGCCATGGAGAGGGACTTCGGAGCGGGTCGCGCACGCGGGCACGGAACCGGAAATACTGAGGCAATTCATGGATTTAATCCAGCCTTGGCGGCGCGGGCGGCGCCGGGCTCAGGCGAGCAGCGGAATTTCCGCGAGCGCAGTCCGGGCCATCGCGGCATCGATGTGCATCTGCACGACCAAGGCGTCCAGCGACTCGAACTTCTGTTCGGACCGGAGCCAGCGCAGGAAGTCGACGCTCAGGTACTTGCCGTAGAGGTCGCCGTGGTAGTCGAACAGGTGCACCTCCAGCAGGGGATCGGTGCCGTTGACCGTCGGTCGCGTCCCCAGGCTCACCACCGCGGGGTGGTCTTCGAGACCGGCGCCACTGACGCGCACGGCCAGGATGCCCCACAGCGGCACCACCTTGCGGTGCAGGGCGAGGTTCGCCGTGGGATAGCCGAGCGTGCGCCCGAGCTGGACGCCGCGCCGCACGCGACCGGTCATGCGGTACGGCCGGCCGAGCAGGCGCGCGGCACGCTCCATGTCGTTGCGGCCGAGCGCTTCGCGCACGAGCGAACTGCTGACGCGTTCGCCCGCGACGCGGAACTCGTCCACTTCCTCCACCGCAAAACCGTGCCGCGCGCCGGCCGCGCGCAGCGAATGGATGTTGCCTTCGCGCTTGCGCGCGTAGTGGAAATCGTGGCCCACGACCATGTGCCGCACGCCGAGGCCCTGCACCAGCAGCCGCTGCTCGAACTCCGCGGCGCTCAAGTTGCGCATGCGCGCGTCGAATCGCAGCACCACCACGCGGTCGACCCCGTACAGCGCGAGCGCCTCGAGCTTCTCGCGCAGCCGCATCAGGCGCGCGGGCGCCGCCGTTCCTTCGAAGAACTCGCGCGGCGTCGGCTCGAACGTGACCACGGTGACGGGCAAGCCGAGCTCATCGGCCCTGCGCCGCGTGGCCTCGAGCATGTGCTGGTGACCGCGATGCACCCCGTCGTAATTGCCGATCGTCGCGACGCAACCGTGATGCTCCGGACGCAGGTTGTGCAACCCACGGACCAGTTCCAGCGGACGACTCACGACGACGCGTTCCCGGGCCGCGGCGGCACCACGATCTGCTGGTGGCGCAGGTTGCGCAGGCGCATGCCCAGCACGTACAGCGTGCCGAAATAGATGCCTGCGCCGCCGCCGACCAGCACGCCCATCCAGCCGACGCGGTGCCAGGCGCTCATGTCGAGCCAGCGCTGCGTGTCCCCTGCGACGTACCAGAGGAAGACGCCCATCAGCACGTTGCCGGCCAGGACCTGCCAGAGCGCGCGGCTCCAGCCGGACGAGTGATGCAGCACGTGCTGCCGGCGCAGCCCGCGGTAGAGCATCGTCGCGTTGAACCACGCGCCGATCCCCGTGTTGAGGGCCAGCAGCGCGTGCAGCCCCGGCTTGCCCGGGTACAGGAATGCCAGCGGAAGCACGATGCCCACGTTGAGGCTGATGCTGAGCACCAGCGACTGCACGCCGATCTTCACGGGTGTCTTCGTGTCCTGCCGCGCAAAGAAGCCGGGCGCGAGCACCTTCACCATGCTGAAACCCATGAGGCCGATGGAGTACGCCATCAGCGCGAGCGAGGACATGCGCACGTCCTGCTCGTCGAACTTGCCGTAGTGGAAGATCACGACGGTGAGCGGCCCGGCGAGCAGCAGCAGCGCGACCGTGGCGGGCAGCACGACGATGGTCGTGAGCTTGATCGCCCAGTCGAGCGTCGACGCGAAGCGCTCGGGCGACTGCGCCGCATGATGCGCGGCGAGGCCCGGCAGGATCACCGTAGCGAGCGCGATGCTGAATACGCCGAGCGGAAATTCGACCAGGCGGTCCGCGTAATACAGCCACGCGATGCTGCCCGTGGCGAGGAACGAAGCGATCAGCGTGTCGAGCAGCAAGGCCACCTGCGACACCGACGAACCGAAGATCGCGGGCAGCATGAGCCGGCCGATCCGCTTCACGCCCTCGTGGCCCCAGCGCCAGCGCGGCCGTCGGAGCAGGCCGAGCTTGAGCATGAAGGGCAGCTGGAAGCCGAGCTGCACCAGGCCCGACACGAACACGCCGATGGCCAGCACGACGCCCGGTTGCGCGAAGTGCGGCGCAATGAAGGCGGCGAACACGATCATGACCAGGTTCATGAGCGTGGACGTGGTGGCAGGCACGGCGAACCTGCCGTAGCTGTTCAGCACGCCGCCCGCGAGTGCGGCGAGCGAGACGAACAGGATGTAGGGGAACGTCCAGCGCAGCATGTCGACCGTGAGGTCGAAGCGATCGCCGTCCGCGCGGAAACCCGGGGCGAACAGCATCACCAGCAGCGGCGCCGCAACGACGCCGATGATCGTGATGACGGACAGGAACCAGGCCATCGTGCCCATCGCCCCGTCGATGAGTTCCCGCACCTCGTCGTGTTCGCGCTGGACCTTGTACTCGGAGACGACGGGCACGAACGCCTGCGAGAACGCTCCCTCGGCGAACAGCCGCCGCATGAAATTGGGAATCTTGAACGCGACCAGGAACGCGTCCATGAGCAGGCCGGCCCCGAACATCCGGGAATAGACCATGTCCCGCAGCAGGCCGGTCACGCGCGAAATGAGCGTGAAGGCGCCGACGATCGAGGTGCTGCGGAAGAAGCCGCCGCCGCTCAAGGGAGGGTCACAGTCGGGGACATGGGCCGCGGATGATACTAGGAGAGGGGTTAGGGGATGGGGGTTGGGGTTTATCGGAAGTGCCGATTTCACGGCCTGAGTGCGCCCGCGCCTGCGACTAACCCCTAACCCCCATCCCCTAACCCCTATTCTTACCTTGACCTGCCGCCCCTCGATCGCCAAAATACGCGGCTCTTTTAAACCGATTACCCGATGGCTGGCCGTCCCCGGAATGGGCACGCCGGCCGCAGGAGCCGAAGCCAGTGGCCAACATCAAGTCCGCAGAAAAGCGCGCCAAGCAGGCTGTGAAGCGTCGTGCCCACAACATGGCCGCCCGCTCGCGTCTGCGCACGTCGATCAAGAAGGTCCTCGCCGCGATCGGCGCCGGCGACAAGACCGAAGCCGCCACCGCGTTCAAGCAGGCCCAGCCGGTGATCGACACGATGGTGACCAAGGGCATCATCCACAGCAACAAGGCGGCCCGCCACAAGCGCGAGCTCAACGCCAAGATCAAGGCCCTGGGCGCCGCCGCCAAGTAAGGCAGCCGCCCGTCGCGGCGCTGACGGCGCGGCCTGGTCGATACGGAAAAGCCGGCTCACAGCCGGCTTTGTCTTTTTGCGCGGTGATTTGACCTGTCTTTTGCGCGGTCGCACGACAGAGCATGGTGCCCGCCATGCTGGCGGCTGGTTCCTCGAGTCCTAATTGGCGTCGGGGAGTTCGAGGCCGGCAAGCCGGATTTCTTCGAGCCGCCGCATGATGTCGTAGCACAGCTGCTGCGTGCCGGCCCGGGTGACGCCGGAGATCCGGTACACCGGCCCCTTCCAGCGCAGGCGACGCACGATCTCCTTGCAGCGCTTCTCGGCTTCGGCCGGCGGCAGCAGGTCGATCTTGTTGAGCACGAGCCAGCGTTCGCGCACGGCCAGTTCCGGGCTGAATTTCTTGAGCTCGCCCGCGATGGCGCGTGCGTCGACGACGGGATCCGCAGCCGGATCCGGCGGCGCGATGTCGACGAGGTGCAGCAGCAGGCGCGTGCGCTGCAGGTGCTTGAGAAACCGGATGCCGAGCCCCGCCCCTTCGGCGGCGCCTTCGATCACGCCCGGGATATCGGCCATGACGAAGCTCTGGTGCTCGCCCACGTAGACGACGCCCAGGTTCGGGTGCAGCGTGGTGAACGGATAGTCCGCGATCTTCGGCTTGGCCGACGACACCACGCTGATCAAGGTGGATTTGCCCGCGTTCGGCAGGCCGAGCAGGCCGACGTCCGCCAGCAACTTGAGTTCGATCCGCAACTCGCGCTTCTCGCCCGGATTGCCCGGCGTCGCCTTGCGCGGCGTGCGATTGGTGCTGCTCTTGAAGCGCTGGTTGCCCATGCCACCCTCGCCGCCTTTCGCGACGAGGATCCGGTCGCCATCCGCAGCGAGGTCGCCCAGCGTTTCCTCGGTATCGACGTCGTAGACCACCGTGCCGACGGGCACGAACACTTCCGCATCGGCGCCGCCGCGACCGCTGCAGTCCGCACTGCCGCCAGGCTCGCCGTTCACCGCCTTGAAGCTGCGCATGTGGCGGAAGTCGGCGAGCGTGTTCAGCCCGGCTTTCGCGACCAGGTAGACGTTGCCGCCGTCGCCGCCGTCACCGCCATCCGGCCCGCCGAAAGGCATGAACTTCTCGCGGCGAAAGCTGACCATGCCGCTGCCGCCGTTGCCGGCCTGCACCTTGATCGTGGCTTCGTCGACGAATTTCATTTGAGGGGTTGGGGGATGGGGGTTGGGGGATAGTCGGAAACAAGAAGGCCCCGGGGACACCGGGGCCTCTCGTTAGCTGCCGCTCAGCAGGACCGGGACCCTCACCCGCGCATTGCGCGACCTCTCCCGCACGCGGGAGAGGCGAGAGATCAGTCCTTGCGGGGCGCGACGCTGACGTGCACGCGCTGGTCCACGCCCTTGCGCTTGAACTGCACGGTGCCGTCGGTGAGCGCGAACAGCGTGTGGTCGGTGCCGACGCCCACGTTGTCGCCTGCACGGTAGGCCGTGCCGCGCTGACGCACGAGGATGTTGCCGGCCAGGACGTTCTCGCCGCCGAACTTCTTGAGGCCGAGGCGCTTGCTCTCGGATTCGCGGCCGTTCTTGGTCGAACCGCCTGCCTTTTTATGTGCCATTGCAGAGGACTCCGAAGGGTGTGTTCAGCGCCAGGCTCAGGCCTGGATACCGGTGATCTTGACGTCGGTGAAGAACTGGCGGTGCGTGCCCTGGCGCAGGTAGTGCTTGCGCCGGCGGAACTTCACGATCGCCTTCTTCTCGCCCTTGCCGTGCTTGTGCACGACGCCCGATACCTTGCAGCCCGCGACCAGCGGGGCGCCGACCTTGACGTCGATGCCGCTGCCGACGAGCAGAACCTTGTCGAATTCGACGGCTGCGCCGAGTTCGGCGGCCAGTTTCTCGATGCGCACCACGTCGCCTTCGGCGACACGGTACTGCTTGCCGCCCGTCGCAATGACCGCGTACATGAGCCTTACTCCAAACCGGTAACGATGGCTGCCGGGAGCCCCGGCAGAAAGACCCGCAATTTTAGGGGATCGACCCGCCTGAATCAAGCGCTTAGGGGTTCCCGCCATTCCCTTGGCGCGGGCCGATGGGTACCATGCCGGGTTTCTCACCAGAACCCCTTCCGGACGGCTTGTCGCGCGAATGCAACTCGAAGAGATCCGGGCGCTGGTCACGGCAGACCTGCAACGCGTCGACCAGACCATCGTACAGCGGCTGGCCAGCGACATCGTGCTGGTCAACCAGGTCTCCCAGTACATCATCGGCGGGGGTGGCAAGCGGCTGCGTCCGCTGAGCGTGGTGCTGGCAGCGCGTGCCTGCGGCCACCAGGGCCAGAAACACGTCCCGGCCGCGGCGATCATCGAGTTCATCCATACCGCCACGCTGCTGCACGACG
>JAOUGW010000322.1 GCA_029865465.1 Gammaproteobacteria bacterium
GCAGGACTTCGGCCAGGGGACTGCGACCCTGCACCGCCTCAATGCCTTGCGGTGTTTACGCATGGTCCCGGGAATTTGCATGTCCTAGAAATCGGTCACCATGCGAACCGAAATCGAACACAGCCTGTACGACGGGATGAAGCACGAGCAGGGCCGTGAAGCTCCGCCAGCCGGCTTCCCCGAACTGCCACTGATCCCGGGCGGACGCTACACCGACCCCGCGTTCCTGGAGCTGGAGCAGCGGTACCTCTGGAAGCGCTCCTGGCTCTATGCGCTGCACGTCGACGAGCTGCCGCGTCCCGGCAGCTACCGCCTGTGGCGCAAGACCGGCGCGCCGATCATCATCGTGCGCGACAAAGAGAATCGCATTCGCGCCTACTACAACACCTGCCGGCACCGTGGCGCGCCGCTGGTCGAGAAAGAGCAGGGCGAGACCAAGGGCTTCTTCTGCCGCTACCACGGCTGGACCTATGATCTTTCCGGCCGGCTCACCGCGGTGCGCGAGAAGCGCGACTTCCCGGGCATGGACACGTCGTGCTTCGGCCTGAACGAAGTGCGCTGCGAGCAGTTCGGCAACTTCGTGTTCATCAACGAAGACCCGCAGGCGGCGCCGCTGCTCGCATCGCTGGGTCCGATCCCGAAGCACCTCGAGAACCTGGGCTTCGACAGCATCCGGCACATCGCCAGCTCGAGTTTCGAGATCGCCTGCAACGTCAAGATCCTGCTCGACGCTTTCCTCGAGACCTATCACCTGAAGTCGATCCACCCGCAGACCGTGGACCGCTTCCTCGATTCGCGCGGCACGCACATCGTGCTCTGGCCCCACGGCAATTCGATGATGTGCACTCCACACCGGCGCGCGGAATGGCGCGATCCCGGCGCGGTCGGCATGCCCGAAGTGCCCACGGCCGAGCAGATCTTCCTGAGCCAGAACCCGTCGTACAATTTCTACCCGAACCTCGTCACGCCGCCTGCGGCCACTGGCACGCCGTTCATCACGTTCTGGCCCAGGACCGCCCGCAGCATGACGGTGGACGTGCACTGGTTCGCGCCCGAGGGCGCCGAGGGCCACGAGTTGTGGCCCACGCGCATGTCGAACTTCGAGCGCATCCTCGAGGAAGACACGCAGTTTGCGCCGCGCATCCAGGAATCCGTCGAGACGGGAGGCTTCAGAGGCATCTACCTGTCATACCAGGAGCGGCGCATCTACCACTGGCACGAGGAACTCGACCGCCGCATCGGATCGGAGCGCGTGCCGCCCGAGCTGCGTGTGCGACCGATGCTCGATGCGTGGCTCGCGACGGACTGACCACGGGTGCCGGTCGTGACAGAACGAGACGCAGGAGCGTCGGGTGCGTCGCCCAGCTACCAGGACTACCTCGCGCAGGACAGCCGCGAGGTGCCGCGCTCGCTGCTCGAGCGCTCGTGGCGTGACCTCGGCAACGCTCCGCTCGATGCATCGCGCTACACCTCGCAGGCGTTCTTCGATCTCGAAGTCGAGCGCATGTGGCCGCGCGTCTGGCAGATGGCGTGCCGCGAGGAGGAGCTGCCCGAGGCGGGCGACACGATCGTTTACGACATCGTCGGCCGGTCACTGCTGATCACGCGCCAGGCCGACGGTTCGATCCGCGCGTTCCACAATTCCTGCACGCATCGCGGGCGCAAGTTGTTGCTCGGCGACGAGCGCGTCGAACACTTCCGTTGCCCGTTTCATGGCTTCAGCTGGCAGCTCGACGGCAGCGTGCGCTCGATTCCGTGCCGCTGGGACTTCGAGCACGTCGGCGATGGCGACTTCCGCCTGCCCGACGTGCGCGTCGGCACCTGGGGCGGCTTCGTCTTCGTCAACCTGGACGCCGGCGCCATGCCGCTCGAGCAGTACCTCGAGGTCGTGCCGGAGCATTTTACGCGCTGGCGCCTCGAGGACTGCTGGAAGGCGGTGCACGTCGCGAAGGTCATCCGCTGCAACTGGAAGGTGGCGCAGGAGGCCTTCATGGAGTCGTACCACGTCATCGCGACGCACCCGCAGATCCTGTCGATCATCGCGGACGCGAATTCGCAGTACGACGTCTACGGCAAGCACGTGAACCGCAATCTCGCTGCGTTCGGCGCACCGAGCCCGCACCTCGGCGGCGGGCGAGTGGAACCGCAGCAGACGCTGGACGGCATGCTGCAGCTGATGGGCCGCAAGCCGGGTGCGTTGGGCGCCGTCACTGCGCAGGAGGCGCGCGGGCCTCGTGCACTGCTCGGTGACCTGAACCGTCGCGCGTTCGGCCGGGCCTTCGAGGGCGACTTCAGCAACGTCACCGATGCGGAGACGCTCGACGCCATCGTCTACAACGTCTTCCCGAATTTCTCGCCGTGGGGCGGGTTCGCGCCGAACATCGTGTACCGGTGGCGCCCGCACGGGCGTGACGTCGGATCGTGCGTGATGGAAGTCATGATCCTGAAGCGGCCCGATCGCGGGCAGCCGCGGCCCAGGCCCGTGCCGGTGCACTGGTTGCGCGACGACGAAGCCTGGTCCGACGCGAGGGAAATTCCCATCCTTGGGCCAGTCATCGACCAGGACATGAGCAACATGCCCTACGTGCAGCAAGGCCTGGTGGCCTCCGGCACGGGTCGCGTGCAGCTCGGGTCCTACCAGGAGAGCCGGATCCGGCATTTCCACCAGACGCTCGATGCATACCTGACGCTCTGACCTGACCCGGCCCCCCGCGACCGCTGCCCGCGTTCCGGTATAAGGTAGGCGCCGGTTCACACAGGGGGGGTTGCAGCATGTTCGTTGGGGGACGCAGGTTCTTTGTGGTGGCGGTCGGCGTCGTCTGCCTGTGTGCGGGGGTCTTCGCGGCGCCCCGACCGGCTTGGGCCCAGGATCTCGACCTGTTGAATGTGACGCTGGTCGACGGCACGGGAGCGGCGCCGCGCAAAGGCGTCACGGTCACCGTGCGTGGCGGCATGATCGCCTCGATCGACGAGCGCGCGCCGGCAGCAACGGCCGGCATGCGACAGATCGACCTCGGCGGGCGCTTCCTGTTGCCCGGATTGATCGACGCACATT
>JAOUGW010000103.1 GCA_029865465.1 Gammaproteobacteria bacterium
TGGCTCGCAGGTTGTCCCACTGCTCGACGGTCCAGCCTGCGGGCAGGTAACCATTGATCGGATCGTGCGCCGACGTCTGGTCAGTGACGGCGTCGGGACGCACCCCGCGTCGCAGCATCTCGGGCAGCAATTCCGCGGCGTTGCCGAGCAGGCCGACCGAGATCGCCTTGCCTTCGCGCATCGCACGCGCGATCAGTTCGAGCGCTTCGTCGAGCGATTCGACGCCGACGTCGAGATAACGCGTCTCGAGCCGCTTCTTGATGCGATCGCGGCGGCACTCGATCGCGAGCATCGAGGCGCCTGCCATCGTTGCCGCGAGCGGCTGCGCGCCACCCATGCCGCCGAGTCCCGCGGTGAGGATCCATTTGCCGGTCAGGTTGCCGTTGTAATGTTGACGACCTAACTCAACGAAGGTTTCGAATGTTCCCTGCACGATGCCCTGGCTGCCGATGTAGATCCATGAGCCGGCCGTCATCTGGCCGTACATCATGAGCCCCTTGCGGTCGAGCTCGTGGAAGTGTTCCCACGTCGCCCAGCGGCCGACGAGGTTCGAGTTCGCGATCAGGACACGTGGCGCATCGGCGTGCGTGCGGAACACGCCCACGGGTTTGCCCGACTGCACCAGCAGCGTCTCGTCGTCGCCGAGTTCGCGCAGGCAACGCACGATGCGGTCGTAGGACTCCCAGTCGCGCGCGGCGCGGCCGATGCCGCCGTACACGACCAGCTCGTCCGGGCGTTCAGCGACGTCCGGATCAAGGTTGTTCATGAGCATGCGCAACGGCGCTTCGGTGAGCCAGCTGCGCGCGCTGAGTTCCGTTCCATGGGCAGCGCGGATCGGACCCCGCTGGGTCCGGTAGCGGTTCGAGTTGTTCATGCGCGCCTTATAGCACCCCTGCCGTAGCCGGATTGAGCCACAGTGGGTCTGCGTCAGCGCGGGCGGCGGGCGTCATGACGATCAGGCCATTACGCGCACGACCTCGCGTTCGACGAGGTCGGCGATGCTTTGGCTCGCGGCGAGGAGGTGCGCGATCTCGGTGCCGGCGCGCTCGTTGAATTCGGCATCCTTGATCGATTTCAGGTTGATGCGCGCGTTGTAGGCCGCACCCTTCACCCCCGCGAGGGCGACGAGGGCGCCGACTCCGGCGTCGGTAATCATCACGTCGTTGCCGCAGCGCGCGGCGAGCAGGCACAGTTCCAGTGCCATGTGGCACTGCCGGGCGGTCTGCAGCGGGACCTCGGTGGCGTGCCTGTAGCCGGCCTGCAGCGCCTGGCTGCGCGCGGCCTTCTGGTCGGGCGTGTCCTTCGGCATGCGCAGGGCGTCCATGACGCCGTTGAAGGCCTGCGTGTCCGCGTCCACCGCGGCCAGCAGGAGATCCTTGACGCCTTGCGCCCGTGCGGCCAGAGCGTCCAGTTCTTCGTAGCGGCCGGCAAACTCGGCCTTGCCGGCCGTGAGGTTCGCGACCATCGCGGCCAGCGCCGCGCCGATCGAGCCTGCCAGCGCGGCGATCGAACCGCCGCCCGGAGCCGGTGTGTCGCGCGAGACCTCGTCGACGAACTCGCCGACCGTCTTGCGGACCAGGTCACCGGCGGGGCGGGGCAGGCCCAGTACCTTCTTCTCCGTTTCGAATGGCGCGACGTCGCGCAGGCCCATGGCCTGCACCGCGGTTTCGATCACGTCGCCCACCGGGAGCCCGGTGGACTTGCGCATGCGACGCAGGTAGTAGCGACCCGACTCCAGCATGGCGTCGAACGGGACCACGCCGACGATCTCGGAACCGGTGACCGCAATGCCGCGCTGCGCGGCCTCCTCCCGCGCGGCCTCCAGGACCGCATGGGCCGGAGTCACCTTGAAATTGGTCAGGTTGGTGGAGATCTGCGCGCGACGGTACTTGTCGACCACCCAGCCGACCGCCTTGACGTGCGAGAAGCGGCCGTCCGCGTACACGGGCCTTCCCTCGACCGTCTCTGCCGGGTAGCCGAGTGCGGCGTAGCGGGCGGCCAGGTCCCTGTCGTGGGCGTCGCGGTAATGCGTCGCGAGCGCGTCCCATGACTTCGCGACATGATCGCAGGCGCCGCAGGGGAAGCGGTCCCTGCCGAACACCACCGCCTCGCCCTTGTAGTAGAAAGGCGCGACGTTGCCGCTGCGCTTGTGGCGGCCGCGCTCGCGCAGGTTGTAGGCGATGTCGTCCGCGTACCGCTTGTCGGTGGTTGCAAGGTTGACGTTGTAGGCGATCAGGAACTCGCGCGCGCCGATGATGTAGGCGCCGGACAGCGGATTGTGCCTGGCCGGGCCGAAATCGGGCCTCCAGTCCGGCTGCGCCAGCCTGCTTGCCAGCCCCTCGTACTCGCCGGCCCGCACTGCGGCAAGGTTGCCGCGGGACGGGCTCGTTGCGGCGTGCTCGTAGAGGTACACCGGGATGCCGAGGTCGCCGATGCGGCGGCCGCATTCCCTTGCCAGCGCCACGCAGTCGGCCATGGTGACACCGGCGACAGGCACGAAGGGGCAGACGTCCATCGCGCCCATACGCGCGTGGCTGCCGTGATGCTGCGTCATGTCGATGGTCTCGGCGGCGCGCTTGCCGGCGCGGAAGGCCGCCTCGACCACCGCCTCCGGCGGGCCGACGAAGGTGACCACCGTGCGGTTGGTGTCTTCGCCCGGATCGACGTCGAGCAGCGTCACGCCACGGACAGCCTCGATCTCCGCCGTGATGCTGCGGATCACCGCGGCATTGCGCCCTTCGGAAAAATTGGGCACGCATTCGACCAGCTTGCTCATGTCCGGCTCCGCAACGCTTGTGACGTCATAGGGTACTGACAGGTTAACTCGTTGCACGCGGCCGCGTCGTACACCACGCCGGATGACGTGGGACGTTTCGGACCGGCACAGCGGCCGACTCGCGTGGAATCCGTACGGGATATCATTCCGGCCGTCACTGGAGCCGTCCGCTCCCGGAGAGCCGCATGATCCGCGCCTTTTTCATCCTCTCGCTGCTGCAGCTCGTCGCGTTCTGGAAGATCCTGCCGCGCATGGGCTTCCCCGCCTGGCTCGCGATCATGGCGTCGATTCCGCTCGTGAACCTGGTCCTGCTGTATTACATCGCGCTGTCGCCGTGGCCGCGCGAAGGCCGCTGGAACGGCCCAGGGGACAGCCAGGGCGACGCGAAATTCTGATAACGTTGCCCGGCATTCGCCGCGCGTCGCGCGGCACGAACCCACCTTAAGGACGCAGACATGGCCGGCCCGAACGCACCCGATCCCCGCATGGACGTCAATGACCTCTATCGCGAAGACACCTATTCCGATCGCAAGGTCGGCACGATCCGCGTGATGACGCCGGTCAGGTCGGACGGGTCAACCGATCCTGCGCGCGCGTCCATCTATGTCGGCCAGGCGCAGATCATGACGCCGGCCGGAGTGCTGCCGCTGTCGTTTGAAATCCCGGCGGCCAACCTCGCCGAGGCCTGCGCGGGCTTTGCCGAAGGTGCCAAGATCGCTTTCGACGAGACGATGAAGGAGCTGCAGGAGATGCGCCGGCAGCAAGCGTCGTCGATCGTGATTCCGGATGCCGGCGCCGCCGCTGCGCTGGGCCAGGGCGCCCCGCCCCGGGGAAAGATCCAGTTTCCCTGAGGGGAAGGGGTTAGGGGTTGGTCAGAGGGCCGGCGATGCCGGCCTTCCGGCATTTGACCCACGCCCGGCGGCCCGTCCTTCAGGCCGTGTTCCCTGTCGATGATCCACTAGTCGCTTGCTCCTTTTACGTAGCCGGCTGAGGTGGTTACGCCAAAGTGAGACGCAGTTTTGCTGCAGAGCAGCAAAAAGGGTCTAGGATCTCTTCAAGTCGATGTTCCGGCGCGCCATTGCGGGAGACCAGACCCGCGGATTGCACGGCGCGATGACCGCCAGGCGGCACGCGCGGCACCGACGGAGGAGACGATCATGGAGATGTCCTGGCTGGAGACTTGCCAACTGCTTGGCCTCGACCTGCTGGCCGTCATGCTGGTCGTCCTCAAAGGTCTGGACCGGCTCGAGCATGCGTGGCATGCGGTAGGGGGAAAGGCGCGCAGCCAGCGCCGCCGGAGGCCTCAGCGCCCGAGCGAGGCGACGCAGGTCGCGACGGTCTGCGGCGAATAGTCCGTAAAGCGGCCCTCGCGCGACCTGCGCTGCCGCCATTCCCACGGCGCCACCCGATCGGCCGGTGGCAGCCGCCAGAGCCCCCGTCCCAGGTCCCGCGCCGCTTTTTCATAGGCGCAGTACGCGGGTTCGTCGGCGTAGCGGCGGTACGCCCATGCATCGCCGGACTTGATCATCGCCGCATTGATGTCCTGCCCGTCGAGCCACACGCGCGCGACCAGCCGGTCATAGCGATCCTGCTCGAACGGTTCCACCTCGACCGCCTTGCCGAAGATGAGCTGCGACAGCGCGGCCTTGGCCGCCTTGCCGTGCGGCTCCCCACGACCAGCAGCAGAGCGAGCAGGGAAACGACGGTTCGCAGCGTGCGCATTGCCGCATTCTGCCTGCGTGAGACGGGAATCTGCGGCAACTGCGGCCAAAATCGCGGCGGCAGCCCGCGGTGCAATTGCTAGCGTGCTGCGTGTCGGGCCAGGACGGCCCCTCACTGGAGGTTCGCTTGGACGCTTCCCCGTTTCCCACGCCGGCACGTGCCCTGCGGTGGTCCAGCGGCATGCGGTCGGCGGGTCTCACGCTGCTCTGCCTGGGCTTGTTGTGTGTCCCGCCAGGTGCACTCGCGCCGAGCCACGCCGCTGGTGCGTGCAGACCCGGCCCGTCACGCCAGGTCTACGCGCCGCGCAGCTTTCTCGGCTACGCCTGCCGCGACGATCGCTGCAATTCGCACAAGGCCGGTTTCGACTGGGCGGAGCGCAACGGGATCGCCGACGCTCGTGCCTGCACGTCGCGAAACGACCCGGCATTCGCGGAGGGATGCCGCGCCTTCGCGGAGGAGGCCGTGACCCCGGAGCAGGCCGGCTTCGAGTGGGCGCGCGAGAACGAACTGGAGGATCGCTGCCACTGCGCCGGCGCCGGGGCGGGCTTCGAGGCGGGCTGTGCGGCCTACGTCACCGGGTTTGCGCGGTGACGGTGGGACGAGCGGTGCGCGCTGTGCGACGAATCGTTACCGGGGCTCAGGCCGCCCCGCTAAGCTCCCGCGGTGACCCTCGACGACCTCCGCCGCAACCGCAACCTGCTCTTCTGGGCACTGCACACGCTCGGCTGGAGCGCGTACCTCATTACCCAGTACCTCGGTGCGCTGCTGTATGAGAAGCCGACGTCCTACATCAAGGTCGTGCTCGCGGCGGCCGGCGCCGGGTTCCTGCTCTCGGCGCCGTTGCGCTACCTCTATCGGCGTCTCTGGGGACAGCGGTTCGTCGTGGTCGTCCCGGCCGTGCTGTTCGCGTCCTGGTTCGTCGCGCTCGGTTGGCGCGTCATCATCAATTCGTCGTACCTGCACTGGGTCGAAACCGGGTCGATGGCCGGCGAGCCGTGGTACGGCATCTTCGTCGGCACCCTCAGCTCCACCTACCTGCTGCTGTGCTGGTCGGGGCTGTACTTCGGCATCAAGTACTACGAGGCGCTGCAGGACGAGCGCGAATCGATGCTGCGCGCCTCCGCGCTCGCGCAGGAGGCCCAGGTGAAGATGCTGCGTTACCAGCTGAACCCGCACTTTCTCTTCAACACGCTCAATGCCATCTCCACGCTGATCCTCGACAACCAGGGCAGGATCGCCAACCAGGCCGTCGGACGGTTGTCGGACTTCCTGCGCTACACGCTCGACCAGGACCCGATGAAGAAGGTCACGCTGCGGCAGGAACTCGACGCACTGAACCTCTATCTCGGCATCGAGCAGTTGCGGTTCGGCGACCGCCTCAAGCTCGACTACGACGTCGACGAGAGCGTGACGCAGGCCCTGGTGCCTTCGCTCGTGCTGCAGCCGCTGGTCGAGAATTCGCTCAAGTACGCCGTGGCGCCGCGCGAAGAAGGCGGCCGGCTGCGCATCGAGGCACGCGAAGAGCAGGGCCGGCTGAAGCTCGTCGTGCAGGACGACGGCCCCGGACTGCCCGTCGGCGTTGAACTCGGTGCCGGCCGGGGCGTAGGTTTCCGCAATACCCGCGAGCGGCTCGCGGTCCTCTACGGTGACCAGCAGAAACTCGCCGTGCGCTTTTCCAGGCCGGGCCTGCGGCTCGAGATCACGATGCCATTCGAACGCGCGACACAACCGACATGACGATCCGCACCCTCATCGTCGACGACGAACCCCTGGCGCGGCGCGGCCTCGAGCTGCGGCTCAAGGACGCGGCCGACATCACGATCGTGCGCCAGTGCGCCAACGGCCGCGAGGCAATCGCCGCCATCGACGAGGAAGCGCCGGACCTCATGTTCCTCGACATCCAGATGCCGGGCCTGTCGGGGCTGGAGGTGGTCGCGCAGGTGCCGCAGGAAAGCATGCCGATGGTCGTGTTCGTGACCGCATTCGACCGCTACGCCATCAACGCGTTCGAGGCCCACGCGCTCGACTACCTGCTCAAGCCCGTGGACGACGCGCGTCTCGCGGCCGCCCTCGACCGGGTTCGCGCGCAGTGGCAGCAGCAGCAGGCGATCGCACAGCGCGAGCAGCTGATGGCGCTGCTCGCCGAGGTCCAGGGCAACGGCGAGCTCTCGCCGGAGACCGCTGCTGCGGCCGGCGCTGCCGGTGCGGCCGGCAGCCGCCGCTACGCGAGGATGCTGCCGATACGGTCGGGTCGCGAGACCATCCGGCTCGACGTGACCACCATCGACTGGATCGACGCCGCGGGCGACTACATGTGCCTGCACGCGGATGGGCAGACGCACGTGCTGCGCGCAACGATGAAGGAACTCGAGGACATGCTCGATCCGCAGGTGTTCCAGCGCGTGCACCGTTCCACGATCGTCAACCTGGCTCGCGTGCGCTCGCTGCGGCCGCACCTGAACGGCGAATGCTTCCTCAAGCTGCAGTCGGGACAGGAAGTGAAGCTGAGCCGCAGCTTCCGCGACAAGGTGGAACTGTTGCTCGACCGGTCCGGTGCTGCGCCGAGGAAATAGGGGGGAAGGCAACAGGGGAATAGGGGACGCTCACCTGTTTCCCTACAGTCGCGCTGCGAGCCGCGCTCCCTGGTCGATTGCGCGCTTGGCATCGAGTTCCGCGGCAACGGCCGCGCCACCGATCTTGTGCACGGTGATGCCGGCGTGCCGCAGTGGCTCGTACAGGTCGCACAACGGCTCCTGTCCCGCGCACAGCACCACGTTGTCGACCTCGAGCAGCGTGGGACTGGCGCGTGCCTCGCCGAAGCTCACGAGCAAGCCGCGTGCGTCGATGGTTTCGTAGTTCACGCCACCCATCATCTCGACGCGCTTCATGCGCAGCGCCGCCCGGTGAATCCAGCCGGTGGTCTTGCCGAGGCCCTTGCCCAGCGGTGTGGCCTTGCGCTGCAGCAGGTAGACGCGGCGTGCCGGCGGTTCGACGGCAGGCGCCGCCAGTCCGCTGCGCGCCACTGCCGGATCGGTGACGCCCCATTCGCGCTGCCACGCGGCGAGGTCGAGCGCGCTCGAATGCCGGTCCGAGACGAGGAACTCGGCGACGTCGAAGCCGATGCCACCGGCGCCGATCACGGCGACGCGCGGTCCGCATTCGCGACGACCCAGCAGGACCTCCGCATACCCGAGCACGCGGCCCGACGCGCGGTGCTCGTCGGCCCCGGGAATCGAGGGATTGCGGGGCGTCACGCCGGTCGCCAGCACGACCTCGTCATAGCCGCCGTCACGCAGCAACGGCACGTCGGCGCGCACGCCCAGGCGCACGTTGACTCCCGTGACCTGCAGTCGCCGCCGGAAGTAGCGCAGCGTCTCGCCGAATTCTTCCTTGCCCGGCACGCGCCTGGCCAGGTTGAACTGGCCGCCGATCTCGGCGGCAGAGTCGAACAGGTCGACCTGGTGGCCCCGCCCGGCGAGCACGGTGGCGCACGCGAGCCCGGCAGGCCCGGCACCGACGACCGCGAACCTGCGCGGCTTCGTCGCCGGTTGGTAGCGCAGTTCCGTTTCGTGGCCGGCGCGCGGGTTGACCAGGCACGAGGCGATCTTGCGCTGGAAGACGTGGTCGAGGCAGGCCTGGTTGCAGGCGATGCAGGTGTTGATCTCGTCCGCGCGTCCCGCGGCCGCCTTGTTCACGAAGTCCGGGTCTGCGAGCAGCGGACGCGCCATCGACACCATGTCGGCATCGCCGCCGGCGAGAATCTGCTCGGCGACGTCGGGCGTGTTGATGCGATTGGTCGCGCACAACGGAATGCCGACCTGCCCCTTGAGCTTGCGCGTGACCCAGGCAAACGCGGCGCGCGGCACGGACGTCGCGATCGTGGGCACGCGCGCTTCGTGCCAGCCGATGCCGGTGTTGATGATGGTGGCGCCCGCCCTTTCGATCGCCTGCGCGAGCTGTACCACCTCGTTCCAGTCGCTGCCCTCGGGCACGAGATCCAGCATCGACAACCGGTAGACGAGAATGAAGTCCCTGCCGACGGCGGCGCGCGTGCGCGCGACGATCTCGAGCGGCAGCCGGATGCGGTTCTCGAAGCTGCCGCCCCAGCCGTCGGTGCGCCGGTTCGTGTGCGCCGCGATGAACTGGTTGATGAAATAGCCCTCGGATCCCATGATTTCGACGCCGTCGTATCCGGCCTCGCGTGCCAGCGAGGCGCAGCGCACGAAGGCGCGGATCTGTCGCTCGATCCCGCGCGCGCTCAACGCGCGCGGAGTGAACGGCGAAATCGGCGACTTCAGGCGCGAGGGCGCGACGGCCAGCGGGTGATAGCCGTAGCGGCCCGTGTGCAGGATCTGCAGTGCGATGTGGCCGCCTTCGGCGTGCACCGCAGCCGTGATCGGCCGGTGCCGCGCAGCGGCAGCGCGCGTCGTGAGACGGCCGGAGAAGGGTGCGGCCCAGCCTGCGATGTTCGGCGCAAACCCGCCGGTCACGATCAGGCCGACGCCGCCGCGCGCGCGCTCGGCGAAGTAAGCCTCGAGGCGCGTGAATTTCTTCGGGTCGTCTTCGAGCCCCGTGTGCATCGAGCCCATGAGGACGCGATTGCGCAGTCTGACGAAGCCCAGGTCCAGCGGAGCCAGCAGGTGCGGGTAGGGGGTGTTCATGCCACGCAGCTTAAGTTGCGGCGCTCCGCGGTGGTACCGTCCCGGCATCGCGTGCAACGACGAGGCGCTCGCGGACCTGCAGCGCCAGTGGTTTCTCTGGCCGATGCACGATCCCCGCGAAATCGATCCAGGTGCGGCACGCGGCGGAGGCTGAATCGCGGTCGGGCCGGGCCGGGTCAGAGGATGAGCCGGCCGAGGTAGTAGGCCAGCGCGGCCATGATGGCCGCCGCCGGCATCGTGACGATCCAGGCGATCACGATGTTGCCTGCCAGGCCCCAGCGCACGGCACGCACGCGCTGCGCCGAGCCCACGCCGACGATGGCGCCCGTGATCGTGTGCGTCGTCGAGACCGGGATGCCGAGACTCGACGCCATGAACAGCGTGATGGCGCCGCCGGTCTCCGCCGCAAAACCACCGACGGGACGCAGCTTCGTGATCTTCTGGCCCATCGTCTTCACGATGCGCCAGCCGCCGAACATCGTGCCCATCGCAATGGCGAGGTAGCAGCTCACGATCACCCAGTTGGGGGGCATGGCCGCATCGGCCGACGTGACACCCGATGAAATCAGCAGCAGCCAGATGATGCCCATGGTCTTCTGCGCGTCGTTGCTGCCGTGGCCGACGCTGTAGGCCGCGGAGGAGGCGAGCTGCAGGCGCCTGAACCAGCCGTCCACCTTGCGTGGCGCGGACCGCAGGCAGATCCACGAGACGGCGACCATGATCAGCCCGCCGAGCAGCATGCCGAGCACGGGCGAGACGAAGATGAAGGTGACCGTGCGGACGATGCCCTTCATCACGAGCGGCTCCACGCCTGCCTTGGCGATCGTGGCGCCGATCATGCCGCCGATCAGCGCGTGTGACGAGCTCGAAGGGATGCCGTAGTACCAGGTGACCAGGTTCCAGATGATGGCGCCGATCAGCGCGCCGAAAATCACGTAGTGGTCGATGGCGCCGGGATCGACGATGCCCTTGCCGACGGTCGCGGCCACCTTCAGGTGGAAGATGAATATGGCGACGAAATTGAAGAACGCGGCCCAGGCCACCGCGTAGTGCGGGCGCAGCACTCCGGTCGAGACCACCGTCGCGATGGAGTTCGCGGCGTCGTGGAAGCCGTTCATGAAATCGAACGCGAGTGCGATCATGACGAGCAGCACCAGCGTCGCCAGCGGGATCGTGAGCTCGGCGCCCATCAGACGTTTTCCACGATCACCGATTCGATGACGTTGGCCACGTCCTGGCACTTGTCGATCGCTTCCTCGAGGTACTCGTAGACGTTCTTGTGCTTGATCAGCTGGCGGACGTCCTGTTCCTCGCGGAAGAGGCGGGAGATGCCGTCGCGCGACACCTTGTCGGCGTCGCTTTCGAGCTGGTCGATTTCCTCGGTCAGCGCGAGCGCCTGGTCGGCGTCGTCCATCGACTTGAGCAGCGCGACACCCGCCTGGACCCTGACCGAGCACTTCTGCAGCAGTTCGGCCAGCTCCAGCGAGGCAGGCGGCAGGGTCTGGATGTCGAACAGGTGCATCGACTCGGCCGCGTCCTGCATGAGGTCGAGGATGTCGTCCATGCCGGAGATGAGCCGGTGGATGTCGTTGCGGTCGAACGGCGTGATGAACGTCGAATGCAGGACCGAAACGGTCTCGTGCGTGATCTTGTCGGCACTGCGCTCGATGTCGCCGATGCGCTGGATCAGCTCGGCGCGGCGCGACGTATCCTCGTAGCGCTGCACCAGCTCGACGACGGCATTGGCGCCCTCGACGATCAGGGCGCCGTGGCGGTCGAACAGC
>JAOUGW010000323.1 GCA_029865465.1 Gammaproteobacteria bacterium
GTCGAACATCAGCTTTGGCCTGCCCGCCCGCGACGGCATCAACAGCGGCTTCCTGACCATGGCGATTGCATCGGGCATGACGTCGGCGATCACGAACCCGCTGCATGGCGACATCGTGAGGGCCTGCATGGCTGCAGACGTGATGATGGGTCACGACCCGGATTGCGCACGCTGGATCCGCCGCTTCCGCGAAGTGCCGCCCCCGGGCACGGGCACCCCCGGCGAGCAGCGTGGCCGCCGCGAGGGCGGGGCGCGCCGCCGCGCCGGCACCCCGGGCGCGGCCTGAGGCAACGACGAAGTGACGCGGACCGACCCACTCGTCGTCTTCACGCCCTCGGGGAAGCGTGGACGCTTTGCCGTCGGCACGCCGTTGCTGACTGCGGCACGCCAGCTCGGCGTCGACATCGACTCGGTCTGCGGCGGTCGCGCCATCTGCGGGCGCTGCCAGGTGCTGGTGGCCGAAGGCGAGTTCGCGAAGCACGGCGTGCGCTCGAGCGCGGCGTCGCTGTCGCCGGTCTCCGAGACCGAGCAGCGCTACGCCACGCGCAAGGTGCTCGCGGAAGGACGTCGGCTCTCGTGCCAGGCGAAGGTCGAGGCCGACGTGGTCGTGGACGTGCCGTCCAACAGCCAGGTGCACCGCCAGGTCGTGCGCAAGGAAGCCGAGGCGCGCGACATCGAGCTGTACCCGCTGGTGAAGCTGCACTACGTCGAGGTCGCCGAGCCCGACATGCACGATCCTTCCGGGGACCTGCAGCGGCTCGAGCTGGCGCTGGCGCGCGAATGGCAGCTGAAGAACCTCGGCTGCGATCTCTCGGTACTGCAGCAGCTGCAGCCTGCCCTGCGGTCGGGACAGTGGCAGGTCACGGTGGCTGTCCACGACGCGTCGCGCATCATCGCCGTGTGGCCAGGATTCCATGAGACAGCGTTCGGGCTCGCCGTCGACGTTGGCTCGACCACGATCGCGGCGCACCTCTGCGATCTCGTCAGCGGCGAAGTCGTGGCCTCCGTGGGACGCATGAACCCGCAGATCCGCTTCGGCGAAGACCTCATGAGCCGCGTTTCGTATTCGATGATGAATGCCGGCGGGGCCGCGCAGATGACCGCCGCCGTGCGCGAGGCATTGAGCGAACTCGCGGCTGAAGTGGCCGACTCGGCAGGTGTCGAGAAGGAATCGATCCTCGAAGTGACGCTCGTCGGCAACCCGATCATGCATCACCTCGTGCTCGGCATCGACCCGGTCGAACTCGGCGGGGCGCCCTTTGCGCTCGCGATCGACCGTGCGGTGACCGTGACGGCTGCCGAACTCGGCATCGCACTGCATCCGAACGCCCGCGTCTACGCCCTGCCCTGCATCGCCGGACACGTGGGCGCCGACACCGCGGGCGTCATCCTGGCGGAGCGGCCGGACCTGACCGAAGAGATGACGCTGCTGGTGGACGTCGGCACCAATGCCGAGATCGTGCTCGGCAACAGCAAGCGGCTCGTCGCCTGCTCGAGCCCCACGGGGCCGGCATTCGAAGGCGCGCAGATCAGCTGCGGCCAGCGCGCCGCGCCCGGCGCCATCGAGCGCGTGCGCATCGACCGTGCGACGCTCGAGCCGCGCTTCAAGGTCATCGGCTCCGACCTCTGGTCCGACGATCCCGGCTTTGCGGAGGCGGTCAGGAACACGGGCGTCACCGGCGTCTGCGGCTCGGGCATCATCGAGGTAATCGCCGAGATGTATCTCGCGGGCATCATCACCCAGGACGGCGTCATCGACGGCGCACTGGCAGCTCGCTCGCCGCGCGTCGTGGCCAGCGGGCGCACGTACTCGTACGTGCTGCACGAGGGCGCCCAGACGCTCTGCATCGCGCAGAACGACGTACGCGCGATCCAGCTGGCCAAGGCGGCGCTGATGGCCGGCATCCGCCTGCTGATGGAACGGCTCGGCGTCGAGCAGCTCGATCGCATCCGGCTGGCCGGCGCATTCGGCGCGCACATCGACGTCATGTACGCGACCGTGCTCGGCATGATTCCCGACTGCGACCTGGCCAAGGTCACCTCCGCCGGCAATGCGGCGGGCACGGGCGCACGCATCGCATTGCTCGATTCACGCTCGCGCCACACGATCGAGTCGCTGGTCGGTCGCGTCGAGAAGATCGAGACCGCGATCGAACCGCGGTTCCAGGAGCATTTCGTCGAGGCGATGGCGATACCGCACAAGACCGCGGACTACCCCAACCTGCGCAAGGTCGTGGAACTGCCGCCGCTGAAGACGGCGGCGCAGCCGGCGGGCGAGACGAGGGGCAGCAAGAGTCGGCGACCCGCGCGTCCCGCGTAATCCTGCACCTCGCCGCTGTCGGCTGGATGAGTTGGCCGCAGCCGAGGCAACCCGGGGGCGCTTGCCCGCCGAACGGGTTCCGGTCTTCCTCGGCGCTCCGGGGTCTCACGCGCATCGTGAATCGCGCGGAGGAACCGCACGATTCACGGCGAGCCTTGCTCGAACGGGCGCGAGGCGATGGTGTCAGCGGATCAGCAGAACCGGCGGTGCCGCCTCGCACCTGCGCTCGAGCTGCGGCGTTCGACACGGAGCGCCGAGGAAGACCGGAACCCATTCAGCGGGCCAGAAGTGGCGGCTCACCTCGGCTTGCGGACGGTTACTGCCATTGACGCGGCGAGGTGTACGAATTGCGACGGCTGTGGCCGGTCACCGTCATTGACGCGAGGTGACGACGAGCTTTCAGCGGCATAGCGGTCGCCCGCCTCCGCTGCAGCGGGAGCGGTTCCGAGTGGTTTCGGTTTAGCACGACCGTCACAGGCCCGCCGGGACGGGATCGGGTCTTTCTTTGCGATGCGCGCGAGACCCCGGAGCGCAGAGGAAGACCCGGTCCCGTACCGGCGGGCCTTGATACGCACCCTCATCGCCCCACGAGCTCCCTCACTCGTCCCGTGGGAGATCGCTCACGCTGTCGGGTGAGACGCTAGCGTCAGACGTTGGAGTCGGGCGTCGCAGCCTTCTGCCGGTTGATGTAGTC
>JAOUGW010000001.1 GCA_029865465.1 Gammaproteobacteria bacterium
GACCGCCCGTACTGGGTCGAGTCCGACAGCATCGACGTCGAATTCCACGTGCGTCACATCGCCGTGCCGCACCCGGGCGACTGGCGCCAGCTCTGCATCCAGGTGGCGCGCCTGCACTCGCGGCCGCTCGACCGCAGCAAGCCACTGTGGGAGGCCTACGTCATCGAAGGGCTCCACGACGTGCCCGGCGTCCCGCCTGGCAGCTTCGCGCTGTACACGAAGATGCATCACTCGATCGTCGACGGCGAATCGGGCACCGAGATCATGCGCGCGCTGCATTCGCTGACGCCGGAACCGATCGATTTCGACGCCGAGGAACTCAGCGCGAGCGGGATCTACCGTGCTGACCGTGAACCGACCCTGGTCGAGCTGTACTCGCGCGCACTGGCGCACAACGTGCAGAAGCTGCCGAACTTCGCGCGCTTCTCGTTCGGCACTGCGCGCAAGGTCGCTGCCCTCGGCGCCGAGGCGCTGACCAGGTTCAACAACCTTGGCGAGGGGGGCTTCGTCGCCAACGTGCGTTCGCTGCTGACGGGTGACCTGGGCACGCTGTTGCCACGCATGCCGCCGCAGACGCGCTTCAGCCGCGACGTGTCGGCGCACCGTGTGTTCGAGGCCGTGTCGCTGCCGCTCGCGGACTTCCGCGCGATCCGCAAGCAGGTGCCGAAGGCGACCATCAACGACCAGTTCCTCTGCATCGTTGGTGGCGCGCTGCACGCCTACCTGTCCGCGAAGAACGAATTGCCCGATTCGACCATGGTTGCCATGGTGCCGATGACGTTGCGCGGCCAGGAAAAGGGCGCCGACGTGGGTAACCAGGTCGGCTTCACGCTGATGCCAGTCCACTCCGAGATCGAGGATCCGCTCGAACGCCTGCGCACGATCTGCGACGCGGCTGCAACCTCGAAGCGCGTCACGGACGCCATCGGCAAGGAACTCGCGCGCGACCTGCTCGAGACGTTGCCGAGCATCGTGGCGGACCCGCTGCTGCGCAACGTGCGGGTGCCGCGCATCGGCCTCATCGTCTCGAACGTGCGCGGGCCTGACGTCCCGCTGTACATGGCGGGCGCGCGACTGGTCAACTACGCGCCGATCAGCATCGCGCTCGACGGCATGGGTCTCAACGTCACGGCCTTCAGCTACGCGGGCAACATGTGGCTCTGCGCCGTCTCGTGCCGCGAAATGCTGCCGGATCCGTCGTTCTTCGCCGACTGCATGCGCGCCGCGTTCGCGCTGATGAAGGAAGCGGCGGAGCGTGAAGCCGCCTTCACCGTGGCCGAGTTGGCGGCGCTCGCACCGGCCGACGCCGACCATGTCATCGAAGGCCAGCTGGCGCGCAGGCCGACTCGTCGGCGCGCGAAAGCGAAGACCGCACCGCGTGCCGTGCCGGCCAAGGCGGCCGGCAAGAAGCGTCGCAGCCGCAAGGCCGCGGCGCCTGCAAGCCCGGCCTGACGGTGATGCGCACGCGCGACCGGATGCCCCCCGGAATGCGGCGGGCACTCGCGGATGTCTTCGGCGACCCGGTGGACGACGTCGTGCTGTGCGAGCATTCCTGGTTCGCGAAGCTGCACGGGCGCGCCACGGCGACGACTCGCCATAACACGATCTACCTGCGGGGTTCAGCCGACGACTTCTTCGCCAATCCCGAACTGCTGCTGCACGAGTACTTCCACGTGCTGCGACAGTGGAACCGCGGGCGCATGAACGTCGCCGATTACCTGCTCGAGTGGTATCGGCGCGGCTACTGGCAGAACCGCTACGAGCGGCAGGCCAGGCGCTTCGTGCAGTTGCGGCTCGCTGCGTTGCGGGCAGCGCTGGCGCGTGCCGGCGCGATCACCTGACATACGACGATGATGCGCTTCTCGGAGGCTTTCGACGTGATCGTGGTGGGTGGCGGCCATGCCGGCACGGAGGCCGCGCTCGCCTCGGCACGACGCGGTGCGCGCACGCTGCTCGTCACGCAGAGCATCGAGGGGCTGGGACAGATGAGCTGCAACCCGGCGATCGGCGGCATCGGCAAGGGTCACCTCGTCCGCGAGATCGATGCGCTGGGCGGCGCCATGGCGCGCGCTATCGACCGTGCCGGCATCCAGTTCCGCACGCTCAATGCGAGCAAGGGCCCGGCCGTCCGTGCGACGCGAGCGCAGGCCGACCGCGCGCTCTACAAGAAGGCGATCCGCTCGATCGTCGAGAACCAGCCCGGACTGTCGCTGTTCCAGGCCGAAGTCGCCGACCTCCGGATCGAGCACGGCCGCGTCGCCGGTGTCGTCACCGCCGTGGGTCTCGAGTTCGCCGCGCGTGCGGTCGTGCTCACGGTCGGCACGTTTCTCGGCGGCAAGATCCACGTCGGGCTCGAACAGTCGCCGGGCGGACGGGCGGGCGATCCGCCGTCGAACCGCCTGGCGGAACGTCTGCGCGCGCTGCCGCTGCGCGTCGGCCGTCTCAAGACCGGCACGCCGCCGCGCATCGACGGCCGTTCGATCGATTACACCGGACTGCTGGTGCAGCCGGGTGATGAACCCGTGCCCGTGTTTTCGTTCCTGGGACGTCGCGACGAGCACCCGCGCCAGGTCTGCTGCCACATCACGGCCACGAACGAGCGTACGCACCAGCTGATCCGGTCCGGCAGCGACCGTTCGCCGATGTTCACCGGAGTCATCGAGGGTGTCGGTCCGCGGTATTGCCCCTCGGTCGAGGACAAGGTGGTCCGCTTCGCCGACAAGGCCTCGCACCAGGTCTTCATCGAGCCCGAAGGCCTCGACACGCACGAGGTTTACCCGAACGGCATTTCGACCAGCCTGCCTTTCGACGTGCAGCAGGCGTTCGTGCGCAGCATCAAGGGGTTCGAACGCGCGCACATCACGCGGCCGGGCTATGCGATCGAATACGACTTCTTCGATCCACGTGACCTGCACCCCACGCTCCAGACGAAGCACGTGCCAGGCCTGTATTTCGCGGGCCAGATCAACGGCACCACCGGCTACGAGGAAGCGGCCGCGCAGGGCCTGCTCGCCGGCATCAACGCGAGCCTGCAGGTGCAGGAGCGGGAATCGTGGTTCCCGACCCGTGGCGATGCCTACATCGGGGTGATGGTCGACGACCTCGTCACGCGTGGCGCGCCCGAGCCGTATCGCATGTTCACGAGCCGCGCGGAGTATCGCCTCACCCTGCGCGAAGACAACGCGGATCTTCGCCTCACGCCGGCCGGCCGTGCGCTCGGCCTCGTCGACGATGAGCGCTGGAGCCTGTTCGAGCGCAAGCGGGTCGCCGTCGACGCCGAGCTCGAGCGGCTGCACGCGACCTGGGTCCGGCCGGGCACGGTCGTGGCGACCGAGCTCGAACCGCTATTTGGTGCGCAGCTGTCGCGCGAACAGCGCGCCTTCGAAATATTGCGTCGGCCCGAAGTACCGTACGCCGCGCTCGACGCCGCGCTTGGCGGTGGCGTCGACGACTGGCGCGACGATGAAAGACTCGCGGTGCAGGTGCCAGTACAGGTCGATGTGCAGGCGAAGTACACCGGCTATATCGACCGCCAGCACGAGGAGATCGAGCGCCAGCGGCGCAGCGAGGAAACGCGGCTGCCCGAGACGCTCGACTACGCGCAGGTGCGCGGGCTCTCCAGCGAGGTGCGGCAGAAGCTCGCACAGCAGCGGCCGACGACGCTCGGCCAGGCGGCGCGCATTCCCGGGCTCACGCCCGCGGCGATCTCGATCCTGCTCATTCACCTGAAGCGGCAGCACGGGACGCCTGCACCCACGCGGGGCACCGGCGCCGGGTAAGATCGCGCGCAGTCGTTGCGCCCGAGGCCTGGATCCCATGCTGCAGTCCGTCTTTCGAACGAACCGTCGAGCAGCGCCCGTGTCCAGCGCATGGGTCATCGGCCTTTCTGCGGTAGTGCTCGCCGTGGCCGGATGCGGCGGCCGCGACGGCGACGCGAGCAAGACGGGCAGCGCGGCCAAGACCGGCAGCACGGTGCCGTCCGATTTCGATCCAACGGTCCTGCGGCGCGGCAACGGCCCCGAGCCCGAAACGCTCGACCCGCAACTCGCGCGTACCGAAGGCGCGTTTCACATCCTGCGGGACGTGTTCGAAGGCCTCACTTCGATCGGTCCCGACGGCTCGCCCGTCCCGGCGGCGGCCGAGTCGTGGACGGTCACGCCCGACGGTCTCGAATACCGCTTCACGCTGCGTGACGGATTGCGGTGGTCGAACGGCGACGTGCTCCGGGCCGCGGACTTCGTGGCGGGCATGCGCCGGCTCGTCGATCCGAACACGGCCTCGCCCTATGCGCATTTCATCGATCCGGTGCTTAACGCCGGGGCCATCACGCGCGGGGAAATGAAGCTCGGGGATCTCGGTGTCTCCGCGCCCGACGACCGCACCGTGCTGATCCGGCTCGCAACCCCCGCGCCTTACCTGCTCGGTCTGCTGTCGCAGCCGGGGACGTTCCCCGTGCATGGCCCCTCGCTGGCCGCACATGGAGCGGAGTACGCGCGACCCGGCAAGCTCGTGTCGAACGGCGCCTTCGTGCTCGCGGACTGGGTCATCGGGTCGCACGTCGTCCTGCGCCGGAATGCGCACTACTGGAACAACGCGGCGACCGGGCTCGAGGCCGTCCACTTCGTGCATATTGCGGATGCGGGGACCGAACTGCGGCAGTACCGGGCGGGCCAGCTCGACTTCACCTACGTCGT
The DNA here is from genome assembly GCA_029865465.1 of Gammaproteobacteria bacterium. Lineage (GTDB taxonomy): Bacteria > Pseudomonadota > Gammaproteobacteria > Steroidobacterales > Steroidobacteraceae > RPQJ01. The sequence goes on from JAOUGW010000001.1 coordinate 4,695, forward strand.
GCCGGCACCTCTGTTCCAGTGGATCAAGCAGAACCTGCCCGACGAGCTGCACATCGCGCCGCAACTCAGCGTCTACTACTACGGCTTCAACCTGACGCGGCCTCCGTTCAAGGACAACCCGAAGTTGCGCCGCGCCCTGTCGCTCGCGATCGACCGCGACAAGCTGACCACGGCGGTGACGGGCGTGGGTGAAGCTCCGGCCTATGGATGGGTGCCGCGCGGGGTCTGGAACTACACGCCACAGCGGTTTGACTACGCCGGCAAGCCGTACGCCGAACGGCTGGCCGAGGCCCGCCGGCTGTATGCGGAAGCCGGATACTCGGCAGCCCAGCCGCTGCGCATCGAGCTGCGCTACAACTCGGGCGACCAGCACAACCGGCTCGCCGTCGCGGTCGCTGCCATGTGGAAGGAAGGGCTAGGCGTCGAAACGACGCTCTACGCGGAGGAATTCCGCGCCCTGTTGCAGAGCATCCAGGCCCGCCGGGACACGCAGGTGTTCCGGTCGAGCTGGGTCGGCGATTTCAACGATGCATACACGTTCGCTCAGCTGCTGCAGACCAACTTCGGCATCAACCTGAGCGGCTACTCGAACCCGCGCTACGACGCCCTGCTGGCGGATGCAGTCAGGCAGGCCGACGCGGCGAAGCGCCGGGCGCTGCTCGAAGAAGCCGAGCGGGTGATGCTGGCCGACCATCCGGTGCTGCCGCTGTACTTCTATGTGAACAAGCACCTCGTGAAGCCCTGGGTGCGGGGCTGGACCGACAACGTCATGAACGTCGTCTACAGCAAGGACCTGCGGCTCGAGCGGCCGGCTCGCTGAGGGTCTCGTCACAGATTGCGCATCCCGGACCTGCCCGGAGTTGAGCGTGGCACCCCCGGCTTGCGACGATTCCGCTACCGGAACATTCCTCGCGGAACACCCATGACCTGGTTCGTCGTTTTTGCCTGCTCTGCGTTTGGTCTCTGGTACTGGCGGGAGTACTCGGCGAAGCAGCGCGACCTCGAAAGTTCCTCGTCCCCGCAGCGTACGGGGGAGCGGTTCATCGGCCAGGTCGTGACCGTGCCGAAGGGCATCGAGAACGGCTCGGGTCGCGTGCAGCTCGGTCCGCAAAAATGGTCGCTGCGGGGGCCCGACGTCCCGGCCGGCGGCCAGGTTCGCATCACGGGTGTCGACGGCCGCGTGCTGATCGTCGACCGGATGCCTGGCCCCTGATCCCCGTTCGGGGCCAGGCCGCAGGGGCCGGGGCCGAGGCTCGTTCTCGCCGTCGCAATCCAACAGACAAAATTGACAATAGCTAATCTCTTAAAGACATCGAACTATCCGATGCGTCGAATTGCTGAATAATCAGCACGCGCGGGGCCAGCCCATCGCCGAGCAGCTGGACAGGGCGACAGGCGCAACGGCCCGGGCGCGATCAGGGGATCAGCAGTTCGAACTGCGCGCTCACGTTGGCCGTGAATTTCATCTCGGACGGCTGGTAACTCTCTGCGGCCCCGTCAGCCTTCGGCGCCGCCGCGACCGTCATTGCCCGCTCGGCGTACATGGGCACCGGCATCATTCCCGTGGTGTTGAGGCTCTGCACCGGACCCAGCTTCGCGCCCGCTGCGCTGGCCAGGGCGTCCGCGTTCAAGCGGGCGTCGTCGACCGCCTGCGTCAGTGCCGCACGCTCCAGTTCCTTGCGTCGCGATGAGTCGAGCCGTGCTCCGCCCACCTGGTTCACGCCGGCCGAGACCGACTTCTCGAGCAACGTGCCGAGGCGGTCGAGGTCATGCAATTCCACGTCCACCTGGCGGCTGACGACATACCCGAGCAGCACCTGCTGGGACGCTTTCTCGTCCCAGCGGTAATCGGGTTGTACCTGCAGCCGCGTCGAGTCCACGAACTTCGGCTCGATCTTCAGTTCGCGGGTCAGGGCCATGATCCGTTCGACCGTCGCGTTGACCTCCGTCCGGGCCTCTGCCAGCGTGGGCCTGCGCGCCTCCACCCCCAGGGTCACGTAGGCCATGTCGGGCTGGGCCTTCACCTCGCCCGAGCCGGTCACGCTGACCAACCGCAACGGGACCTCGGCCGCCGTCGCAACGCCTGCGGACGCCAGCATCGAGGCGGCCATGAGGACTGTTAACCATCGGGTCCGAACCAGCTGGGTCATCGCGGGAATCCTCGGGAAGAATGTGGCACGCGCAGTCTATTCCAGCTCGAGCCGGTGACGGGACCAGGCCTGCATTCGACTCGCCAGAGCATTTTTATTAACATGCCCGGCCCTTGAGCTGACCCCGGCGGCCGAAGCCGGAATGACGATTCCGCAGGAGTGTTCCATGACCCCGAGATCGGCCTGGCTCGCACTGAGCCTGACCCTTGCGTCGCTCGCCCCGGGCCTGGCGCAGGCCGCTGACACCGTTCGTGGCGGCAAGCTGGCCTACACCTGCCATGGTTGCCACGGCATCCCGAACTACAAGAACGCGTATCCGATCTACAGCGTGCCGAAACTGGGCGGCCAGCACGCTGCTTACCTGGTCGTCGCGCTCAAGGGGTACAAGTCGGGTGATCGCGGGCATCCCACGATGTACGCGCAGGCGACGACGCTCGCCGACGCGGACCTGGCCGACATCGCGGCGTTCCTGTCGGGCACCGAGATCAAGCCGACGGGTCGCGCAGTCGGCACGGCGCCGAAGGCCAGCCAGACGTGCGTCGCCTGCCATGGCAACGACGGCGTCGGCATCCTGCCGGAATACCCGAACCTCGCCGGCCAGCACGAGGACTACATCCTGCACTCGCTGCGCTCTTACAAGAGCGGCGTGCGCAAGAACGCGATCATGTCCGGCATGGCCGCCGCGCTGACGGAAAAGGACATCCAGGAACTGGCGAAGTACTACTCGTCGCAGCGTCCGGGCCTCTGCGCCACGGACGAAATCCGCAAGGCCGGCAAGTGCAAGGGGCAGTGATTCTCTCCCGTCGTCCGATGGCATGACCTCATCCACAGCAGGCCGCGCAGCCCAGCCCATGGGCGACGGCCTCTACCTGATCGATACGGATTACGTGCGACCGGGGCTCGCGGCGAGCCACCTGGTGGTGGACCAGGCCCGCGCAGCCTTCATCGACACCGGCCCCGGTCCGGCCGCGCCCAGGCTGCTGGCGGCACTCGACGAGCTCGGCATCGCGCGCTCGCAAGTCGACTACCTGTTCCTGACGCACGTCCACCTCGATCATGCCGGCGGCGCCGGGCAGATGATGCGCGCACTGCCCAACGCGAGGGCTGTGCTGCATCCGCGCGGCGCACCGCACCTGGTCGATCCGTCCAGGCTCATTGCGGGCACCATCGCCGTCTACGGCGAGGCCGTGTACGCCCGGCTGTATGGCGAGATCCTGCCGATCCCGGCCGACCGCGTGCTGTTGACGGAAGACGGCACGCGGCTGAAGCTCGGCGCCCGCACGTTCGAATTCATCGATGCGCCAGGCCACGCGAGGCATCACCACTGCCCGATCGATCTCGACTTTCGCGACGTCTATGCCGGCGACAACTTCGGCATCTGCTACCGCGAGTTCGACACGGCCGCCGGTCCGTTCATGCTGCCGACGACGACCCCGGTGCATTTCGAGCCCGACGTGCTGCACCGGACGATCGACCGGTTGCTGTCGTACCGCCCGCGCCGCATCGTGCAGACGCACTTCGGGCCGGTCACCGATCTCGACCGCCTGGCGCGCGATCTGCACGCGGACCTCGACATACTCGTCGCGATCGGCAGGCGTCACGGGGCGGCGCCCGATCGCGCGCAGCGCATCCGGCATGACATGTTCGAGCACTTCAGCACGCGGCTCGATGAGCACGGCTATGCTGGCAGCCTGGCGCGCCGCCATGAATTCATCGACGAAGACGTGAACCTCAATACCCAGGGCCTTGAAGTGTGGCTCAGTCGGCAATAACCCTGCATTGCCGGCTCTAAACTGCCGCACCGCAGAGTCAAGGCACGCAATCCGATCACTGGCGCGGTAGCAATGACGTTTGACATAAACTCTTTCGCAGCATTTCGCATTCACCGGCAGGGCGGCCAGATCACCGCCCGGTTCGACCAGGTCGGGCTGTCCGACCTGACGGCGGGCGAAGTCGTCGTGCGCGTGTCGTACTCGGACATCAACTACAAGGACGCACTGGCAGCGACGGGCACCGCCCCCATCCTGCGGAAATATCCGCTGGTGGGCGGCATCGACCTCGCTGGTGAAGTCGTGTATTCGTCCGATCCGCGCCATGCGCCGGGGCAGCGCGTGCTGGTCACCGGTTGCGGTCTCAGCGAAACCCAGGACGGCGGTTACGCGGAATACGCGCGCGTGCAGGGCGACTGGGCCATTCCCATTCCAACCGGCATGACGGATGCGGATGCGATGAAGCTCGGTACCGCGGGCTTCACAGCGGCACTCGCGATCCATCGCATGGAGCAGAACGGCCAGCAGCCCGCGAACGGCCCCGTCGTCATCACGGGGGCGACCGGCGGCGTCGGCAGCCTCGCCATCAACATGCTGGCGGGCCGCGGCTACGAAGTGGTCGCCGTGAGCGGCAAGCCCGAGGCAGACGCGTACCTGCACGGAATCGGCGCGTCGCAGATCCTGCGGCGCCAGTCGCTGGATCTCGGCTCGAAGCCGATGGAAGCCGCGCTGTGGGCGGGCGCCGTCGACAACGTCGGCGGCGAAGTGCTCACCTGGCTCACGCGCACCATGGGCTATGGCGGCAACATCGCCAGCGTCGGACTGGCTGCGAGCCACGAGCTGCACACCACGGTGATGCCGTTCATCCTGCGCGGAGTGAACCTGCTCGGGATCAATTCCGTGGCGACGCCCCGCGCGCTGCGGCTAGCGGTCTGGCAGCGCCTGGCTACCGACCTGCGGCCGGCGCAACTCGACCGCATCGCCGGCAAGCACATAACGCTCGCTGAACTGCCCGCGCAGTTCGACGAATACATCAAGGGCCGGGTCATCGGCCGCACCGTCGTAAGGATCGGAAAGGACACATGACCAGCAACATCGCCGCCACGAAGTCGGCCGCTGCGGCTGCAAGGGACAAGCCGCTGGTGACCCCGGAGCGGCTCACCCACCTGCAGCGCCTGGAGGCCGAGAGCATCCAGATCATGCGCGAGGTCGTCGCCGAGTGCGACAAGCCCGTGATGCTGTATTCGATCGGCAAGGACAGCGCCGCGATGCTGCACGTCGCGCTCAAGGCATTCTATCCGGCCACGCTGCCGTTCCCGCTGCTGCATGTCGACACGCTGTGGAAGTTCAAGGCGATGTACGAGCTGCGCAGCCAGATCACGCAGAAATACAACCTGCAGCTGATCGTGCACACGAACCAGGACGGCGTCGCACAGGGCATCAACCCGTTCACGCACGGCTCGACGATCCACACCGACGTGATGAAGACACAGGCGCTGAAGCAGGCGCTCGACAAGTACGGCTTCAACGCCGCGTTCGGCGGCGGACGCCGTGACGAGGAGAAGAGCCGCGCCAAGGAACGCGTGTTCTCGTTCCGCAGCGCGCAGCACCGCTGGGACCCGAAGAACCAGCGCCCCGAGCTCTGGTCGCTCTACAACACGCGCATGCACAATGGCGAGAGCCTGCGCGTTTTCCCGATGTCGAACTGGACCGAGCTCGACATCTGGCAGTACATCTACCTGCACGACCTGCCGATCGTGCCGCTCTATTTCGCCGCCGAGCGGCCGGTGGTCGAGCGCAACGGCACCCTGATCATGGTCGACGACGACCGCATGCCGCTGCATCCCGGCGAGAAGCCGCTGATGAAGAAGGTGCGCTTCCGCACGCTCGGCTGCTATCCGCTGACTGGCGCGATCGAGTCCAGTGCCGACACGCTCACCGCGATCATCCAGGAGATGCTGCTCACGACGACCTCGGAACGGCAGGGCCGCATGATCGACCACGACCAGTCGGCGTCGATGGAAAAGAAGAAGCAGGAGGGGTACTTCTAATGGCACACATCAGCGACCTGATCGCCAGGGACATCCACGCCTATCTCCACGCGCACGAGCACAAGAGCCTGCTGCGGTTCATCACCTGCGGCAGCGTCGACGACGGCAAGAGCACGCTGATCGGGCGCCTGCTCTACGACTCCAAGATGATCTTCGAGGACCAGCTCGCCGCGCTCGAAGCGGATTCGAAGAAAGTCGGCACGCAGGGCGGCGAACTCGACTTCGCCCTGCTGGTCGACGGCCTCGCCGCCGAACGCGAGCAGGGCATCACCATCGACGTGGCCTACCGCTTCTTCTCGACCGACAAGCGCAAGTTCATCGTCGCCGACACGCCGGGGCACGAGCAGTACACGCGCAACATGGTCACCGGCGCCTCCGGCGCCGACCTCGCCGTGATCCTGATCGACGCGCGCAAGGGGGTGCTGACGCAGACCCGGCGGCACAGCTACCTGGTGTCGCTGATCGGCATCAAGAAGGTCGTGCTTGCGATCAACAAGATGGACCTGGTCGGGTACAGCGAGTCCGTCTGCAACAAGATCGTCGACGACTACACGGCCTTCGCCAGGCAGATCGGCATCGAGGAGTTCGTCGCGATCCCGGTGTCGGGCCTGCGCGGCGACAACATCAAGGACCCGAGCGCGCACATGGACTGGTACCACGGGCCGACGCTCATGGGTTACCTGGAAACCGTCGAGATCGAGGACGTCGCACAGCATCGTCCGCTACGCATGCCGGTGCAGTGGGTCAACCGCCCGAACCTCGACTTCCGCGGCTTCGCCGGCACCATCGCGAGCGGCATGGTGCGGCAAGGAGACAAGGTTCGCGTCCTGCCCTCGGGCCGCGAGAGCACCGTCACGCGCATCGTGACGATGGACGGCGATCTCGACCACGCGATCGCCGGCCAGGCGATCACCCTGACGCTCGCCGACGAGATCGACATCAGTCGCGGCGACGTCATCGCCCGGCCGGACGACCTGCCAGGCGTCGCCGATCAATTCGAGGCGGTGGTCGTGTGGATGTCCGACGAACCGATGCTGCCCGGGCGCCCGTACTGGCTGAAGATCGGCACCAAGCAGGTCGCCGCGACGATCACGGAGCCGAAGTACAAGGTGAACGTCAACACGCTCGAGCACCTCGCGGCGAAGAAGCTCGAGTTGAACGAGATCGGCGTCTGCAACGTGTCGCTCGACCAGCCGATTGCCTTCGACCCGTACCAGCAGTGCCACGAGACCGGCTCGTTCATCCTGATCGACCGTCTCTCCAATGCCACGGTCGGCGCGGGGATGATCCACTTTGCCCTGCGGCGTTCGCAGAACATCCACTGGCAGGCGCTCGACGTGAACCGGAAGTCACGCGCGGCGCTCAAGGGCCAGCAGCCCGCGGTGCTGTGGCTGACCGGCCTGTCGGGCGCCGGCAAGTCGACGATCGCCAACATGGTCGAGAAGCGTCTGCTGGCCCTCGGCAAGCACACCTACCTGCTGGACGGCGACAACGTGCGCCACGGGTTGAACCGTGATCTCGGTTTCACCGATGCCGACCGCGTCGAGAACATCCGGCGCGTCGCCGAAGTCAGCAAGCTGATGGCCGACGCCGGCCTGATCGTGCTGGTGTCGTTCATCTCGCCGTTCCGGGCCGAGCGCCGCATGGCGCGGGCGCTGTTCCAGGCGGGCGAATTCCACGAGGTTCACGTCGATACCCCGCTCGCGGTCGCGGAGACACGCGACGTGAAGGGCCTGTACAAGAAGGCCCGCCGCGGCGAGCTCAAGAACTTCACCGGCATCGATTCGCCGTACGAAGCGCCCGAGAACCCGGAGATCTACATCGACACGACGAAGCACACGTCCGAGCAATCGGCCGAGGCGATCGTCGAGTATCTGCAGCAGGCGGGGGTGCTCAGTCCGGCCCAGTAAGCGAACCACGTTGCAGGCGACCGATCCGGTACCATTTCCTGGGCTTGGAAGGGCGGGCACGCGTTGACGTCACAAGTGGTTGCTCCGGAGTCTTTCCCCGAGCTTGGAAAGGCAGACACGCGCTCGGGGAAAGACTCCGGAGCAACCGCTTGCGAGACTGCGCCTGCGCAACTTCCACTCAGGCGGAAAAGAGCGCACGGCAGGTGCAACGTCGATTTCGCACCCTCACCCCAACCCCCGCCCCCAAAGCGGGAGATCGGCTGCAGGCCGGGTGAGGGTCCGGGCGTCCGACCCGACATTTCCTGTCACGATTGCAAAGGCTGAAACTCGATAGTTGCAGGCGGCCGATCCGGCAGCTTGCCCCGAGCGCGTGTCTGCCTTTCCAAGCTCGGGGCAAGCTGCCGGATCGGCCGCCTGCAACCCGCACGTGCCTGCCTTTCCAAGCTCGGGGAAAGGCACGGCATCGGCCGCCTGGGAGACATCACTCGATCGCGAACGGCACGATGCGCCGTTCGTTCGTCCGCACGGTCAGTTTGCGACCGAGCGGCGGGAACGCGCGCTGGTGGCAATCCGGGCGCTCGCAGATGCGGCAACTGACGCCAACGGGCACGGCCGCGCCGTCGAGACTGAGCCCCTCCGAGTAGACCACCTTGTCGGCATGGGCCACTTCACAACCGATGCCGATGGCGTACTGGCGATTGGGCCGCAGGAAGTTGCCGGAGCGCTTGACGATGCTGCGCCCGACGCACAGGTAGCGCACGCCGTCCGGCATCTCGGCGACCTGCACCAGGATGCGGCCGGGGTGACCGAACGCCTCGTGCACGTTCCAGAGCGGGCAGGCACCGCCGAAACGCGCGAACTGAAAGCGCGTCGAGCTGTGCCGCTTGGTGATGTTGCCGGCCTGGTCCACGCGCACGAAATAGAACGGCACGCCGCGCGCGCCCGGCCGTTGCAGCGTGCTCAGGCGGTGCGACACCTGCTCGAAGCTCGCGTTGTAGCGGTGCTGCAGCTGCTCGATATCATGCCGCAGCTCCATGGCCGACGCCGCGAAACGCCGGTACGGCATCACGAGCGCACCGGCCGCGTAATTCAGGAGACCGATGCGGGCAATGTCGCGCGCGGTCGCCGACTCGAGCCCGGCCGTGGCCAGCACGTCATTGCAGAGGCCGCCAAAAAGCAGGTCGGCCAGCTGCGTCGCGAGCTGAAATGCGCGCGTCGGTTCTGCCAGGTCGCGGTCCAGCGTCAGTACCTTCGTGGCGGGGTCGTAATGACGGATCATTCCAGCATCCGCCTGGGCCCGCACGACGCGGATACCGAACCGTTCCGTGAGCGCGCGCTCGAGCGTGGCTACGGCACTGCCATCGCCATCGATGCCGATGTCGGCCGCCAGCGCTTCGGCCGCGACGTCCAGTTCGTCGACGTAGTTGTCGCGATAATGGAAGAAATCACGAACCTCCTGGTACGGCACCAGCGAGTCGGGCGCGTCCTCGGTCCGCATCCGCACCGTCTCGTCGAAACGCAGGATCCGTTCGTCGAGCGCGCGGTAGGCCCGGTGCAGGGCGAGGTACTGACGAGCCAGGGTCGGGGTGGTCGCCGCCGCCATCTTGAGCTCGGAGAGCGCCGGCGACGGCAACCCCAGGCCGAGGTCGGCGCTCGCCTCGCGCAGGTCGGCGATCAACCGGGTTTCCTCGTCGCTGTCGAACTCCCCCGGACCGACGGCGAAGATCCGCGAGAGTGCGATCAGGACCCTGGCAGTGACCGGCCGCTGGTTCGTCTCGATCTGGGACAGGTAGCTGGTCGACAGACCCAGCAGCTTGGCACACGCGTCAAGGGTCAGGCTCTGGCGTTCCCGGAGGGCCCGGACCTTCGGGCCGACAAAAAGCTTGTCACGCATTTGCAGTTTTGCAATTTCGCAGGATTTCGCAAGTTTATACGCCCTTTTTTGCAGGCCTTGCAATGGCGAGATGGAGCAAACTAGCGGTCCAATCGCCTGTGCACCCGTCGGAGTACCCGCACCCCATGCCAACGGCCAAGAGTCCCGTATCCGCCGGCGCGAGGTTTCGCGCAGCCCTCGCCGCAGAAAAACCGCTTCAGGTCGCCGGCGCCGTCAACGCCTACTCGGCCCTGCTCGCCGAGCGGGCCGGGTTCCAGGCGATCTACCTCTCGGGGGCCGGCGTGGCCAACGCCTCGTTCGGCTTGCCGGACCTCGGCATCACCAGCCTGAACGACGTCTGCGAAGACGTCCGTCGCATCACTTCCGCGACCGACGTGCCGCTGCTGGTCGATGCGGACACCGGGTGGGGCGCCGCATTCAACATCTCGCGCACGATCTCGGACCTCATCAGGTCCGGCGCCGGCGCCTGCCACCTCGAAGACCAGGTGCAGGCGAAGCGCTGCGGCCACCGCCCGGGCAAGGCGCTCGTCTCGGCCGACGAGATGGTCGACCGCATCAGGGCGGCCGTCGACGGCCGCACCGACGACCAGTTCGTGATCATGGCGCGCACCGACGCGCACGCCGTCGAAGGCCAGCAGGCCGCGATCGATCGCGCCTTGAAATACGTCGAGGCCGGCGCGGACATGATCTTCGCCGAGGCGCTCACCACGCTCGACGAATACCGCCAGTTCACCTCGGCCGTGAAGGTGCCGGTGCTGGCCAACATCACCGAATTCGGCAAGACGCCACTCTTCACCGTGCAGGAACTCGCGGGCGCCGGCGCGCAACTGGTGCTGTATCCGCTGTCCGCATTTCGCGCAATGTCGAAGGCCGCCGAGATCGTCTACGGTGCATTGCGCCGGGAAGGCACGCAGAAAAGCGTGCTCGACCGCATGCAGACCCGCGTCGAACTGTACGAAGTGCTCGGCTACCACGAGTACGAGCAGAAGCTCGACGAGCTCTTCGTGCGCGAAGGCGCCGTCAAATAGTCCAGCACGAGAACACAGCCATGAGCAGCAACGAGATTTCTCCCGCCGGTTTCAAACCGAAAAAGTCCGTCGCCCTGTCGGGCGTCACCGCGGGCAACACGGCGCTCTGCACCGTGGGCCGCAGCGGCAACGACCTGCACTACCGCGGCTACGACATCCTCGATCTCGCGGACAAGTGCGAGTTCGAAGAGGTCGCGCACCTGCTGGTGCACGGCAAGCTGCCGAACGCGGCAGAGCTCAGGGGCTACAAGGCCAAGCTGATGCGGCTGCGCGGGCTGCCGGAACCGGTGCAGATGGCGCTGCAGGCCTTGCCTGCCGCAAGCCACCCGATGGACGTGCTGCGCACCGGCACGTCCGTGCTCGGCTGCACGCTGCCGGAGAAGGACGACCACAACTCCGCGGGCGCGCGCGACATCGCCGACCGGCTGCTCGCGAGCCTGGGTTCGATGCTCTGCTACTGGTACCACTACAGCCACTCGGGCCGCATCATCGAGGTCGAAACCGACGACGACTCGATCGGCGGGCACTTCCTGCACCTGCTGCATGGCCAGCCAGCGCCAGCCGCGTGGGTGAAGGCGATGCACGTCTCGCTGAACCTGTACGCCGAGCACGAGTTCAATGCATCGACCTTCACCGGCCGCGTGATCGCGGGCACCGGCTCCGACCTCTACTCGTGCATCACCGGAGCGATCGGCGCGCTGCGCGGCCCGAAGCACGGCGGCGCCAACGAAGTCGCCTTCGAAGTGCAGAAGCGCTACGAGACGCCGGACGAGGCCGAGGCGGACATCAAGGCCCGCGTCGAGCGCAAGGAAGTCATCATCGGCTTCGGGCATCCGGTCTATACGATCAGCGATCCGCGCAACGAGGTGATCAAGGAGGTTGCGAGGCGGCTGTCCGCAGAGGCCGGCGACATGAAGATGTACGCCATCGCTGCGCGCCTCGAAGCCGTCATGTGGGACATCAAGAAGATGTTCCCGAACCTCGACTGGTTCAGCGCGGTCTCGTACCACATGATGGGCGTGCCGACAGCCATGTTCACGCCGCTGTTCGTGATCTCACGCACGGCAGGCTGGAGCGCGCACGTGATCGAGCAGCGCATCGACGGCAAGATCATCCGGCCGAGCGCGAACTACACCGGGCCCGAGGATCGCGCGTTCGTACCACTCACTGAAAGGGTTTAGGGGATGGGGACGGGCTATCGCAAGCGACTCCCCGGCACCTCGCTCGACTATTTCGACGCGCGCGCCGCCGTCGACGCGATCGAGCCGGGCGCGTACGACCGGCTGCCGTACACGGCGCGCGTGCATGCCGAGAACCTCGTGCGTCGCTGCGATCCGGGGATTCTCGAGGCGTCCCTGCGGCAGCTGATCGAGCGCAAGCGCGAGCTGGACTTCCCGTGGTTTCCGGCGCGCGTGGTCTGCCACGACATCCTCGGCCAGACGGCGCTCGTCGACCTCGCGGGGCTGCGGGATGCGATTGCCGAGCAGGGCGGCGATCCGGCGCAGGTCAATCCGGTCGTGCCGGTGCAGCTCGTCGTCGACCATTCGCTCGCCGTCGAGTGCGGCGGATTCGATCCCGATGCGTTCGAGAAGAACCGGGCGATCGAAGACCGGCGCAACGAGGATCGCTTTCACTTCATCGAATGGACCAGGCGCGCGTTCAAGAACGTCGACGTGATTCCACCGGGCAACGGCATCATGCACCAGATCAACCTGGAGCGGATGTCGCCGGTGATTCACGCGCAGGGCGGCGTCGCGTTTCCGGACACGCTGGTCGGCACCGACAGCCACACGCCGCACGTCGATGCGCTCGGAGTGATTGCCGTCGGTGTCGGCGGCCTCGAAGCCGAAAGCGTGATGCTGGGTCGCGCCTCGTGGATGCGACTGCCCGACATCATCGGCGTGCAGCTCGCCGGCAAGCCGCAACCCGGCATCACCGCCACGGATATCGTGCTGGCACTGACCGAGTTCCTGCGCCAGCAGAAGGTGGTCGGCGCGTACCTCGAGTTCCGCGGCGAAGGCGCTTCGGCGCTGACGCTGGGCGACCGTGCGACCGTCTCGAACATGGCGCCGGAGTACGGCGCGACGGCGGCGATGTTCTTCATCGACGAGCAGACAATTTCGTACCTGAAGCTCACCGGACGCGAAGACGCGCAGGTGAAGCTGGTCGAAACCTATGCGAAGCACACCGGGCTGTGGGCCGACAGCCTGCGGACCGCCGTGTACGAGCGCGTGCTGCAGTTCGACCTGTCGAGCGTCGTGCGCAACATGGCGGGTCCGTCCAATCCGCATGCGCGCGTCGCGACGAGCGATCTCGCCGCCAAGGGCATCGCGGGGGCCTGGCAGGAGGAGCCAGGCAAGATGCCCGACGGCGCCGTGATCATCGCGGCGATCACCAGCTGCACCAATACCAGCAATCCGCGCAACGTGATTGCGGCCGGACTCCTGGCGCGCAACGCGAACCGGCTGGGCCTGCAGCGGAAGCCCTGGGTGAAGAGCTCGCTCGCGCCCGGTTCCAAGGCCGTCGCGCTGTACCTCGACGAAGCGAAGCTGACCACGGAACTCGAGCAACTCGGGTTTGGCGTCGTCGCATTCGCGTGCACCACCTGCAACGGCATGTCGGGAGCGCTCGATCCCGGGATCCAGCAGGAGATCATCGAGCGCGACCTGTATGCGACCGCCGTGCTCTCGGGCAACCGCAACTTCGATGGCCGCATCCACCCCTACGCGAAGCAGGCGTTCCTCGCTTCGCCGGCGCTCGTGGTGGCCTACGCCATCGCGGGCACGATCCGCTTCGACATCGAGAAGGACGCGTTCGGCACCGATGCAGCCGGCAAGCCCATCCTGCTCAAGGACCTGTGGCCGTCCGACGCGGAGATCGACGCCGTCGTTGCGTCGAGCGTAAAGCCCGAGCAGTTCCGCAAGGTGTACGAGCCGATGTTCAAGATCGGCGTCGAGTCCGGCCCGAAGGTGAGCCCGCTGTACGCCTGGCGTCCGCAGAGCACGTACATCCGTCGGCCGCCGTACTGGGAAGGCGCGCTGGCCGGTGAGCGCGCGCTGCAAGGCATGCGGCCGCTGGCAGTGCTCGGCGACAACATCACGACCGACCACCTCTCGCCTTCCAACGCGATCATGCTGGGCAGCGCGGCCGGCGAGTACCTCGCAAAGATGGGATTGCCGGAAGAGGACTTCAATTCCTACGCGACCCACCGCGGCGATCACCTGACGGCGCAGCGCGCCACCTTCGCCAATCCCACGCTCAGGAACGAGATGGCGGTCGTCGACGGCAAGGTGAAGCAGGGGTCGCTGGCTCGCATCGAGCCCGAAGGCAAGGTCACGCGGATGTGGGAAGCCATCGAGACCTACATGGCGCGCAAGCAGCCGCTGATCATCATCGCCGGTGCGGACTACGGCCAGGGCTCGTCGCGTGACTGGGCCGCCAAGGGCGTGCGGCTCGCGGGCGTGGAGGCGATTGCAGCGGAAGGCTTCGAGCGCATCCACCGCACCAACCTGGTCGGCATGGGCGTGCTGCCGCTCGAGTTCAAGCCGGGCGCGAACCGCAGGACACTGGGCATCGACGGGACGGAAACCTACGACGTCGTCGGCGAGCGCAAGCCGCGCGCCGACCTCACGCTCGTCATCCATCGCAGGAATGGCGAGCGAGTCGAAGTGCCGGTGACGTGCCGGCTCGACACGGCTGAAGAGGCCTCGATCTACGAAGCGGGCGGTGTGCTGCAGCGCTTCGCCCGCGATTTCCTCGAGTCGACCAGGTGATGCACGCACCACAGATCAGCATCCCCGCCACGTACATGCGTGGCGGCACCAGCAAGGGCGTGTTCTTCCGCCTGCAGGACCTGCCCGTTGCTGCGCAGACGCCGGGAGCGGCACGCGATGCATTGCTGCTCCGCGTGATCGGCAGCCCGGATCCCTACGGCAAGCAGATCGACGGCATGGGAGGCGCAACGTCGAGCACGAGCAAGACGGTCATCGTGTCGAAGAGCACGCGGCCCGACCACGACGTCGACTACCTGTTCGGGCAGGTCTCGATCGACCAGCCGTTCGTCGACTGGAGCGGCAACTGCGGCAATCTTTCGGCCGCGGTAGGGCCGTTCGCCATCAGCAACGGCCTCGTCGACGCGAGTCGCGTGCCCAGGGACGGCGTTGCGGTCGTGCGCATCTGGCAGGCCAACATCTGCAAGACGATCATTGCGCACGTGCCGATGACGAACGGCGCGGTGCAGGAAACCGGCGATTTCGAACTCGACGGCGTGACCTTCCCCGCCGCTGAAGTCGAGCTCGAATTCATGGATCCGGCCGCGGACGAGGAAGGTGCGGGCGGCTCGATGTTCCCGACCGGCAATCTCGTCGACGAGCTCGAGGTGCCCGGCATCGGCACGCTGCAGGCCACGATGATCAACGCGGGCATCCCGACGATCTTCGTCGACGCGGGGGCGATCGGCTGCACCGGCACCGAACTGCAGGACGCGATCAACGGCGATGCAAAGGCGCTCGCGATGTTCGAGACCATTCGCGCGCACGGCGCGATGCGCATGGGACTCATCAGGCACCTCGACGAAGCGTCCCGGCGGCAGCACACGCCAAAGGTTGCGTTCGTCGCCGGGCCCGCGGACTACGTCACCTCGAGCGGCAAGCGCGTCGCGGCCGCAGAGATCGACTTGCTGGTGCGCGCGCTGTCGATGGGCAAGCTGCATCACGCCATGATGGGAACCGCGGCCGTCGCGATCGGCACGGCGGCCGCGATCCCGGGCACGCTCGTGAACCTGGCGGCCGGTGGCGGTCCACGAACGGCCGTGCGCTTCGGGCACCCGTCCGGCACCTTGCGCGTCGGGGCCGAAGCCACGCAGGTCAACGGCGAATGGACGGTGACCAGGGCGATCATGAGCCGCAGCGCACGCGTCCTCATGGAAGGGCGAGTGCGGGTCCCCGCGGCTTGACGGGGATCGCCGTGCACGACCACGCGCCGCGCGCCGTCGCAGAACCCGCGCGCCAGGCGGCTTTCCTCGCGCTCATGGACGCGCTGGCGTGCGCGTTCAAGGCGCTGCAGGATTCCGCATGCACGAGGCAGCTCGGCTCGCTCGTGCCCGGCGCAACGATGGCCTTTGGCGCGCGCGTGCCCGGCACGTCGCACCAGCTCGATCCGGTGCAGGCTGCCTTCAACATCGGCACGATGGCCAGCTGGCTGCAGGCGAACGACCCTGCGCTGGCAACGGTCGCCGGCGATCTCGCGGACAATCTCGGCGCGATTCTCGCGGTAGCCGACTACCGCGCGTGTAAAGCGATCGCTGAAGGCGCCAGTCCACCGCTGGTGCGCGACCTGCTCAGTGCCCTGGTCCGCGCACATGAGCACGCGTCGCTCGAATGGGCTCGCTCAGTGCGCGAGAGCGGGTCGGCAACCGCAGCGCAAGCCACCGATGCCACCGCGAGTGCCGCCGCGCGTTGTGCGCTGACGCGAATCGCATCCGCTGCCGCCGCAACGTCGCTGCTGGGTGGAGCCGCGGATCACGTTACCGCCGCGGTCCTGATCGCACGTCGTGAAGCGCATCCAACCGGGTATCCGGGTACGGTGCCCGGCCTCGAAGGACACGAACGCTGGCGCATCGGCGATGCCACCAGCCGCGGGGTGCGTCTGGCGTTCATCGCCCTGGCCGGGCAGACGGCGCCTCGATCGCCAACGCCGCCGAGTGACGAGGCCACCACGCAGCTTGCCGTGATGACCGAGCTCGAGCAGGCCTGGCGGGCCGTTGCAGCAATGCCAGACCTCGCTAACCGTATCCGCGATCGGTTTGCCGCGTCGGTGACCACCCACTTCCCGGCGGGGCAAGCCGGCAAGATCCTCGCGTCGTTCGCGGACCGGGACCGCGTCGAAGTCCTGCCAGTCAATGAGTTAGTGTCGATGACGGTCCGGAACTGAACCCCGGTCTGGTCTGAAATGGTGGTGTAGTTGACTACAACACTGCTACTCACCTAGGATGCGCCAATCGAAGGCCGGCCCAGACCCTGCCCCGGAGTATCCACAGTGCTGCGCATCGACAACCTGACCCACGTCTACCCCAACGGCACGCGCGCGCTCGACGACGTCACGCTGCAGCTTCCACGCGGGATGTTCGGCCTGCTCGGTCCCAACGGTGCCGGCAAATCCTCGCTGATGCGGTGCATCGCGACGCTGCAGATCCCGACCCAGGGTGCGATCCGTTTCGGCGACGTCGACGTGCTGAGGGATCCGGACGCGTTGCGTCGCACGCTCGGCTACCTGCCGCAGGACTTCGGGGTGTACCCGCGCGTCACCGCGCTCGACATGCTCGATCACCTCGCCGTGCTCAAGGGTTTTCCCCACGCCAGGGAACGCCGTGAAACCGTCGACGCCCTGCTGCAGCAGGTGAACCTGTGGGATGTGCGCAAGAAGGCGCTCGCCGGATTCTCCGGCGGCATGCGCCAACGGTTCGGCATCGCGCAGGCCCTGCTCGGCCGACCGCAGCTGATCATCGTCGACGAGCCCACCGCCGGCCTCGACCCCGAGGAACGCAACCGCTTCCTGAACCTGCTGGCCGAGATCGGCGAGAACGTGGTCGTGATCCTCTCGACTCACATCGTCGAGGACGTCGCCGACCTCTGCCCGAACATGGCGATCATCGCCAATGGCCGCATCGTCAAGACCGGCGCACCGCTGCAGCTGATCGCTTCGATGGCGGACCGCGTCTGGCGCAAGACCATCGCCAGGAACGAACTCGACGCGCATCGACGCGATTACGATGTGATCGCCACGCGCCTCTTCGGCGGACGCACCGTCATCCACGTGCTGGCCGACGCGAATCCCGGCACCGGCTTCGCATCCGTGCAGGGCGGGCTCGAGGACGTCTACTTCTCGACCCTGGCCGGCATGCGCCGCCAGGCCGCCTGAGGCCAGGCGATGTTCAGATCCGTCGCCGCGTTCGAGCTGCGCTACCAGCTCAAGTCCCCCGCGTTCTGGGTGACCTTCGCCATCTTCCTGCTGCTCACGTTCGGCGCCGTCGCGTCCGACAACGTGCAGATCGGATCCGGCGGCAACGTCTGGAAGAATTCGCCCTTCGCCATTGCGCAGACGCTGATGGTCATGACCGTGTTTTCGGTCTTCATCCTGACGGCGTTCGTGGCCAACGTCGTGGTGCGTGACGACGAGACCGGCTTCGGGCCGATCATCCATTCGACGCGCCTGTCACGCTTCGACTACCTTTTCGGCCGCTTTACGGGCGCATTCCTCGCGGGCTGCCTGCTGTTCCTGAGCGCGCCCCTCGGCATGATCATCGGCGCCGCGATGCCGTGGCTCGATCCCGAGGTCCTCGGCCCGTTCAATCCCGGCCACTACGCCTTCGTGTACCTCCTGCTCTGCGTGCCGACCCTGTTCGTCACTGGCGCGGGCTTCTTTGCGATTGCGACGGCGACTCGCTCCATGATGTGGACGTACGTCGGCGTCATTGCGTTTCTCGTGCTCTACCTCGTGGCGATGGGCTTTCTATCGCGGCCCGAATTCATCAATACCGTGGCGCTGATCGACCCGTTCGGACTCGGCGCCTACGACCAGGCCACGCGCTACTGGACGGCAACCGAGCGCAACACGCAGATTCCCGGCTTCACGGGCTACATCCTGTGGAACCGCGCGTTGTGGGTGGGGGTCGCGTTCGCGCTGCTCGGACTGGCCTGGGCGATCCATTCGCGCGCTGCAAGAGGCAGTCGGATCGCGGCCGGCAAAGCGCCGGACAAGGTCGACGACGAGCAGTCGCCGGCTAAACCCGGTACTGCCGCTGCGCCAGCCGCGCAGGCCGAACCCGACAGGGATGCGGGCTGGAGCCCGCTCTGGGCGCTCGCGAAATTCGACATCGCTGCGGCCATCCGCAGCCCGGCTTTCATCGTGCTGCTCGGCATCGGCTTCGTCAACGCGCTCGGGTCGCTCTGGTATGCAGACGAGTTCTACGGCAACACGATCCATCCGGTCACGCGGGTGATGATCGAAGCGCTGCAGGGCGCGTTCACGATCATCCCGCTGATCATCGCGATCTACTACGCTGGCGAACTGGTCTGGCGCGATCGCGACCGGCGCATGCACGAGATCGTCGACTCGACGCCCGCGCCTGACTGGGCCTTCGTCGTGCCGAAGATCCTGGCCATTTCGATCGTGCTGTTCTCGACCCTTGCGGTGAGCGTGCTCGCAGCGGTTGCCGTGCAGGCGCTGAAAGGCTATTTCGACTTCGAGACGTCCAAGTACCTTGCCTGGTACATGCTGCCGACGACGGTCACCGCGGTGCTGTTCGCGGTGCTCGCAATCCTCATGCAGACGGTGGTTCCGCACAAGACCCTCGGCTGGATGCTGATGCTGCTGTTCGTGGTCGCCCAGGTCACGCTCGATCGGCTCGGCTTCGAGCACAACCTGTATCAGTACGCCGGCACGCCTGTCACGCCGCTCTCGGACATGAACGGACAAGGTGATTTCGGCCGCATTGCCTGGTGGTTCCAGGCCTACTGGTCTGCCGCGGCCGTCCTGCTCGCCGTGCTGGCCTACGCACTCTGGCGTCGAGGCACTGGCGCACCGCTCAGGACCCGGCTCGCGCACCTGCCGCGCAGGCTCAGGGGGACGCCGGGCATCGTCGCCGCGGCGGCGGTCGTGGCCATGGGCTTCCTCGGCGGCTGGATTTACTACAACACCAACGTCCTGAACGACTACACGACGAAGCTGAGCCGCGAGCGCGAGCAGGCCGACTATGAAAAGGCCCTGATCGGCTACGAGGCCGTGCCGCAGCCGCGCATCACCGACGTGGTGCTTGCGGTGGACCTCTACCCCGACGAGCCGCGCGCGGTGACTCGCGGCAGTTACGTGATCCAGAACCGCACTGGCAAACCGCTCGACCAGGTGCACGTGCGCTGGATGAAACCGCTACGGATGACCAAGCTCGACGTGGAAGGAGCGCGGCTCGAGACCGAGCACGTCGACCAGGACTACCGGATTTACCGCTTCGATCGCCCCATGGCGCCGCTCGAGACATGCACGATCAGGTTCGAGACCCTGCGCGAGCAGCGGGGCTTCCGCAATTCGGACAACGAGCATCGCATCGTCGACAACGGGACGTTCCTGGACAACACGGAGATCGCGCCGTCGCTCGGCATGGACCGCAACGGCCTGCTGCAGGATCGGGCCAGGCGCCGCAAGTACGGGTTGCCGCCGGAACTGCGCCCGGCCAGGCTCGAGGATGAAAGTGCGCGCGGGTTCAACGGGCTGCGGCGCGACAGCGACTGGGTGAACTCCGACATCACGGTATCCACCGCGGCCGACCAGATTGCGATCGCACCCGGTTATCGCGCATCTGACACGGTGACCGGCGGCCGCCGCACGACCCGCTATCGCAGCAACGCGCCGATCAACAATTTCTTCTCACTGCAGTCGGCGCGCTACGAAGTGGCGAAGGACCGGTGGCGCGACGTCGAACTGGCCGTCTACCACGACCGCGCGCACGGCTATAACGTGCAGCGCATGCAGGCGGCGATGAAGGCTTCGCTCGATTACTTCACCGCACACTTCAGCCCGTTCCAGTTCCGCCAGTTGCGCATCCTCGAGTTCCCGGACTACGCGAAATTCGCGCAGTCGTTCGCCAATACGATCCCCTTCTCCGAGGGCATAGGCTTCATTGCAGACTACCGCGATCCCGAGAAGATCGACATGGTCACCTACGTCACGGCGCACGAAGTCGGGCACCAGTGGTGGGGTCACCAGGTGATCAGCTCCGATCAGCAGGGTGGCGCTTTCATCGTCGAATCACTGGCGCAATATTCCGCGCTGATGGTGATGGAGCAGATGTACGGGCCGGAGGAGATTCGCAAGTTCCTGAAGTTCGAGCTGGACAAGTACCTGCGTTCCCGCGGCAGCGAAGTGCTCGAGGAACTGCCCCTGGTGCGTGTCGAGTACCAGCCGTACATCTACTACCAGAAGGGCGGAATCGCGCTGTACCTGCTGAAGGACCAGCTCGGTGCCGGCAAGGTCAACGAGGCGTTGCGTGGCCTGATCGCGCAATTCGCATTCAAGCCCGCGCCGTACGCCAACCCGACGGACCTCATCAGGCGGTTCCGCGCCGTGGCCGGTCCCGGGCAGCAGCAGCTGATCACGGACCTGTTCGAAAAGATCACGCTGTACGACGTCAAGGTGACTGACGTGAAAGCGAAGCGCCGGACCGACGGCCGCTGGGACGTCACGCTCGAAGTCGACGCACGCAAGCTCTATGCCGACGGCAAGGGCACGGAGACCGAGGCGCCGCTCGACGAATTGTTCGACGTGGGCGCGTTCACGATCGAGCCGGGTCGCAAGGGTTACGACAAGTCGAGCGTGCTCGCCGTTGAGCGACGACGGGTCCACAGCGGCAGACAGACGCTGACGATCGTGACGGAGAAGGAGCCGAACTTCGCCGGTGTCGACCCGTTCAACAAGTGGATCGACCGCAACGCGGATGACAACGTGAAGGAAGCGACCAAGGCGCAGTCGCTGGCCTCCCTCTCCCGCCCTTGAATCGCTCCCTCTCCCGAGCAACGGGAAGGGCGGGGATCGGGGTCCGGTGTATCCTGCCTCGATGACAGACCTCATCGAAGGGGCTCGTGGCCTCGGCATCGAGCTCGACGCAGCGCAGTGCGCGAAGCTGCTCGCGCATCTCGACCTGCTCGACGACTGGAACACGCGCATGAACCTCACGGCCATCCGTGAACGGCCGGCGCAAGTCACGAAACACATTCTCGACAGCCTGACGGTGGTGCCGTGGCTGCGCGGCACGCGCGTCGCGGACGTCGGCAGCGGCGCCGGGTTCCCGGGCATTCCGCTCGCAATCGTCGCACCCGGCGTGCATTTCGTTCTCGTGGAATCGGTCGGCAAGAAGTGCCGGTTCCTCGAATGCGTCCGCGAGACTCTCCAGCTGGACAACGTAGAAGTCGCGCAGGCGCGAGCCGAAGGCTACAAGCCGGTGGTTCGCTTCGACACGGTCATCGCGCGAGCCGTCGGCCCGCTGGCGGACCTGGTCAAGAATGCGGGTGGACTGGTGGCGGGCGGCGGCCGGCTGCTTGCGATGAAGGGACGGTATCCCGGGGACGAACTCGCGAAAAAGCTCAGCGGCTGGAAAGTCGTGGCCGTCCACCGGCTGCATGTGCCGGGCCTCGAGGAGGAACGCCACCTCGTCGAGCTCGCCCACTCCCACGAAAGAGCCTGATTCCCCTGTATCCTTAGGCCTTCCATGCACCGTGTCATCGCAGTCGCGAACCAGAAGGGCGGCGTCGGCAAGACGACCACCGCCGTCAACCTTGCTGCGTCGCTCGCCGCGACCCAGCGCAAGGTGCTGCTCATCGATTGCGATCCGCAAGGCAACGCCACGATGGGTTGCGGCGTCGACAAGGCCGGACTCGAGCGGTCGACGACCGACGTGCTGCTCGGCGACTGCGAAATGGCGGCTGCGCTGGTGCCCGTCGATCCTGGCAATTTCACGTTGCTGCCCGGCAACCAGGACCTGGTCGCCGCGGAAGTGCAGCTGATGAGCATGATCGGGCGCGAAGTTCGGTTGCGGAATGCGCTGAAGCCGGTCCGCGACAATTACGACGTCATCATCATCGACTGCCCGCCGGCGCTGAACCTGCTGACGCTCAACGCGCTCGTTGCGGCCGACAGCGTGCTGGTGCCGATGCAGTGCGAGTACTACGCGCTCGAGGGGCTCTCGGCGCTGATGAACACGGTCCAGCAGATCCGCGCCAGCGTGAATGCCGACCTCGAGCTCGAAGGCATCCTGCGCACGATGTACGACCCGCGCAACAACCTCTCGAACGAAGTCTCGGGCCAGCTCCTGATGCACTTCGGCGACAAGGTGTTCCGCACGGTCATCCCGCGCAACGTGCGGCTCGCGGAAGCCCCGAGCTTCGGCAAGGCCGTGCTGTTCCACGACAAGGATTCGCGCGGTGCGCTTGCATACCTCGCGCTCGCCGGCGAGATGATTCGGCGGGAGGAAGAAGCGCTGGCGGGACCGGCACCCGAGCCCGAAGAAGAATGATCGCGGGAAACAGGGGGGCGCTCGGCTGTTTCCGGAATAGTTGGCCAGTCGTTGAGCGTCCCCTATTTCTGCAATGGCACCTGCAGCGTCAGCAGCACGGCTTCCGTGCCGTTGTTGGGATGTTCCAGCCCGCCATTCGAGATGTGCAGGCCCGCCAGCCCGAGCCGGAGCCCGTTGTCGAAGCGCCGTGCGAACTGGATCCCGCTCTGGAATTCCAGGTGATCGCGCGGACCGATGACGTCGCCGTTGAGGAACCATCCGGCCGAGAGGCTGGGCGTGACATACCAGCGCTCGCCCAGTGCGAAATCACGCCGCAGGTCCAGGTACAAGAAGGCGATGCCGTCGGGCCCCACGGCGAATCCCGCACCGGGCGCCAGGCGCCATGTCGTCATCGGCCGCGCGACATAGGTCACGCCGACGCTGTAGGGATAGTCGTAGGCCTCGACCAGCGCGAACACACCGGCGGCGAACAACACTGACGGTGAATCCATGGCGTGTGACGGCCGGACCGGCGCATCATCCGGGCGCACGGAATCCGCCGGCGCTGCAACGGATTGTGAGGTCTCGGCCGCCTGTGCCGAGGCCGTGCCACCGCTGCCGCAACAACTGATCAGGCCACCCAGCAGCAGGGCGGCAACGGGACGCATGCAAGCCTCCGGCTCGAACTCGGTTCAGCGTGGTTTCCTGCGCCCTCGCGACGCGGGCGGCATAATAGTCCGCTATGGCAACAAAGCGACCCTCCCTCGGACGGGGCCTCGAGGCCCTGCTCGGTTCCGTGACGCCAGCGCACGCCCCGACCCCCGCAACGGCGATCGACGCTGCCGGCACGTCTTCCGCGCAGGCTGTTGCGCCGGCCAGGGGCACGACCGCGCCGCGCGATGAAGAGCTCGCGCGCCTTCCCGTCGATCTGCTGCAACGGGGCCGCTATCAGCCGCGCCTCGACATGCGTCCCGAGAGCCTGCAGGAACTCGCCGACTCGATCCGCGCCCAGGGCGTCGTTCAGCCCATCGTCGTGCGTCCGCTCGCCGCCCAGAAGACCGGCGAGCCGGTCCGTTACGAGATCATCGCGGGCGAGCGCCGCTGGCGGGCCGCACAGATGGCCGGGCTGCACGACATCCCGGCCGTCGTCCGCATCGTGCCCGACGAAGCCGCGGTCGCGATGTCGCTCATCGAGAACATCCAGCGCGAAAACCTGAACCCGCTCGAGGAGGCCCGCGCGCTCGACCGGTTGATCCGCGAGTTCGGCATCACCCATCAACAGGCCGCCGATGCCGTCGGCCGCTCGCGTGCCGCCGTCAGCAACCTCCTGCGCCTGCTCGAACTCGCCGACGAAGTGAAAACGCTGGTCGAGCACCGGCAGCTCGAGATGGGACACGCCCGTGCGCTGCTCGGATTGCCGCAAGCGCGGCAGCAGTCCGAGGTCGGCGCGCTGGTCGCCAGGAAGGGACTGTCGGTTCGCGAGACCGAAGCGCTCGTGAAGCGGATGCTTGCCCACGGCGACAAGGCCAACCGCAAGGACGACGGGGACGCGCCGCGGCCTGATCCGAACATCACCCGACTTGAACAGGACCTGGCAGACAGGCTGGGTGCCAGGGTCTCGCTGCAGCACGCGCGCACCGGCAAGGGGAAGCTCGTGATTGCGTACAACAGCCTCGATGAGCTGGATGGAATCCTCGCGCACATTAAGTAGCGGCGCTACGTAGTAGCGTGGGGATAGGTTATCAAGGTTGGGGGATAGTCGAGCAAGATTTATTAATCTGGTGTATTGCCCTCCGTCTCGGACTGGCCGCATGAATCACGTGCATCTGCCTGCGTTCAGGCTATCCCCCAACCCCCATTCCGCAACCCCTTCGTGCCCCTATCCCCTGACCCCTTTCTTGCGCACGCCGTGCGCGGCAGATGCGGATTTGAAGCACTGCAAAAAGGCCCCTATACTGCCGCGCCTTTCCGGAAGCCGCGCTTCGGCGTGAGGCTGCCCGGGTAACGGATTCCAACGCCACCCGTGGCCGGCCAACCGGCATGAAGTGGCTTTTTTGTTGCCCGGAAGCTGGATGAGGCCTTGAGCAACCTCGACGTGCAGAAAGGCCGGCGCCAGGCGCTCGCCGTCGTGCTGGGTCAGGTCCTGCTCGGGGTGATCGTCGCGGCCGTGTGTTTCGCGATCGACGGGTCCCGTGCGGGCGCATCGGCGCTGCTGGGAGCCGGCATCGGCGTGGCGGCGACGGGCTTGATGGCCTTCGCGATGCTGCGGCACGGCGAAGGCGCGACGCTGGTGCGGGCCACGATCGGGTTCTTCCTGGGGTGGCTGGTGAAGGTCGGCTTCACCATCGCGATGCTGGTGATCGCGTTCAGTTCGCCGAACGTCGCGGCGGTGCCGCTGCTTGCAGCGTACGTGGCGACGTTCTTCGGGTACTGGCTTGGGGCGGCTCGCCTGGGCGAGCCCGCGCAGAAACAATAGTTCGTCCGGTCGGAGTGGTACCAGACAATGTCCGCCGCTGAGCACGCCGCAGGTCCCGCGAACAGCACCGAGTACATCGCCCATCACCTGACCCACCTCAAGGTCGGCGAGGGCTTCTGGTCCCTGCACCTCGACACGATCTTCATGTCGGTGCTGCTCGGTCTGGTCACGCTCGCGATCTTCTATTCGGCGGCGCGCAAGGCCACTGTCGGCGTACCCGGCAAGTGGCAGGCTTTCATCGAGATGGTCGTCGACGTGGTCGACTCCACCGTGAAGGAAGTGTTTCACCTCGATCGTTCGTTCCTGGCTCCCCTCGCCCTCACCATCTTCGTGTGGGTGTTGCTGATGAACGCGATGGACCTGCTGCCGCTCGACCTGCCCGGCAAGGTTGCGAGCCTGTTCGGCATCCATTACTGGCGCGTCGTGCCCACGGCCGACGCCAACACGACGTTCGCGATGTCGCTGACGGTCCTGGCCGTCGTTCTCTTCTACAGCGTCAAGGCCAAGGGCGTGGGCGGCTACGTCCACGAACTCTTCACCGCGCCGTTCGGCGGCAACCCGCTGCTGTGGATCCCGAACTTCCTGCTGAACCTGGTCGAGCTGCTGTCGAAGCCCGTCTCACTGGCGATGCGACTCTTCGGCAACATGTACGCGGGCGAGCTCGTGTTCATGCTGATCGCGCTGCTCGGCGCCGGCTTCTTCACGTGGACCATCGGCAGCACCGTCGGCTTCTTCGGCCAGTTCCTCATGGGCACCGGCTGGGCGATCTTCCACATCCTGATCATCGTGCTGCAAGCGTTCATCTTCGCGATGCTCACCGTCGTCTACACCGCGATGGCCACCGAGCACCACTAGAGACAGCGCCGGCAGTTCCCCTCATTCCTCTCACGTTTACTGCAACCGCACTTTCCGCCAGGAGATTCAGATGGAAAACCTCGCGCTCATCGCACAGGTCCAGAGCTACACCGCGATCGCACTCGGCCTGATCATCGGCCTGGGCGCCATCGGCGCCTGCATCGGCATCGGCATCATGGGCTCGAAGTTCCTCGAGGCGGCCGCCCGCCAGCCCGAACTGATCCCGACGCTGCAGACCCGCATGTTCCTGCTCGCCGGCCTCATCGACGCGGCGTTCCTGATCGGCGTTGCGCTCGCGATGTTCTTCGCGTTCGCGAACCCGCTGCTCGCCCGTTTCGGCTGACCGGCTGCACGCGAGGACCGTCGTCATGGATATCAATGCGACGCTGCTCGGCCAGATGCTGGTGTTCTTCTTCCTGATCTGGTTCTCCTGGAAGTTCATCTGGCCGCCTCTCACCAAGGCTGTCGAAGACCGGCAGAAGAAGATCGCGGAAGGCCTCGCCGCCGCCGAGCGTGGGCAGACCGAGTTGCAGAGCGCCCACGGGGAAGCCCAGGTGATCATCAACGCCGCCCGCGACCAGGCCAAGAAGATCGTCGACCAGGCGCACAAGCGCGAGGTCGAGATCGTCGATGAGGCGCGTTCGACCGCCATCGAAGAGGGCAAGCGCATCGTCGACGGTTCGCGGGCCGACGCAGCGCAGGAAAAGTCCCGCGCCCGCGACGAGTTGCGCAAGGACGTGGCCAGCCTGGCCGTGGCCGGCGCGTCCCGCCTGCTGCAGCGCGAGATCGACCCGAAGGCCCACGCCGACCTGATCGAGCAACTGGCCCGCGAAATCGAGGGCGCCAAGGCCTGAGGGCCGCGGCACCGCGACCACGGGACCTGGAGTAACGACGCATGGCTGAGAGAGCCACGGTAGCGAGACCCTACGCCAAGGCGGCTTTTGCGCACGCGCGGGACAAGAACGTGCTCGACGCCTGGTCGGGCTGGCTCGGGACGGCACGCGCGATCGTCTCGAGCGACGAGTTCGAGGCGTTCCAGAACAGCCCCGGCGTGCGCAAGCAGCAGCTCAAGGAGCTGGTGGCGCACGTCTGCGGCGACGCGCTCGACGCGAACGCACGGGCGTTCCTCGACCTGCTCGCCGAGAACGGCCGCATCGGCTACCTGCCGGAGATCGCCACGCACTTCGACGAGCTGACGGCCGAGCACCAGAACGTCGCCGACGTCGAGGTCGTGTCTGCCGCCGAACTCAACGCCGCCCAGCGCGAGCGCCTCGCCGGCGCCCTGCGCGCACGACTGCGTCGCGACGTGCGGCTGAATTGCACTGTCGATCCGGCGTTGATCGGCGGCGCGGTGGTGCGCACGGGCGACCTGCTCATCGACGGCTCGATTGCGAACAAGCTCCAGCGGCTCGACGTCGAACTGACGACTGGCTGACGACCGGAAACGAATCAATGGCCCACGCCGCGCATTGCGGCAGGCCCGCAGAGGATTGGCAACATGTCCATCAAGGCTTCTGAGATCAGCGAACTGATCAAGGCACGCATCCAGAACTTCACTGCCGCGACCGAGGCGCGCAGCGTCGGCAGCGTCGTGTCAGTGACGGACGGCATCGTGCGCATTCACGGTCTGCAGGACGCGATGCAGGGCGAAATGCTCGAGTTCCCGAGGAACACGTTCGGCCTCGCGCTCAACCTCGAGCGCGACTCGGTCGGCGCGGTCATCCTGGGCGAGTACGAGCACATCTCGGAAGGCGACACGGTCAAGTGCACCGGCCGCATCCTCGAGGTGCCGGTCGGCACCGCGCTGATCGGGCGTGTCGTCAACTCGCTCGGCCAGCCGATCGATGGCAAGGGCCCGATCGACGCCACGGAATTCGACGTCATCGAGAAGGTGGCCCCGGGCGTCATCGCCCGCAAGTCGGTCAGCCAGCCGGTCCAGACGGGCCTCAAGTCCATCGACGCGATGGTGCCGATCGGCCGCGGCCAGCGCGAACTGATCATCGGCGACCGCCAGACCGGCAAGACCGCTGTCGCGGTCGACACGATCATCAACCAGAAGGGCAAGGACCTCATCTGCATCTACGTCGCGATCGGCCAGAAGGCCTCGACGATCGCGAACGTGGTGCGCAAGCTCGAGGAAACCGGCGCGATGGCGTACACGATCGTCGTCGCCGCGTCGGCATCCGAATCGGCGGCGATGCAGTACATCGCCCCGTACTCCGGCTGCACCATGGGCGAGTACTTCCGCGACCGTGGCCAGGACGCCCTGATCATCTATGACGACCTGACCAAGCAGGCCTGGGCCTACCGCCAGGTCTCGCTGCTGCTGCGCCGCCCGCCGGGGCGCGAAGCGTACCCGGGCGACGTGTTCTACCTCCACAGCCGCCTGCTCGAGCGCGCCGCACGCGTCAACGAGGAGTACGTCGAGAAGTTCACCAAGGGCGCCGTCAAGGGCAAGACCGGCTCGCTCACCGCGCTGCCGATCATCGAGACGCAGGCGGGCGACGTGTCCGCGTTCGTTCCGACCAACGTGATCTCGATCACCGACGGCCAGATCTTCCTCGAGACCGACCTGTTCAACGCCGGCATCCGTCCCGCCATCAACGCGGGCATTTCCGTCTCGCGCGTCGGCGGCGCCGCGCAGACCAAGGTCATCAAGAAGCTTGGCGGCGGCGTCCGCCTGGCCCTCGCCCAGTACCGCGAGCTCGCGGCGTTCGCCCAGTTCGCGTCCGACCTCGACGACGCGACGCGCCGTCAGCTCGAGCGCGGCAAGCTCGTCACCGAGCTCATGAAGCAGCCGCAGTACTCGCCGCTGTCGGTGGCCGAGCAGGCAATCACGCTGTTCGGCGTCACCAAGGGCTACTTCGACGACGTCGAAGTGAAGCGTGCCCTGGCGTTTGAAGTGGCGCTGCGTGCCCACGTCAAGAGCAGGTACAAGGACCTGTTCGACCGCATCGACTCGACCAAGGACATGAACGCCGACGACGAGAAGGCGCTCGTGGCCGCGATCGAAGACTTCAAGAAGAACGGCGCGTACTGAGCCCCGATCCTCATTCGCCGCACAGGTAGCAGAAAGTCATGGCCGGAACCAAGGAAATCCGCCTCAAGATCAAGAGCGTGCAGAACACGCGCAAGATCACCAAGGCGATGGAAATGGTCGCTGCCTCGAAGATGAAGAAGGCGCAGGAGCGCATGCGGCGCGGCCGCCCGTACGCCCAGCGCCTGCTCAACATCACGATGCACGCGGCGCGCGCCAACACCGAGTACAAGCACCCGCTGCTCACGCGGCGTGCAAGCGTGCGGCGCGTCGGCGTCGTCGTCGTCACGACCGACAAGGGCCTCTGCGGCGGCCTCAACACCAACCTGCTGCGCCTGGTGCTGAACCAGCACAAGGAATGGCTGACGAAGGGCATCGAGGCCGAGTACTGCACGATCGGCAACAAGGGTCTCGGCTTCATCAACCGCATGGGCGGCAAGATCGTGTCGCAGGTCACCAACTACGGCGACCACCCGGCGCTCGACCGCCTCATCGGCCCGGTCAAGATGCTCATCGACGGTTTCCTCGAGGGACGGCTCGACGAGGTTCACATCTTCTCCACCCGCTTCATCAACACGATGAAGCAGGAGCCGACGCAGGGCACGATGATCCCGATCCCGCAGGAATGGGTCCTGCCGACGGGCCAGGTGATGAAGGCCGAGGTCGGTGAGGGCAACTGGGACTACCTGTACGAGCCGGACGCCAAGGCGGTGCTCGACCAGCTGCTGTTGCGTTATCTCGAGACCGCGGTGTACCAGGCAGCCACGGACAACATCGCCTCCGAGCAGTCGGCGCGCATGGTGGCGATGAAGGCCGCTTCGGACAACGCGCGCAACATCATCGACGAGCTGCAGCTCGTCTACAACAAGAGCCGGCAGGCCTCGATCACGAAGGAACTCTCCGAGATCGTGGGCGGCGCCGCGGCCGTCTAGCCATTTCTTTACTAGTCACTAATCACTAGTCACTAATTCACTCTTCCAGGCAAACGACCATGTCACAAGCATTCGGCACCATCGTCCAGACCATCGGCGCGGTCATCGACATCGAGTTCCCGCGCGATGCGATGCCCAGGGTGTACGACGCGCTCGTCCTCGAGGACAGCGGCAACGCGCTGGCCGAGCAGGGCCTGACGTTCGAAGTCGAGCAGCAGCTCGGCGACGGCGTCGTGCGCACCATCGCGCTCGGCTCGTCCGACGGCCTGCAGCGCGGCATGAAGGTGCGCAACACGGGCGCCGCGATCTCGGTGCCGGTCGGCCCGGGCGTGCTCGGCCGCGTGATGGACGTGCTCGGCCGCCCGATCGACGAGCGTGGCCCGATCCAGTCCGAAGAGCGCCGCGGCATTCACCAGCCGGCGCCCAAGTTCGACGAGCTGGCACCGTCGGTCGAGCTGCTCGAGACCGGCATCAAGGTCATCGACCTGATCTGTCCGTTCGCGAAGGGCGGCAAGATCGGCCTGTTCGGCGGCGCGGGCGTGGGCAAGACCGTGAACATGCTCGAGCTGATCAACAACATCGCCAAGGAGCACTCGGGCCTGTCGGTGTTCGCGGGCGTCGGCGAGCGCACCCGCGAAGGCAACGACTTCTACCACGAGATGTCGGACGCCAAGGTCATCGTGCAGGAAGACCTGAGCCAGTCGAAGGTGGCGATGGTGTTCGGCCAGATGAACGAGCCGCCGGGCAACCGCCTGCGCGTCGCGCTCACCGGCCTGACCATGGCCGAGCGCTTCCGCGACGAAGGGCGCGACATCCTGTTCTTCGTCGACAACATCTACCGCTTCACGCTCGCCGGCACCGAAGTGTCCGCGCTGCTCGGCCGCATGCCGTCGGCCGTGGGTTACCAGCCGACGCTGGCCGAGGAAATGGGCCGCCTGCAGGAGCGCATCACCTCGACCAAGGTCGGCTCGATCACGTCGATCCAGGCCGTGTACGTCCCCGCGGACGACCTCACCGACCCGTCGCCGGCGACCACGTTTGGCCACCTCGACGCGACCGTCGTGCTCTCGCGCGACATCGCTTCGTTAGGCATCTATCCGGCTGTGGACCCGCTCGACTCGACGTCGCGCCAGGTCGACCCGAACGTCATCGGCGAAGAGCACTACGAGACGACTCGTTCGGTGCAGGCCGTGCTGCAGCGTTACAAGGAATTGCGCGACATCATCGCGATCCTCGGCATGGATGAGCTGTCGCCGGAAGACAAGCTGGCCGTGTCGCGGGCGCGCAAGATCCAGCGTTTCCTGTCGCAGCCGTTCCACGTCGCCGAAGTGTTCACCGGCAGCCCGGGCAAGTACGTGCATCTGAAGGACACGATCCGCGGCTTCAAGGCGATCGTGAACGGGGAGTACGACCACCTGCCCGAGCAGGCGTTCTACATGATCGGCGCGATCGAAGAGGCAGTCGAGAAAGCCAAGACTCTTCAATAGGGGTTAGGGGATAGGGGTTAGGGGTTAGTCGGAAAAGCGGCGTTCTCCCAAAGACCACTGTTCACTAGTCACTGGTACACATATGGCCACAATCCGCATCGACGTCGTCAGCGCCGAAGAAGCGATCTACTCGGGTGAAGCCGAGTTCGTGGTGCTTCCGGGCATCGCCGGCGAGCTGGGCATCTACCCGCGTCACGCCCCGCTGATCACGCAGATCAAGGCCGGCGTAGTGCGCATCAAGGTGCCCGGCAAGACGGAAGAAGAGATGGTGTACGTGCAGGGCGGCTTCCTCGAGGTGCAGCCCGACCACATCAATGTGCTTTCTGACACGGCAATTCGCGCCACCGACCTTGACGAAGCGAAAGTGCTCGAAGCGAAGCGCCTGGCCGAAGAAGCCCTGCGTGCACGCAGCGAGAAGCAGGAAATCGCGAGCGTGGAAGCCGAGCTGTCGGCATTGTCAGCCCAGCTGCAGGCGATCCAGAAGCTGCGCAAGAACCGGTAAGTCTCCCGCTATCCGCTTCCAGCTCTCCCGCTGAAGCGGGAGAGCTCGCCCTGCACGGGCGGGGGCCCGAGGGCACTGACGGCTAGGTGGTTCGACAAGGAAAAGGGCCCGCTTCATGCGGGCCCTTCTCTCTCGTGCGACCGAAGCGCGCTTACTTGAGGATCAGCTGGCGCATCATCTGCTGGCCAACCGGCCTCCGCATCTTTTCGCGGTCGATGGCTGCCGCATCGCGCTGATCCTGCGTGCCAATCAACTTCGCCTGGATCGCCTCGGTGCGGTCGGCGAGGCCGTCCAGCGCGGCCATGTCCTTGTACGTCACAACCAGGTAGAGGTCCGGATCGTCCGCGTCACGCGGCGTCGTCTGGTAGACCGCGTAGTCGAGGATGATGCCCGCCTTCTTCTGCTCCTCCATCAGCGACTTGTAGGTCGTGCTGAGGTACTTCATGTAGGTCTGGAACATGCCGGGCGCGGTCCTGATCGAAGAGACCGTCGACACCGGGCCTTCCGTATAGGGGCGGTCTGCCGCCTGCGTGGCTCCCGCCAGGGCGACAAACGAAAACAGTCCTGCGAGTGCGCCGAGCGCACGAGTCTTGATTCTCATCTTGATTCCTTTGTTTGTGATCTGTCGCGACGCTGAATTGCGCCTTGTTCGACACGAGGGAATACTACCCCACGGTGCCGGAGGATGCACACCACGGCTGGCGTGATGTTGCGACGCAATGCGGCAGCGCGTGCACAGCGATAAACGCGGCAATTCTTGCTGCAGCATCCCTTTATCGCCCAGGCACCGCCTGTTATACGGGTTCTTCCACGGTGCCCGACGCGACTCGTTCGGCCGGAGCACGGTGCAAAATGCAACCGCAGGGGAACACAGATGAAGATTTTACTGATCAGGTCCGTGATGCTAGGCGCACTGCTGCTTTCCGGCCAGGCATTCGCGGGAGACGACCCGAAGGTCGCGGCGGAAATCATGGCGATGGCTCGAGCCCAGTGGGCTGCCGAGATGGCGGGCCAGTCTGCAGCCGACCAGATGGCTGCGGCCGCCGACGACTACACGGAATTCAATCAAGACTACCCGGTGCGTATCGAAGGCAAGGCGCTCAACATCCGCCTGAGCGAGGCCATCACTTCGGACGGTGGCAAAACCCTGGCCGCCGAAATGGTGAACCCGAAGGTGCAGGTGTACGGCGATACGGCGATCCTGTCGTACAACTACGTCGGCGTCCTGCGGGACAAGGATGGCAAGGTGACACCCAACAGCGCCAAGTCGACGCGCGTGTACTCCAGGATGGGTGGCAAGTGGATGCTCGTGCACGCCAATTTCGCACCCGTTGCATCCGGCGACTGATAGACCGGGCGGGCCTGCCGTTCGTGCCCCGCAGCCCCTGCGAGCCACTCGCTTGCAGGGGCACTCCACCGTGCGGGTTCGCCGCGGAATAGAAGGCGGCAGAGAAGCGTCCGGTATAATGAGGGCAGACTGACCGGAAGCTGGATCGCCCAATGCCCCTCTCCGTCGTGATCCTGGCCGCCGGCCAGGGCAAGCGCATGAAATCGGACCTGCCGAAGGTCCTGCAACCCGTGGCGGGTCGCCCGCTGCTCAAGCACGTCATCGAGACAGCACGCCAACTGTCCGCGAGCGACATTCACGTCGTTTACGGTCACGGCGGTGAACGCGTGCGTGATGCGCTCGCGAGCGAGGACGTCACCTGGGTATTGCAGGCAGAACAGCACGGCACCGGGCACGCGGTGCGGCAGGCCATGCCGGGGATACCCGACGACCACCTGGTGCTGGTGCTCTACGGCGACGTACCCCTCACGCAGGCATCGACGCTGCAACGACTGATCGACGCCGCTGCCAATGGCGAAGCGCTCGGCGTGTTGAGCGTGCGCATGAAGGACCCCACGGGCTACGGCCGCATCGTGCGTGACCGGGCGGGCACGGTTGCGCGCATCGTCGAGCACAAGGACGCGAACCAGAAGGAGCGCGCGATCGACGAAGTGAACACCGGGCTGATGGCCGCGTCGGCGAAGCGCATGCGTGAATGGCTGGCGCAGCTGCGCAACGACAACGCGCAGGGCGAGTACTACCTGACGGACGTCGTCGTGATGGCGGCGAAGGCGGGACTCCGGGTCAACGCCATCCTTGCTGACAGTGAAGACGAAGTGCTCGGCGTCAACGACAAGGTGCAGCTCGCCGAAGTCGAGGCGGTGTACCGCAGGCGCCGGGCGACGGAGCTCATGCTGCAGGGCGTGACGCTGGTCGATCCAGCCCGCTTCGATGCTCGCGGTCCGGTCACCGTCGGCCGCGACGTGCACGTGGACGTCAACGTGGTGTTCGAGGGCGCGGTGAAGCTCGGTCACCGCGTGCGGATCGGTCCCAACGTCGTGATCCGCGACAGCGAGATCGGCGACGACACCGTGGTTTTTCCCAACTGCGTCATCGACCGCGCCAGCATCGGACCCAAATGCAACATCGGCCCGTTCGCGCGTTTCCGGCCGAGTTCCAGTCTGGCCCCGGGCGTGCACGTCGGAAACTTCGTCGAGGTGAAGAACAGCATCCTGGGTGCAGGCGCCAAGGCCAACCATCTCACGTACCTGGGCGATGCGACGATCGGCGAGAAAGTGAACGTCGGCGCCGGCACCATCACGTGCAACTACGACGGCGTGAACAAGTGGCGCACGGAGATCGGGGCGGGCGCATTCATCGGCTCAGGCGCGATGCTGGTGGCACCCGTGAAGATCGGTGCGGGCGCCACGATCGGCGCCGGCTCGACCATCACCAAGGACGCGCCGGACGACAAGCTCACGCTCGAGCGCAGCAAGCAGCTGACGCTCGATGGCTGGAAACGACCGGTGAAGCAGCCCAAGGACTGACCGCATGCTCGAAATCCGGCGCAGTGCGAGTGCTGGACTGGAGCGGCCCACGGCCCCGTCCGCCGGCTGCTGGCTGCACGTCACCCAACCCACGGCAGCCGACCTGGCAACCGTGCGTGAGTTCGGTGTCCCGGCTTCGCTGCTCGACCACGTGGCGGATATCGATGAACGTCCGCGCGTCGCGCACGTCGGGGACTGCGTGCTCGTCGTGATGAACTATCCGCTGCGGCGCGACGAAACTACCGGGCCGCCCTGGCGGACCCTGCCGCTCAGCGTGTTGCTTACCCCGCAGGGCATCGTCACCGTCAGCCAGGCAACCACGCCGTTCCTGCAACCGTTGCTCGACGGCCAGGTGCAGGGACTGTCCACTGCTCGTGGAACTGAATTCGTCCTGCGCGTGTTCTGGCAGCTGGCAGACGCCTGCCTGCGAGGCCTGCGCGAGATCAATGCCGGTGTCGAAGGCCTCGAGAACGAACTCAAGCGCTCGCTCCGGAACGAGGAGGTGCTCGGCCTGCTCGAGTTCCAGAAGAGCCTGACCTACTTTGCGACCGGCCTGAAGGCGAACGAGCTGGTGCTGGAGCGCCTGCAGCGCGTGCCGACCCTGCACTGGGCCGACCAGGACCAGGAACTGCTCGACGACGTGCGCGTCGAACTGCGCCAGGCGATCGAGATGGTCGAGATTGCCGACCACGTGCTGAGCGACATGATGGATGCGTTCGCGTCGATCGTGTCCAACAACCTGAACTCGGTCATGAAGGTCCTGACGTCGGTCACGATCATGCTGGCGGTGCCCACCCTGATCGCGAGCGTCTACGGCATGAACGTGGGCCTGCCGGGCGCACACAGCCCGTCGGCCTTCGCGGGGATCGTCGCGCTGAGCGTCGCCATCTGCAGCGGTTTGTTCTTCGTGTTCCGGCGCCGGAACTGGCTCTAGCAGAGCCTTGCCGGTTCCGCAGGTATGATCTCGGCATCCGACCTGCCAGGTGGCTGACATGCGCATGACCAGTTCCGTCCTCATGACCGCTCTCCTGCTGGCCTCCAGCCGGTTGCTGGCCGCCGACGTGCTGCTGACGAACGTCGTCGTCTACGACGGCACGGGCAGCGAGCCGCTGCGCGGCGACGTGCGCATCGAGGGCGAGCGGATCGTCGCCATCGCCCCGCACCTGCCAGCGAAGGGCGGCGAGACGGTGCTCGACCAGCGTGGGCTCGCGCTCGCGCCCGGCTTCATCGACATGCACAGCCATGGCGACGGTGACCTCGTCGACGACCTCGACGCTGCGGCGGTCTCCCGGCAGGGTGTCACCACGATCCTCGTGGGGCAGGACGGCGATTCGAAGTTTCCGCTGCGCGATTATTTCGCCGGGCTGAGCGCCAATCCGCCCGCGATCAACCTCGCGAGCATGGCGGGTCACGCGACGATTCGCGGGCAGGTGATGGGCAAGGACCTCTACCGCGCCTCCACGCCCGCGGAACTCGCGCAGATGAAGACACTGCTCGCGCGGGAACTGGCGGCCGGGGCGTTCGGCTTGTCGACCGGCCTCGAGTACGAAGCAGCGCACTTCGCCACCACCGACGAAGTCATCGACCTGGCCAGGGTCGCGGCCGAAGCCCGGGGTTTCTACATCAGCCACGTCCGCGACGAAGCGAGTCGCACCTTCGATTCGTTCGACGAAGTGCTGCGCATCGGCCGCGAAGCGCAGGTGCCGGTCCAGATCACCCACATCAAGATGGGCTCGACGTCGGTCTGGCACCAGGCAGCGAAGCGCATGCCGGAGTACTTCGAACGCGCGCGGCGGGAAGGCGTCGACCTCAAGGCTGACGTGTATCCCTACACGTTCTGGCACGCCACGATCCGCGTGATCGTGTCCGACCGTGACTACTTCAATCCACGGAAGGTCGAGCAGGCGCTGGCGGAGAATGGCGGTGCGCAGAACATCCGCATCGTGAACTACGCACCCGAGCCAGCGCTCGCCGGCAAGACGCTCGCCGGGATCGCCTCGCACTGGCGCGTGACGCCGGTCGAGGCCTACATGCGCATCATCAGGACCACGGGCGGCGCGGACGGACCCAACGAGCAGGACGTGAACGTGCTCGGCACCTCGATGAGCGAGGATGACGTGCGCTGGTTCATCGCGCATCCGCAGATCATGTTCTGCACCGACGGCGAGCTGCACGGCGCGCACCCGCGCGGCGCGGGCTCCTTTCCGAGGATCCTCGGGCACTACGTGCGCGAGGAGAAGCTGCTGCCGCTGGCACTGGCGATCCACAAGATGACCGGTCTCCCGGCCGCGCAACTGGGCCTCGCGGATCGTGGCCGCATCGCGCCTGGCTACGTCGCCGATCTCGTCGTGTTCGATCCGGCCACGGTGATCGACCGCTCCACGGTCGAGAATCCAGTGGCGCCACCGCTCGGCATTCCGGCCGTGATGGTGAGCGGCGAATGGGTCGTGCGCGACGGTGCCGTGACCGGCAAGCGTCCCGGCCGCGTCCTGCGCAGCGCGGCGTTCAAGCCTTGAACGGCCTGGCCGTCGACGTTCCCACGAACTTCAGGCTCTGACGCACATGCTCGTCCTGCGCAAACCCTACCTGCTCTACCTCGGCGATGCCGTCCTGAAGTCGGACTGCAAGACAGCCTTCGGTCTGCGCGACTGGTGCGGCCAGGACGTGATCGGGGAGTGGTCGCATCCTGCCGCGAAGGTCACCCTCGACCTGCCGCGTCTTTCCCCGGCGGAGGCCGCGCGCCAGGGCGCGGGTTCGATCGTCGTGGGCGTTGCGCCGACCGGAGGTTTGCTGCCGGAGCACTGGCAGGACGATCTCGAAGCGGCACTCGCTGCCGGCCTCGACGCCGTGAGCGGCCTGCACACACGATTGACGTCGCTCCCGCGGCTTGCGCGCGCCGCGGCGCGCGCCGGGACGCACCTGGTGGATGTGCGCAACCCGCCACGCGCGTATCCGGTCGGCAGCGGGCGCAAGCGCCCCGGCCGGCGCGTGCTGACGGTCGGCACCGACTGCGCGCTCGGCAAGAAGTACACGGCACTGGCGCTCACGCGCGCGCTGCAAGCGAAAGGAGCGGCAGCGACGTTCCGCGCCACGGGCCAGACCGGCATCATGATCGCGGGCAGCGGCATCCCGATGGATGCGCTGGTCGCGGACTTTCTCGCGGGCGCCGCGGAAGCGCTCTCGCCGGACAACGATCCTGAGCACTGGGACGTGATCGAAGGCCAGGGTTCGTTGCTGCATCCCGCGTACGCGGCCGTGACGCTGGGCCTGCTGCACGGCTCCCAGCCGGACGCGATCGTGCTGTGCCACGCCCCCGACCGCGTCACGATCGAGGAATACCCGGACTATCCGATACCCCCGCTGCCGCAGGTGATCGACGATTATCTCCGCGCCGGCCGGCTGACAAGCCGCCACATTCGCTGCGTCGGCGTAAGCATCAACTCCTCCACCCTCGACGATGGCGGGTGGCGACACTATCGGGAGCAGCTCGAGCGGGAGCTGCGGTTGCCGGTCTGCGACCCGATGCGCGGCGGAGTGGATGCCATCGCCAATGCGCTGCTCAACGGATGATCGAGGTCGCGACCGACATCGAACGCTGGGAGCTGGTCGAGCCGTTCGTGACGGCGCGCGATTCGTACACGCACGTGCCGGTGCTCGTCGTGCGGCTGACCGGTCCCGGCGGGCAGCGGGGATGGGCGGAGGCCGCAGGCGTCGATTACGACGGGGAGACTCCTGCATCGATGGCGGCGCAGATCGAAGTCGTGCGTGGCGCGCTGCACGCCCGGCTGACGGGCCCGGAACTGCTCGACCTCCTGCCTGCCGGTGGCGCACGCAACGCCCTCGATTGCGCGTTGTGGGACCTGCGTGCGAAGGAAACCGGCAGCCCCGTCTGGCAGCTCGCCGGACTGCCCGCACCGCGTCCGGTGACCACGGCATTCACGATCGGCCTGGGCGACGAGCCGGAGGTGCGGCGGAAGGCGCGGCAGGCCCGGGACTATCCGTTGCTGAAACTCAAGGTCGACACTGAACGCCACGTCGATCTCGTGCGCATCGTGCGGGAGGTGCACCCTGCCGCCCGCGTCATCGTCGACGCCAATCAGAGCTGGACGCGTGCGTTGCTCGAGCAACTGCTCCCGCAACTGCATGAGCTGGGCGTCGAACTGGTCGAGCAACCCGTTCGCCGCGGCGACGACGCAACGCTCGATGGCCTGCGCAGTCCCGTTCCGGTCGCGGCGGACGAGTCCTGCACCGATCGTCGCTCGCTCGCCGGGCTGGCTGGACGCTACCAGTCCGTCAACATCAAGCTGGACAAGTGCGGCGGACTGACGGAGGCCCTCGCGATGTGCGCGGAGGCGAGGCGCCTCGGTCTTGGCCTGATGGTCGGCAACATGTGCGGTACGTCGCTCGCCATGGCGCCGGGATTCCTGGTCGCCCAGGCGTGCGCCGTCACGGACCTGGATGGCCCGTTGCTGCAGCGACTGGATCGGCACCACCCGATCCGTTTCGAGCGCGGCGTCATGCAAGTGCCGGATCCCGCGCTCTGGGGCTGAGCACCGCCACTAACATCGGGGGATCGCTGGCCGACTGGTGCAGCAACCAGCCCCTGAACGCTGCGACGTGG
>JAOUGW010000324.1 GCA_029865465.1 Gammaproteobacteria bacterium
CGGATCGGCGTCGTAGATTCCGTCCACCTTGGTGGCCTTCAGCAGCAGGTCGGCCTCGATCTCGATCGCGCGCAGGCTCGCGGCCGTGTCGGTCGTGAAGAACGGGTTGCCCGTGCCCGCGGCGAAGATGATCACGCGCCCCTTCTCGAGGTGGCGCACGGCGCGGCGACGGATGTAGTCCTCGCACACCTGGTTGATGCGCACGGCCGACATGACCCGGGTAGCCACGTTCATGGACTCGAGTGCATCCTGCAGGGCGAGCGAATTCATGACCGTGGCAAGCATCCCCATGTGATCGCCGGTGACGCGGTCCATGCCGGCGCGCGCGAGGCCGGCGCCGCGGAACAGGTTGCCGCCGCCCACGACCACGCCGATCTCGGTACCCGTTTCCTGGACGCTGCGGATCTCGCTCGCGAGACGGCGGAGAAAGGCCGGGTCGATGCCGTAGTCGGCGTCCCCCATCAGGGCCTCGCCCGACAGCTTGACGAGGATGCGGCGGTTGCGCGGTTGCGTATCGGCTTTCGGTTCCATCGTCCCTCGCCAGCGACCCATTTGCCAGGCGCCATTATAAGGAACCCCGCTTGCGCGGGGTTCCGGGTAGGTCCAAATCACCGGGCGGACCCGGGACTCAGGAGCCCCGAACCGCTGCAGCCACTTCCTCGGCGAAGTTTTCCTGCTTTTTCTCGATACCGGCGCCGACTTCGAAGCGCACGAAGCGCGCGACCCTGGCGTTGGCCTTCTTCAGCACATCGCCAACCGCCTGCTTGTCGTCCTTGACGAACGGCTGGCCGAGCAGCGTGATCTCACCAAGGAACTTGCGGATCTTGCCGTCGACCATCCTGGCCACGATTTCCGCCGGCTTGCCGGCGGTCTTCGGGTCCTGGGCGACCTGGGCAACGAAGATCTCCTTTTCCTTGGCGACCTGGTCGGCCGGCACGTCATCCGCCGACAGGTACATCGGGTTGATCGCGGCGATGTGCATCGCCAGGTCACGGCCGAGCGCGTCGTCGCCACCGTGAAGCGCGACGATCACGCCGATGCGGGTGCCGTGGCTGTAGGTGGAGAGCGGAGCGTCCGACTTGATTACCTCGAAGCGACGCACGCCGATGTTCTCGCCGATACGGGCGATCAACTCGCGGCGGGTCTCCTCGACGGTCTTGCCGGAGGCCAGCTTCGTCGCGAGCAGCGCGTCCAGGTCGGCCGGCTGCGCGGTGAGCGCCGCCCTGGCGACGTCAGCGGCGAATCCCTGGAAGTCCTTCTCGCGCGCGACGAAGTCCGTCTCCGAATTGACCTCGACGATCGCGGCCCGCTTGCCGTCGGCCGAGTGCTCGACGAAGACCACTCCTTCGGCGGCCACGCGGCCGGCCTTCTTGTCGGCCTTGGCCAGGCCCGACTTGCGCATGATCTCGGCGGCGGCCTCGAGGTCGCCGTTCGTCTCGACCAGCGCCTTCTTGCACTCCATCATGCCGGCGCCAGTGCGCTCACGCAGCGCCTTCACTGCTTCTGCGGTAACGGCCATGATCAGGCCCCTTCGGTCGGAGTCGGGGCGACTTCGGCAGCGGCAGGGGCAGCGGCCGCGGCAGGAGCAGCCGCAGCGGCCGGCTTCTTGCGGGCAGCCTCACGACGGGCCATGAACGCCTCGGCGCTCTCCTCCGGGTCGGCCTCGACGAGTTCTTCGGCGCGCTGGTCGGCGGCCGCGGTGTCGTCGGCCGGCTTGCGCTTCGGGCTGGCGGCGGTCTTCTTGCGGGCCGGGGCCTTGCGGGACGGCTTCGGCGCGCCCGTGCGGGACCGCGGCTTGCCTTCCTCGTCGAGCTCGACGAACTCATCTTCACCAACCGGAACTTCGAGGACCGTCGAGCGGCCCTCGATGACGGCATCGGCGATGCCCGAGGCGTACAACTGGATCGCGCGCATGGCGTCGTCGTTGCCCGGGATCACGTAGCTGATGCCTTCCGGCGAGCAGTTCGTGTCGACCACGGCGACGACCGGGATGCCGAGTTTCTGCGCTTCGTGGATCGCGATCTTCTCGTGACCGACGTCGATGACGAACATCACGTCCGGCAGGCCGTCCATGTCCTTGATGCCGCCCAGGCTGCGGTGGAGTTTCTCGCGCTCGCGGCGCACCATCTGCGCCTCGCGCTTGCCGCGCTGGTCGAGCGTCCCGTTCGCCTGCATCTCGTCGATTTCGGCGAGGCGGCGGATCGACTGCTTGATGGTCTTGAAGTTCGTGAGCATGCCGCCGA
Organism: Gammaproteobacteria bacterium; assembly: GCA_029865465.1. Taxonomy (GTDB): domain Bacteria; phylum Pseudomonadota; class Gammaproteobacteria; order Steroidobacterales; family Steroidobacteraceae; genus RPQJ01. The sequence continues at coordinate 2,244 of JAOUGW010000324.1, forward strand.
GCCAGCGGTGGCTGACCCAGGGCATGCCGCAGCGCGCAGCTTCCTGGGCAATCGCGTCGCGCGCAGATCGCTTCGTGCCGACGAAGAGGACCTTGCCGCCGTCGGCGACGACGTTGCGGACGAACCCCGCAGCCTCGTTGTAGAGTGGCAGGGAGTGCTCGAGGTTGATGATGTGAATTCGGTTGCGTTCGCCGAAGATGAATTGGGACATCTTCGGGTTCCAGAAGCGTGTCTGGTGTCCAAAATGAACACCCGCTTCCAGCATCTGTCGCATGGACATGCCGGTCATAAGAGACTCCTTGAAGGGTTGAACCTCCACACACCCCATGCGGCAACCCAGGAAAGTCTCACGACCTGCCGGGCACCCAGCCACACGTGACGGTGTGTGTGCGGATTTCGTTGTCAAAAAAGGCCGCGCTTTATACCATCGCGGCCTCGGATTTTCAAATACTTACAGCACCCTCACCCGATTTACCCACCTCGCCCGCTGCGCTTTACCTCTCCCGCCAGAGCGGGATAGGGCCGCGGGGGAGGATCCGCAGTGAGGCCTCGAACGCCAGGACGCGCCCCAAATGCAGTATTCCCCGACCCCGGTGCCCGCTTCGTCCAAGGACGCCACCGGGCATGTGCTGATCAAGGGCCCCTCGGAACAGGCCGCCATGCGCGTCGCGGGCCGCCTCGCCGCCGATGTGCTCGACATGATCGGTCCGCAGGTCGTCCCGGGCGTCACGACGGACGAACTGAACCAGATT
>JAOUGW010000104.1 GCA_029865465.1 Gammaproteobacteria bacterium
GTAACATCGCGCGTTAATACTGGTCGCCGCAAAGCCTACGCTCGCCTGATGACGCCGCGCAACAATCGCCCGGAAACTCCGCGCACGGGCCGTTTTGCCAAAGCAACAAACGGTCCGGCGGGCGATCCCCCGACACGTCGCGCGGCGGCTGCTGCAGGCGGCCGCTTACAAGTACGGATCATCGGTGGCGAATGGCGCGGTCGCAAGCTGCATTTCCCACAATCGGCAGCCTTGCGTCCAACTCCGGACCGGGTCCGGGAGACCGTGTTCAACTGGTTGCAGTTCGAACTGGCCGGCGCGCGTTGCCTGGACCTGTTCGCGGGCAGCGGCGCGCTTGGGATCGAGGCGCTCTCGCGGGGTGCCCGTGAGGTCGTCTTCGCCGAGCGCGATCCGGCGTCCGCCCGGGCGATCGGTGACATGCTCGCCCAGCTCCGGTGCGATCGTGGGCACGTGGAACAGGTGGATGCGCTGGCGTGGCTCGAGCGTGGACCGCCCGCCTCGCAACCCTTCGACATCGTGTTTCTCGATCCGCCCTACGGCGAGGCGTGGCTGCCCGTCCTGGCCGAAAAACTGGAACGTGGCGGGTGGCTCGCGCCCAGGGCATGGATCTATCTGGAGGACGCGGCGGCGCGCGGTGAACCGGCGCTGCCGCCCGGTTGGACCCTGCATCGCAGCAAGCGCGCGGGCGACGTCGGCTATCATCTCGCCCGCCGGGGCTTGCCGGCCCATAACAACGATCACCAGGCACGGGGGAGCGAATGAGCAGTCGCGCAATGTATCCAGGCACGTTCGATCCATTCACCAACGGTCACAACGACCTGGTCCGGCGGGCGAGCCGGATCTTCGACAAGGTGGTGGTCGCGATTGCCGCGAACCCGGGCAAGGCGCCGTTGTTTCCACTCGAGAAGCGCATCGAACTGGTCAAGATCGTGCTCGCCGACCTGGATAACGTCGAAGTCATGGGTTACACGGGACTCACCGTGGAGTTCGCGCGCAACAACGGGCTCAACGTGATGATGCGTGGCCTGCGCGCGGTGTCGGATTTCGAGTTCGAGTTTCAGCTCGCGACCATGAGCCGGCACCTGACCGACCAGGTCGAGACGGTGTTCCTGACGCCGACCGAGCAGTTCAACTTCATCTCGTCGACGCTGATCCGCGAGATTGCGAGCCTTGGCGGCAACATCTCCGAATTCGTGCACCCCGCCGTCGCCGACGCCTTGCGCGCGCGCTTCGCCAAGCAGGCGCTCTGACGTCCACTCGGCGGCCAGGTGCCCCGGCGTCGGCGCCATTTCGTGGCGCTTTCAGCGCATATGGGCCGTGTGGTCGCTCGCGGCCGACCGGAACATGGGGCTCCCCGACCGAGGAGTCCCGATGTCGTCGCTGCCGCTGCCCCTGTGGCCCGAAGCCGAACGTCCCCGTGAAAAGCTGCTGAAACTGGGCGCGACGGCGCTTTCGGAAGCCGAACTGCTCGCGATCCTGCTGCAGACGGGCACACGCGGCCGCACGGCAGTCGACACCGCCCGTGGATTGCTGGGCGAATTCAAGTCGTTACGTGGCCTGCTGACGGCCGAGCGACGGGCGGTCTGTCGCACGCCGGGCCTCGGCTCGGCCAAATTTGCCCTGCTGCAGGCGGCGCTGGAACTGTCCCGGCGGCATTATGCCGAACAGATGCTGGCCGGCCCGCCGCTGGCCAACCCCCGGGCCACCCGGGACTTCCTGCGGGCCCGCCTGCGGGACCGTGAACACGAAGTCTTCTGCTGCCTGTTCCTGGACAATCGCCATCGGGTCATCACTTTTGACGAGGTCTTCCGCGGCACGATCGATGGCGCCAGCGTCCACCCGCGGGAGGTCGTCAAGCTCGCCCTGACCCGCAACGCCGCCGCAGTGATCCTGGCCCACAACCACCCATCGGGCATCGCCGAGCCCAGCCAGGCCGACGAATTGATCACCGGACGCCTGCGGGATGCCCTCGCGCTGGTGGATATCCGGGTGCTCGATCACATCGTGGTCGGGGATGGTGCCTGTGTCTCCTTTGCGGAGCGCGGGCTCCTGTAGATACAAGGGGATAGGGGTTAGGGGATAGGGGTTAGTCGGAAGGAGACACCCCGAAGTGCTTGCCCGAAACTGGCTGCACTGGTATAAAACGCGGCTCGTTTGTCGGGGTCCGCCCTTCGGCCGGCCCGTCTGTCACAGGATCAGCACCATGTCGAAAGTCTGTCAGGTCACCGGCAAGCGGCCGATGAGCGGCAACACCGTTTCGCACGCCAACAACCGCAAGCGCCGCCGCTTCCTGCCGAACCTGCACACGCAGCGCTTCTGGCTCGAAACGGAAAAGCGCTGGGTCAGCCTGCGCGTGTCCGGCAATGCCATGCGCACGATCGACAAGAAGGGCGTCGAAGCCGTCGTGAACGAGCTCCGCGCCCAGGGCGTCAAGGTCTGACGGCCCGGCTGCAGCAGGAGTCACTCACATGCGCGACAAGATCAAGCTCGTTTCGACCGCCGGCACCGGCCACTTCTACACGACCACCAAGAACAAGCGTCTCCACCCGGAGAAGCTCGAGGTCAAGAAGTTCGACCCGAAGGCCCGCAAGCACGTGACCTACAAGGAAGCGAAGATCAAGTAATCCCTGGTCGCGCTTGCTGCGTCCGGCATTGCCGGATGCCTGAAGAACCCGCCTCCGGCGGGTTTTTCGTTTCCGGCCGGCCCCCCTGTTCTTTCGGCGGCAAGTAGCGGAATGTCGCGAGCCTGATGCCCGAGTTACCCGAAGTCGAGACGACACGCCGCGGTGTGCGCGCAGCCATCGTCGGCCGTGCCGTCACCGCGTTCGACCTGCGTGAGCCGCGCTTGCGCTGGCGCGTCGAACCGACGCTCGCGCGCGAACTCGTCGGCCAGCGCGTTCACGATGTACGCCGCCGCGCCAAGTACCTGCTCATTGATCTCGACCGCGGCTCGCTCATCGCACACCTCGGCATGTCCGGCAGCCTGCGCGTGATGCCGGCAGGTTCGCCGCGGCTGCTGCACGACCACTACGACCTCATGCTCGATTCGGGCCAGTGCCTGCGCTTCAACGATCCGCGCCGGTTTGGCAGCCTGCTCTGGTGCACGGGCCCGGTCGAAGAACACCCGCTGCTGGCGGCGCTGGGTCCCGAACCGCTCGAGGACGCCTTCACCCCCGGCTACCTCGCGGCCAGGGCGAAGCGCCGCAAGGCTGCCGTGAAGCAGTACCTGATGGACCAGCATGTCGTCGTCGGCGTCGGCAACATCTATGCGAGCGAGGCCCTGTTCCGGGCCGGGGTGCGGCCGAGGCGGGCTGCGGGACGCATCAAGCCGGCCGAGTGGCAGCGCATAGTCGCCGCGGTGCGCCAGGTGCTGGGCGAGGCGATCCGGCAGGGTGGCACCACGCTGCGCGACTACGTGAACGCGGACGGCACGCCCGGGTACTTCCGTCAGAAGCTCTTCGTCTATGAACGCGCCGGCGAACCCTGCCGCCGCTGCCGGACCCCGATCCGGCACCTGGTCCAGGGCCAGCGCTCGACGTATTTCTGCCCGGAGTGCCAGAAATAATCGCCGGCGCCCCGCCGGCCGCCAATCGCGCGCCCCGCCGCCAGAGCCGGCGGTTATGACCTGAGACCGCTGCGCCAGAATGCGGACAGTCCCTTTGCGGCGCCCTGCGGCGCGCGCCCATAATCGCCCGCCATGTCAGCAGCACAAGCCCCAACGATGCGCGTCTTGCTCGGTGTCACGGGCGGCATCGCCGCCTACAAGAGCGCCGAACTGACGCGCCGGCTCAAGGATCGCGGCGCCGACGTGCAGGTCGTCATGACCGCCGGCGCGCAGCAATTCGTTGCTCCGCTCACGTTCCAGGCGCTTTCGGGTCGCCCTGTGCGCACGGACCTGTGGGACGCCGCGGCCGAAGCGGCCATGGGGCACATCGAGCTCGCGCGCTGGCCGCAGCGCATCGTCATCGCGCCGGCCACGGCGGACTTCATTGCGCGGCTCGCGCACGGCCTGGCGGACGACTTGTTGTCGACCTTGTGCCTCGCAACAGACGTGCCAGTCGTCGTCGTGCCCGCGATGAATCGGCTGATGTGGGCCAATGTCGCGACGCAGGCGAACGTCGCGACTCTGCGCCAGCGCGGGTTGGCGATTCTCGGTCCCGCCGAGGGCAGCCAGGCCTGCGGCGAGACCGGCGCCGGCCGCATGGTCGAGCCGCAGGAAATCGTCGACGCCGTGTTTGCGACGCCGCGGGCCGAGACCGCCGGAGTGCTGCGCGGACGCAAGGTCGTCGTGACCGCCGGCCCGACCCGTGAGCCCATCGATCCGGTGCGCTTCATCACCAATCGCAGCTCCGGCAAGATGGGTTACGCGGTGGCCGAGGCCGCGCGCGATGCCGGTGCCAGCGTCGTCATCGTCAGTGGTCCGGTCAGCGTGCCCACGCCGCCTGGCGTGAAGCGAGTCGACGTCGAGACAGCCGAGCAGATGATGAATGCGGTGCTGGCCGAAATCGCGGATACCGACATCTTCATCGCTGCCGCAGCCGTTTCCGATTACCGCATGCGCGAGATCGCGGAACACAAGATCAAGAAGACCAGCGGCGAGCTCTCGTTGCACCTGGCGCGCACCCCCGACATCCTCGCGACCGTGGCGGCAGGCTCGCCGCGCCCGTTCGTCGTCGGTTTCGCGGCCGAAACGCAGAACGTCGAGCGCAATGCGCTCTCCAAGCTCGAGGGCAAGAAGCTCGACATGATCGCCGCGAACCAGGTGGGCGAGGGGCTGGCCTTCGATTGCGACGACAATGCGCTCACGCTGTACTGGCAGGGCGGCAAGCGCGAACTCGAACGCGCGCCCAAGTGCCGGCTCGCCGGCGAATTGATCGGGGTCATCGCGGAGCGTTTTGCCGGGAGCCAGACGCGATGAGTGCGCCGCGACCGAAGCTGCAGGTGCGCATCCTCGATGCCCGCGTCGGCAAGGATTATCCGCTGCCGCATTACGCGACCCCGGGCTCCGCCGGGCTCGACCTGCGAGCGTGCCTCGATGCACCTCTGGTGCTCGAACCGGGCAAGACGCAGCTGATCCCCACCGGCATCGCCATCCATCTGGAGGATCCGGGCCTGGCCGCCGTGCTGCTGCCGCGCTCCGGCCTCGGCCACAAGCACGGCATCGTGCTCGGCAACCTCGTCGGCCTGATCGACTCCGACTACCAGGGACAGGTGATGGTCTCGTGCTGGAACCGCGGGCAGGCGGCGTTCACGATCGAACCGGGCGAGCGCATCGCGCAGATGGTCGTCGTGCCCGTCGTACAGGTGGAGTTCGAGGTGGTGGACGAATTCACCGCGAGCGATCGTGGCGCCGGGGGCTTCGGAAGTTCGGGAAGGGGGTAGGAAGGGGGAGGAAGGGCAGGAACGGGTTAGTCGGAAACGGCTGCGCGAGAAGAAAGTTCTTCTGGCGCCGATGGCGCTTCCGACTAGCCCCTTCCGGGCCTTCCTGCCCTCCCTCCCCTCACTTGATTCCCTTCAGCTCTTTGAAGCGGCTGATATCCGCCGCGAATTCCTGCGTCACGCGCGCGCGTTCCGTCGTGTTCTTCGCGAGTTCCTGCTCGTAGACCTGCAGGCCTTTCACCGTATTCACGATTTCGCTCGCGATCTGCTCGGGCAGCACCGGTGCATTCGGTTTCGGGCTGTAAGGCCGGAAGCGCTGCACCGATTGCATCAACCGCGCCTCGCGTGCACGCAGGTTGGAGATGTACTGGCGCGTCACGACGTTCTGCTGCTCGAGCAGTTCGATACGCTGGTCGCGCAGCCGTTCGATGTCCGCGACCGTGAGGTACGTGGCGAGCAAGGTGCGGTCGCGCTGTGCAGCGGCGGTCCTGGCGTCGTCGGCCGCTTTCTGCGCGGCGATCTGCTCCAGCGACTTCGCGCCCGGGATCATGCGCACGACGCGGCCCGTCTGGTCGAGCACTTCGACGTCGGCGCCCATGCACTCGGGGGGGATGTTCTGGCCGAAGAAGCTGTGGCCCGAGGCGCTCTTGCAGCGGTAGATGTGCTCGTCGGACAGCGAACGTCCGCTCGACTTGGGCTTCTTCTGCGCGGCATCGGCGACACCGGCCGCGAGGGCACACGCCACCAGCAACACGGCGGCGACCACGCCGAGGCGGACTCGGGCGGGTGGCGGGGAGGAAGCGGTCAGAGGGACTGCGCGCATGACGGGGATTCTGAGGCCATACCCCCTCCCTTTTGCAGCATTTTGGTGTCGGCTGGGCTCAGCACTGTGACCTGCTTCAAACTGGGGCCACCTTCAGACCCCGTACTGGTCGCGATAGGCCCGCACCGTCTGCAGCACCGCATCGTCGCCCGCGGCCTCCAGGTGGGCCATGAGGTCGCGCAGTCGCAGCACCGCGATGACCGGCAGGCCGAACGAATCCTGCACTTCCTGCACGGCCGATGTCGTCCCCTGGCCGCGCTCCTCGCGATCGAGTGCTATCAGGACGCCCGCCGGCGTCGCTCCCTGCGACCGGATGATCTCCACGGATTCGCGGATGGCCGTGCCGGCCGTGATCACGTCGTCCACGATCAGGACGCGACCCTTGAGCGGTGCGCCGACGATCATGCCGCCCTCGCCGTGGTCCTTGGCTTCCTTGCGGTTGAAGGCAAAGGACAGGTCGCGGCCTTCGTGCTCCGCCATCGCCGCTGCCGTCGTCGTGACCAGCGGGATGCCCTTGTAGGCAGGCCCGAACAGCATGTCGAACGACACGCCGGACAGCATTGCGGTCCGCGCGTAGAAGCGCCCGAGCGAGCCGATGGCATGGCCGGTGTTGAACAGGCCCGCATTGAAGAAGTAGGGACTCTTGCGGCCGGACTTGAGCGTGAACTCGCCGAATCGCAGGACGCCAAGTTCGAGGCACAGGCGGATGAAGTCGGGTTGGTGCATGGGCGTGTACTTTATACTTCGCGCCCATGCGCATCATCACCCTCAACGCGAATGGCATCCGCTCTGCGGCGCGCAAGGGCTTCTTCGACTGGCTGCCGGCCCAGGACGCCGACGTCGTCTGCCTGCAGGAGACGAAATGCCAGCGCGACCAGATCGATGAGCCGCATTTCCACCCGGCCGGGTACCACTGCTACTACTTCGACGCGATCAAGAAGGGCTACAGTGGCGTGGCCGTGTACTCGCGCGAGAAGCCGCTGACGGTCGTGGCCGGTCACGGGTCGAGGGAATTCGACGGCGAGGGCCGTTACATCGAGGCGCGCTTCAAGGACCTGAGCGTGATTTCGCTGTACCTGCCCTCGGGCTCCTCGAGCGAAGACCGGCAGCGGGCCAAGTTCCGCTTCCTCGCCGAGTTCATGCCGTACCTGCGGGCCCTGAAGCGCAAGAGGCGCGACTACATCCTGTGCGGCGACTGGAACATCGCGCACAAGGAAATCGACCTGCGCAACTGGCGTTCGAACCAGAAGAACTCGGGTTTCCTGCCCGAGGAGCGCGCGTGGCTGGACGAACTGTTCGGCGACGTCAAGTACGTCGATGCGTTCCGCGAAGTGAACCCCGAACCCGGCCAGTACACCTGGTGGTCGAACCGTGGCCAGGCGTGGTCGAAGAACGTGGGTTGGCGGATTGATTACCACGTGCTGAGTCCGGGCCTGCGCGGCAGCGTGCGCAGCGCCGAGATCTACAAGGCACAGCGCTTCTCCGATCATGCTCCGCTCACCGTGACGTACGAACTGTGACCGGCGCAAGCGCAGGCGCAACGCCGCCCGAATCCGCCGTCAAGCGGCCCTGGTGGCGCGGCTGGGCGGACGCGGTGCTGGCGTATCGCAATCCGCAGGTCGCGGCGATGCTGTTCCTCGGCTTCTCGGCCGGCCTGCCGTTCATGCTGGTGTTCTCGACGCTGTCCGCCTGGCTGCGCGAAGTCGGCATCGAGCGCGCCACGATCGGCATGCTGTCGTGGGTCGGCATCATCTACACCGTCAAGTTCTTCTGGGCGCCAGTCGTCGACAAGCTGCGTTTGCCCGTGTTGCACCGGCTGCTGGGCCGGCGGCGCAGCTGGATGCTGCTCGGCCAGGTCGGCATCGCGATCGGACTGTTCAACATGGCGCACATGAGCCCGGTCGGGCACCTGGCTGTCGTGGCATCGCTGGCGCTGATGGTGGCGTTCTCGTCCGCCACCCAGGACATCGCGGTCGACGCGTGGCGGATCGAATCGGCGCCGATCGTGATGCAGGGCGTGATGGCGGCTGCCTACCAGCTCGGCTATCGCATCGCGATGATGGTAGCCAGCGCCGGCGCGCTCTGGATTGCCGCGGACCATGGCTGGGCCGTCTCGTACACGTCGATGGCCGTCTGCGCATGCGTCGGCATCGTCACTACGCTGCTGATCCGCGAGCCCGCAGCGCGCGTGATCAAGCACACGCTGGCGCAGGAAGCGCGCGTCAGCGACTGGCTCGAGCGCAAGGCGCACTGGCCCGAGTCGATGCGCAATCTCGGCGCGTGGTTCGTCGGCGCCGTCGTGAATCCGTTCGTCGACTTCTTCACGCGCTATGGCGTGAAGCTCGCCGTGCTGATGCTCGCGTTCATCGGCAGCTACCGCCTCGCCGATTTCACGATGGGCGTGATGAGCAATCCGTTCTACCTGGACGTCGGATTTTCGCTCAAGGAAATCGCCGCGGTCGCCAAGGGCTTCGGCGTGTTCTGGTCGATCCTCGGCACGCTGGTCGGCGGCATGGCCGTGGCGCGCCTGGGTGTCATCCGCTCGCTTGCGCTCGGCAGCGTGCTGGTGATCATCGCCAACCTGATGTTCGCCGCGTTCGCGTCGTACAACCAGCCGAATCTCTACGGGCTGGCCTTCCTCATCAGCGCGGACAACCTGGCCATGGGCATCGCGGGCACGTCATTGATCGCCTATCTGTCGAGTCTCACCAGCGTGTCGTACACGGCCACGCAATACGCGCTGTTCTCGTCGATCTATGCGCTGCCCGGCAAGCTGCTGATGGGCACCTCGGGCTTCGTCGTCGATGCGATCGGCTACCCGGCGTTCTTCGTCTACACCTCGACGCTCGGCCTGCCGGCGCTGGTGCTGCTGTTCTTCCTCGCGCGCAAGATGCGGCAGGAAGCCCGTTGAGTCGCGGTGGCAGACGAGATCGACATGACGCGAGTGATCTGCCCGCTGCATGAGATGGCGGACCCCGGTGCGCGCGGCTTCACGATGGGAGAGGGCGAGTGGCCCCTGAAGGGTTTCGTGGTGCGGCAGGGCGGGCACGTCTACGGCTACGTCAACTACTGCCCGCACGCGGGCTTCCCGCTCAACTGGCAGCCGGACCAGTTCCTGGTGCCGGGCGGCAACACGATCCGCTGCGTGATGCACGGCGCGCTGTTCGAGATGGAGACGGGAAGTTGCCTGTCCGGCCCGTGCCTGGGGCTCGGCCTGCAGCGGCTGCCGGTCCATGTCCGGCACGGCTACGTGCTGCTCGACGATTCGGTGCCGCTGCGCGACCCCAACTGAACGCCGCTCAGCCCGCCGGGCGCTCCTGGGGCTCATCCGGCAGTTCGAGTTCGGAGTAGCCGTCCGCCTCGCCACGATCGATGGCGTCGAGCGGGCTGTTGCCATTGCCGGGCACCGCATCGAATTCGTTCTCGGTGTCTTCCGGGTCGACGTCGACCGAGCCGGTCCAGTCCTCCGGCGCTTCCGCCGCCTCGATCTCTTCTTCGCGCCAGCCGTCGAAATCGATCTCCTCGATGGTGCCGTCGAAGTACTGGATCTCGATCGTCTCGTCGTCACGGTCGATCGCCACCACCTCGAAGGAGTCGCCGCCGGGCCGGGCGTACCATTGACCAACGACAGGTGCGGGATTGCTCATCGTCTTGTCCTCGAGGCGTCCGTGCGCTTGGTATCCTGTCCTTGTTTGTAGACCTGCGCGGCCCGGAGTTCAAGTCGCGAAAGACGCGAAGGCACGATGCTCGACGAACTGGTGAAATTCTTCGTGGTGCTGCTGGTGGTGGTGGAGCCGTTGTCGCTCCTGCCCATCCTGGCTGGGCTCACGGAAGGCTCGGACGACGCCTATCGGCGGCGCATGTCGTTCAAGGCTGCCGCCATCTCCGCGGCGGTGTGCGTCCTGTTCGCCGTCGGCGGCACGGCGCTGCTCAAGCTGCTCGGCATCAGTGTCGACGCCTTCAAGATCGGCGGCGGCATCCTGCTGTTCATGCTCGCGATCGAGATGGTGTTCGCGCGGGAATCGGGCGTGCGCTCGATCACCCCGGTCGAGGGCGAGGAAGCGCACCACCGCGTCGACATCTCGGTGTTTCCACTCGCATTTCCGATGATCGCCGGCCCCGGCGCGATCGCGACCATCCTGCTGGCGTTTGCGGCCGTGCCATTTGGCTCGGCGCAGTTCTTCGCGCAGCTCGCGGTGATCGGCGTGGTGCTGGCGTTGACGCTGGCGCTGATGCTGGTGACGGGCCCCGTCATGCGGGTCGTTGGCGTGACGGGCAGCGCCGTGCTCGGGCGACTGCTCGGCGTCCTGCTCGCAGCGCTCGCGGCGCAGTTCGTGATCGACGGCGTGCGCGGGGCGATGGCTTGAGGAAGTGATTAGTGACTGGTGATCAGTGAGCTGGAAGTTGCAGTCGCACGCTGCCAATCACTAGTC
>JAOUGW010000105.1 GCA_029865465.1 Gammaproteobacteria bacterium
ACCCCTATCCCCTATCCCCTCTCCCCTTTCCCCTTTCCCTGTCATTCACGCGCCGGATCTGCGCGCCAAGGCCCGCCAGCTTCTCCTCGATGCATTCGTATCCGCGGTCGATGTGGTAGATGCGCTCGACGTCCGTGGTGCCCTCGGCCACCAGCCCCGCGATGACGAGGCTGGCCGAGGCACGCAGGTCGGTCGCCATGACCGGCGCGGCGGTCAGCTTCGTCACGCCCTTGATGATCGCCGTGTTGCCCTCGAGGCGGATTTCAGCGCCCATGCGCCGCATTTCCAGCAGGTGCATGAACCGGTTCTCGAAAATCGTCTCCACGATCGTGCCGACCCCGTCCGCGATGGTGTCCAGAGCCGCGAACTGCGCCTGCATGTCGGTCGGAAACCCGGGGTGCGGTGCCGTCCGGATGTCGACCGCCCTGGGCCTGCGGCCATGCATGTTCACCTCGACGAATCCGTCGCCACGGATCACTTCCGCGCCGGCTTCGATCAGCTTGCCCAGCACCGCGTCCAGGTGCTCGGCCCGGGCGTTGCGCGCCCGGACCCGGCCGCCGGTGATCGCGCCAGCCACCAGGTACGTGCCAGCCTCGATGCGGTCTGGCAGCACCTCGTAGTGCGTGCCATGCAGGCGTTCGACCCCCTCGACCAGGATGGTGTCGGTGCCGTGCCCGCTGATCCTGGCGCCCATGGCGACCAGGAACTGGGCCAGGTCCACGATTTCCGGTTCGCGCGCCGCGTTCTCGAGAATCGTCTGCCCGTCGGCCAGGCACGCGGCCATCATCAGGTTCTCGGTGCCGGTGACGGTGACCGTATCCATGACGATCCGCGCGCCCTGCAGGCGCCCGGCGCGCGCACGGATGTAGCCGTTCTCGATGTGAACCTCCGCGCCCATGGCCTGCAGGCCGGCCACGTGGATGTCGACCGGACGCGCGCCGATGGCGCAGCCGCCGGGCAGCGAGACGTCGGCACGACCGTATTTCGCGACCAGCGGGCCGAGCACGAGGATCGCCGCACGCATGGTCTTGACGAGCTCGTACGGGGCGGAAGTCTCGTTCGTCGTCGTGGGGTCGACCTCGACGCGCATCCGCTCGTCGACCGTAACGCCGGCACCCATGCGGCCGAGCAGTTCGATCATGGTGGTGACGTCTTTGAGGTGCGGCACGTTGCCGATGGTGACCGGCGAGTCCGCGAGCAGGGCCCCCGCGAGGATCGGCAGGGCGGCGTTCTTGGCGCCGGAGATGCGAACTTCGCCGTCGAGCGGCACGCCGCCCCGAATCTGCAGTTTGTCCACGGATCGGCTCCTGGTCAGCGCGGCGCGGCAGCGCCCCGCTCGGCCTGCCACTCGGCAGGGGTGTAGGCCTGGATCGACAGGGCGTGGACCTCACGTCCCATCCTGGCACCGAGCCCTGCGTAGACCAGCTGATGGCGCTGGATGGAGCGCTTGCCCTCGAACTGGGTCGCGATGACCACGGCCTCGAAGTGGGTATCGTCGTCGGTCAGCACGCGCACCTGGGCGCCGGGCAGGCCGGCGAGGATCAGTTGGGTGACTTCGTCGGCCGTCATGATGGGTTCGCCGGGTCGGATACAGCCACCAAGTCTAAAGGAGAAGGCGTGCCGGCTGTAGGCTGTAGACTGTCAGCCTCCCTGGATCGCCCTGCCCGTGCCATGACCGACCCGAGCCTGATGATCGCCCGCGGCCGCCGTGTCCTCGCCACCGAGGCCGCAGCCGTCGCCGCCCTCGAGCACCGTCTCGACGACTCGTTCGCCCGCGCCTGCGCCGTCGTCATGGCCTGCAAGGGCAAGGTCGTCGTCACGGGCATGGGGAAGTCCGGCCACATCGGCAGCAAGATCGCCGCGACGCTGGCCAGCACCGGCACTCCGTCTTTCTTCCTGCATCCCGGCGAGGCGATCCACGGTGACATCGGCATGATCACGGCGGCCGACGTCGTGCTCGCACTCTCGAACTCCGGCGAGACGGACGAACTGCTGACCATACTGCCGGTAATCAAGCGGCTCGACGTGCCGCTGATCGCATTGACGGGCAACGGCAGTTCCACCCTGGCCCGCTACGCAACCGTCGCGCTCGACGTGAGCGTGCCCGCCGAAGCCTGCCCGCTCAACCTCGCGCCGACGGCAAGCACGACCGCAACCCTCGCCATGGGTGATGCGCTCGCGATCGCGGTGCTCGAGGCCCGCGGCTTCACCGAAGACGACTTCGCGCGCTCGCACCCGGGCGGCACCCTCGGCCGGCGGCTGCTGCTGCACGTCGAAGACGTCATGCGCAAAGGCGACGAGCTGCCGCGGGTCGGGCCGGACACCCCGCTGAGCGCCGGCCTGCTCGAGATGAGCCGCAAGGGCCTGGGCATGACCACGGTAGTGGACGCCGCGGGCCGCGTGCTCGGGATCTTCACGGACGGCGACCTGCGCCGCACGCTCGACCGGCAGCTCGATATCCACGCCACGCGCATGGCAGACGTCATGACGACGAAGTGCAAGGTCGCCGAGCCGCGCATGCTCGCGGCCGAGGCCGTGCACCTGATGGAAACGCATCGCATCACGTCCCTGCCGGTCGTGCAGTCGAACGACGATCGACTGCTGGTCGGCGCCCTCAACGTCCACGACCTGCTGCGCGCGGGTGTCATGTGACGCAGCACGATCCGGCCCTGCTCGAGCGCGCACGCCGCGTCCGTCTGCTCGTGCTCGACGTCGACGGCGTGCTGACCGACGGCCGCCTGCACCTTACAGCCGCCGGCGAAGAGACGAAGGTCTTCCACGTGCGCGATGGCTCCGGCATCGTCGCCGTGCAGCGCGCGGGTATCGCCGTGGCCATCATTTCCGGGCGCGATTCGCCGGCGGTCACGCGACGCGCGGCTGAGCTCGGCATTCGCCACGTGCGCCAGGGCATTGCCGACAAGCGTGCTGCACTGGACGAACTCCTGCGCGAACTCCAGGTCGCTGCCGACGCGCTTGCCTGCGTGGGCGACGACACGCCCGACGTGCCGATGCTCGAGCGTGCAACCCTGGCGGTCGCCGTGGCGGATGCCCATCCGACGGCGCGCGCCGCAGCCCACTGGACCACGCCTTCGGCCGGCGGCCACGGCGCCGTGAGGGAAATATGCGATCTGCTGCTGACCGCACACGGCACCTGATCCAGCGCATCGCGACGATGGTGGCCGTGGTGGCCGGCGGCGCCCTGCTGCTCCGCATGCTGGCGGGCAGCCCGGACGATGCGACGCAGTCCGCACCTGCGCCGGAGGAGCGCGGCTATTACCTGAAGGACGCCAGGCTCACCGAGCTCGGCGCGGATGGCCGGCCGCGGGTCGTCGTGCGGGCCAGGTCGATCGAGCAGCAGCTCGCCGACCAGAGCGTGCGCCTCGCGCAGCTCGAGCTCGACTACACCACGCAGCAGCAGGGCGAATGGCACGTGACCGCGGATCGCGGCCGCATGCCGAGCGACCATGCGTCGCTGCAGCTGGAGGGCAACGTGCTCGTCGTCGGTGCGCCGGAGCGCAGCGAGGCCAAAGCCGTCATCCGCACGGACGAGCTGTCTTACGACACGCGCATGAACGTGGTGCAGACCGCGGCGGCCGTGACCGTGGATTTCGGGCCCCACCAATTGCGCGGACGCGGCATGCGCGTCGGTTTGAACCAGGGAACGCTGCGGCTAGAATCGAACGTCAATGGCCAGTTCAAACCTTAGACGGCGCCGGGCGCGCAGTTTGCTGCTGGCCGCCGTGGCGCTGCTGGGCGCCGTTCCGTTCGCACGCGCGCAGACCGGCCTGCCGCCGGGCAACTCGGAGCTCCCGATCAACCTCGAAGCCGCGTCGTCGGATTTCGACTACAGGAACAACACGCTGCTGTTCCGGCGCGTGAAGATCACGCAGGGCGGGCTCGAGGTTACCGCGCAGCAGGCGAGCGCGACCGGGCTCGAGTTCGACAACTCCGAGTGGCGGCTGCAGGGCGACGTAAAGATCATGGTGCCCGGCGGCAAGCTGCAGTCGAGCGAGGCGCGCGTGATGTTCAGGAACAACGCGATCGCCAGCGCGTCGATCAAGGGGGCGCCGGCGCAGTTCGAGCAGCAGCTCAAGGAAAGGAACCAGGTGGCGCGGGGACGTGCCGCCGCCATCGATTACGACGTCAGGGCTGCCACCGTGCGCCTGACGGGTGACGCGTGGCTCACCGACGGCAACAACGAGATTCGCGGCAACACGCTGGTCTACGACATCGGCCGCGAGCGCGTGCAGGCCAACCCGAGCGAGAAAGACCCGGGGGGCGTGCAGATCACGATCAATCCCCCGAAAAAGACTCCCGCGGCGACGCCCGATCGTGGCAGCGGCCCATGACGACGAGCCGGTTGCGCGCCGAGGCGCTGGGGAAGAGCTATCGCTCGCGGCAAGTGGTGAAAGACCTGTCGCTCGAGGTTTCCTCCGGGGAAGTCGTCGGGCTGCTCGGCCCGAACGGCGCCGGCAAGACCACCGCCTTCTACATGATCGTGGGCCTGGTGCCGTGCGATGACGGCCGCATCCACCTCGACGACAAGGAGCTGACGCGCCTGCCGATGTACCGCCGGGCGCAGCTGGGCGTGGGCTACCTGCCGCAGGAGGCGTCGGTGTTCCGCAAGCTTTCGGTCGAGGACAACATCCTGGCGATCCTCGAGACGCGAGCCGACCTCGATGACGAAGACGCGCGTCGTGCCGCGCTGGATTCGCTGCTCGAGGAGCTGCACATCGGCCACATCCGGTCGAGCAGCGGCATGAGCCTGTCGGGCGGCGAGCGCCGGCGCGTCGAGATCGCGCGCGCGCTGGCCGCGGAGCCCCGCTTCATCCTGCTCGACGAACCGTTCGCGGGCGTGGATCCGATTTCGGTCATCGACATCCAGCGCATCATCCGCCACCTCAGTGCGCGCAACATCGGCGTGCTGATCACCGACCATAACGTGCGCGAAACGCTTGGCATTTGCAGCCGCGCCTACATCGTCAGCGCCGGAAGTGTGATCGCGTCCGGTTCGGCGGAAGAGATTCTTGCCAATCCGCAGGTGCGTGAGGTCTACTTGGGCCAGGATTTCCGTCTCTGACACGGCTGGCGCGAGTCCGCCCGCACCAGCCACGTTTTCGCTCCGAACGCCGACCCGTCAATGCTCAAGCCGGCCCTGCAACTCAAGCTCGGTCAGCAGCTTACGATGACCCCGCAGCTGCAGCAGGCCATCAAGCTGCTGCAGTTACCCGTGCTCGAGCTGCAGGCCCAGGTGATGGAGGCGCTCGAGACCAACGTCATGCTCGAGCAGGACGAGGACGACACGATCGACCTCGCCTCGCTCGACCAGGCCACGCCCGCGGGCGAGGTCGACACCGGATCCGCGGAAGCAGGTGAACCCGCCGAATCCGACGAACCCACCGCCGACGACGTCATCGTCGAGATGGAAGACCCCTGGGCCGAGTCCTCGACGCCGTCCGGCGACGGGTCCCGCTCGGACGACGACGACGACCGCCCGCTCGAATTCACCGACGAACGCGGCCGTGACCTGCACCAGCACCTGGTCTGGCAGCTGGAGATCAGCCCGCTCGATCCGCGCCAGGTGTGGATCGGCGAGGCGATCATCGACGCGTTGAATGACGACGGTTATCTCACCCAGACGCCGGCAGAGATCGCCCGGGACCTGAGCGCCGACCTGCCCGTCACGGAGGCGGACGTCGAACAGGTCCTGGCGCTCGTGCAGGCGCTCGATCCGGCCGGCGTCGGCGCCCGCACGCTGAGCGAATGCCTGGTCCTGCAACTCGCGCAGCTGGACGCAGACACGCCGGGACGCGATCTCGCGATCGCCATCGCACGCGACCACCTCCGGGCCATAGCCGACAACGACCTCGCCACGCTACGCCGCGCACTCGGCACCGAAGAGGATTCGCTGCAGGTGGCGCTGGCACTCGTGCGCAGCTGCCATCCGCGGCCGGGCTCGGCGTTCGCGGGCGCGCAACCCGAGTACATCGTCCCGGACGTGTTCGTGCGGCGCACCGAACAGGGGTGGGCAGTGGAACTCAATGCGGGCTCGGTGCCTCGCCTGAGGGTGAACCAGGGGTACGCGGGCCTGGTCTCGCGCTCCCCCGATTACGCGTCGCTGCGGGCGCAGCTGCAGGAGGCCCGCTGGCTCATCCGCAGCCTGGAAATCCGCAACGAGACGCTGCTCAAGGTCGCGCGGTCGATCGTCCAGCGACAGGCGGCGTTCCTCCAGCACGGCGACGAAGCAATGCAACCCATGATCCTGCGCGACGTGGCCGAGGCCGTGTCGATGCACGAATCGACGATCTCGCGCGTGACGACGGGCAAGTACATGCACACGCCGCGCGGCATCTTCGAGTTCCGCTATTTCTTCTCCAGCCACGTCTCCGGCGCCGGCGGCGAGGACGTTTCTTCGGTCGCCATCCGTGCCCGCATCCGCAAGCTGATCGCGGACGAAAGCCCGGGGAAGCCGCTGAGCGACGCCCAGCTGGCGGCGATGCTCGCGGGCGAAGGCGTGACGGTGGCGCGGCGGACGGTCGCCAAGTACCGTGAGGCTCTCGGCCTCGCAGCGTCGAGCGAGCGCAGGCAGACGGCCGCCCGCGCCCATGCATGAACACAGGGCCGGCGGGAACCGAATCCCGCTGGCGCGATCGAATTGACGAGAGGCAGCGCGTAAACCAACGCGTAAACCAACAGGAGGTCGGGACGATGCAAGTCAACCTGAGCGGACACCACGTCGAGATCACGCCGCCGCTGCGGAGCTATGTCGAGAAGAAGATTGCGCGCGTCCTGCGGCACTGCGACCGCGTCATCGACGTGCAGTGCACGCTTACGGTCGAGAAGCTGCGGCACGCGGCCGAAGCCACGATCCGCCTGTCCGGCGGCAAGGCGCATGCCGCCGCCGTCCATGACGACATGTATGCTGCGATCGACCTGCTGGCGGACAAGCTCGACGAGCAGGTGCGCCGCCACAAGGAAAAGCACCGTGACCCTCAGGCGGCACGACACCGTCACGGTACGGAGATTTCACCCTGACGGCGGACCCCGGTTCCGGCGACAATTCGCGGTTGCAGACGTTTTGCGCGGGGGTAGTGGCGTCAGATGCGATTGATCGTGGTCAGCGGCCTGTCCGGCTCCGGCAAGAGCGTCGCGCTCGACATGCTGGAAGACCTCGACTTTTATTGCGTCGACAACATCCCGGCAGGCCTGCTGCCAGGCTTCATCGCCTACACCGTCCGCACCAGCGAGTCCACGTACCGCCAGACGGCCGTCGGCGTCGATGCGCGCAATCGCCCTGAAGACCTCGCGGAGGTGCCACGGCTGGTCGAGACGCTGCGCAAGAGCGGCATCGCGTGCGAGACGTTGTTCCTGCGCGCCGACAGCGAGACGCTGCTCAAGCGCTTCAGCGAAACGCGGCGCAGGCATCCCCTCACGCGCCACGGCGTCGGGCTCATGGAAGCCCTCGAGCAGGAGGAGCGGCTGCTGGCACCGCTCGCCAATGCGGCCGACCTGACGATCGACACCTCGCGACTGTCGGTGCACGAGCTGCGCGAACTCATCCGGGGACGCCTGGTCGAACGCGCGAAGTCCGGACCGTCACTCCTGTTCCAGTCGTTCGCATACCGGCACGGTGTGCCCGACGACGCGGACTTCGTGTTCGACGCGCGCGCGCTGCCGAACCCTTACTGGGAACCGACCCTGAGGGAGCTGACCGGACGCGATGAGCTGGTCGCGCGGTTCCTCGACAACGAGGCCGAAGTGAACCGGTTCTTCGCGGACGTGCGTGACTTCATCGCACGCTGGCTGCCCTCACTGGTGCGGTCCAATCGCAGCTATCTCACGGTTGCCGTGGGCTGCACCGGCGGCCAGCATCGTTCCGTGTACCTGGCCGAACGCCTCGCTGCCCATTTCCGCGGCAGCGAGGGAGTCGCGCTCGTCCGCCATCGCGACCTCACGAGCCGCCGGCACGAGTGAACGCCGAGCTGCAGCCACGCCGTACACCGACCCGCCTCGAGGCGCTCAAGCGCGCCCTCGACGAGGGCACGATGCGCCAGGTGCACCGGCTCGTGAATTCGATGCACCCCGCGGAAGTCGCGTCGCTGCTCGAATCCCTGCCGTCGACCCAGCGTGACGTCGTCTGGGACCTGGTCGACCCCGAGCTCGAAGGCGACGTGCTGGTCGAGCTCAACGAGGAAGTCCGCGCTGGCCTGATCAGCGCGATGGAAACCGAGGAACTCGTCGCGGCTGCCGAAGGCCTCGAAGTCGACGACCTCGCCGACCTGCTGCGCGACCTGCCGGAGAACGTCAACCAGCAGGTGCTGCGGTCGATGGGCTCGCAGGACCGCGACCGCCTGAATGCCGTGCTCGGATTCGGGGAAGACACCGCCGGCGGCCTGATGAACACCGACACGGTCAGCGTGCGCCCCGACGTCACGCTCGAGACCGTGTTGCGCTATCTCCGCATGCGCGGCGAGATTCCGGAAAAGACCGACGCCCTGTTCGTGGTGAACCGCCACGACCGGTATCTGGGCGTGCTGCACCTGACGCGACTGTTGACCGAGGACCCGGAACGCACGGTCGGCGAAGTCATGGACACGGGCGTCGCCGGCATTCCTCCGGCGACGCCTGCCACCGAGGTCGCGAGCCTGTTCCAGGACCGTGACCTCGTGTCTGCCGCCGTCATTTCGGTGGACGAAGGCCGCCTGCTCGGCCGCATCACGATCGACGACGTCGTGGACGTGATCCGCGACGAGGCCGAGCACTCCGTGATGAGCATGGCGGGCCTCGACGAGGACGCCGACATGTTCGCGCCCGTCGTGCCGAGCGCGCGCCGTCGCGGCGTATGGCTGGGCATCAATCTCGGCACGGCGTTCCTCGCGGCATGGGTCGTGGGCCTGTTCGAAGCCACCATTCAGCAGATCGTCGCGCTCGCCGTGCTCATGCCGATCGTGGCCAGCATGGGCGGCGTCGCCGCCACGCAGACGCTGACGCTGATCGTGCGCGGCCTCGCGCTGGGACAGATCGAGCGTGCGAACGCGCGCTGGCTGCTCACCAAGGAAGTCGGCGTCGCGCTGCTGAACGGGCTCGCGTGGGCTACCGTGGTGGCGTTCGTCTCCTGGCTCTGGTTCCACCAGTGGCGCATCGCGCTCGTGATCTTCGCGGCGATGGTCGTGAACCTGCTCGCAGCTGCGCTTGCCGGCGTGACGGTGCCCCTCGCACTGAAGCGATTCGGCGTCGATCCCGCCGTCGCGGGGGGCGTCATCGTGACGACGGTCACCGACGTGATCGGGTTCGCCTCGCTCCTCGGGCTCGGGACCCTGTTACTCAGGTAACCCAGGGCGCGAGGTAGGGAACGATCTCCGCGCGCCGCGCCTGCGCGTCGGCATAGCCCGTCGCCATCAGTTCGCAGGTGTACGACTTGTCGAACAGCAGGTAACTGACCAGCAGGCCACCGCGCGCCTCGTAGGCGCCCATCGTGCGCAGCAGCGTGCGGATGCTGCGGGGCATGCGGCGTTCGTGTTTCATGGCGATGGCAGTCGGGTCGACGCTCGGCTGGATCACGGTCGCGCGGATCGGCCGATGCTCGGTATGGCCCGCCGCGACGATCAACCGGTTGATCTGGTTGAGGCGCTCGAGGTCGATCGACAGGCCGTCCGTGAACAACGAGTCGAGCACGAACCCGAGCAGGTGACCCGGGCTCGGCGGGGCCTGTGCGATGGCCCCTGTCGGTGGGGTGGCGGCCGCGCTGCCGCGCGTCCCGATCACGAACACACGGTTCGCCCCGAGGTGCACGGCGGGACTCAACGGGGCCAGCTGGCGCATCGCGCCGTCGCCGTAGTGGTTGCCGTCGATGCTCCAGGCCGGGAAGATGAACGGGATCGCGGCACTGGCCATCAGCACGTCGAGGTCGATGCGGCGCCTGCGCCCGGCGCGGCTCGCCCGGTTCCAGCCGTCGACGTCGTCCGTCCCGTCGAAGAACGCGACGGCCTGCCCGGTCGTGTAGCTCGTCGTCGCCACGGCCAGCGCATGCAGCCGGCCCGCCGCGATCTGCACCGGAATCTGGTCCAGGGGCACGGCACGCGTCAGCAGTTCGTACAGCGGCGTCGTGTCGAACAGCGAACGCGGAGGCTTGGCGATCCAGCCGGCAGAGAGCAGCGCAGCCATCCAGTGCAACCCGGACCGCAGCATCGTGAGCGAATTGGACTGCACGACCTGCTCGACACGGAAGTTGGCCCAGACTGCTTCGAGCGACTGTACCGCTTCACGCAACGAATGAGCGCGGGCGCCGATGGCCGCCGCGTTCAACGCCCCGGCCGAGGTGCCCACGAGCACCTCGAACGGACACGGGGCGTCCGCGGGCAGCCATTCGGCGATCGCCTTCAGCACCCCGACCTGATACGCGCCCCGCGCCCCGCCTCCCGACAAAACCAAAGCGTCGCGGTCGGCGAAGAAGATGTAGTTGGTGGCGTCATCCGGCACGTCCGGCACGTCCGGCTCGGCATGGACTGGCAATGGGGGGCGCGACAAGGTCACCTCGCTGACTCGCCTGCTGCAGGAGTCTAGTATGTGTCGGCACGAACCCGCGCTTTTTTAGCCCGTCCCCGGA
>JAOUGW010000002.1 GCA_029865465.1 Gammaproteobacteria bacterium
GGTGTATCCGCTGCTCGACGTCGTCAACGGCCGCGTGCTCTGGGCAGCGCTGGTCGGCGGCAGCGTGTTTCTCACGTTGCTGCCGTGGTTGCCGCCGCTGCGCAAGGCACCCGCCGCCGTGGTCGAACTCGACAACTGCAATGGCTGCGGGCGCTGTTTTGCGGACTGCCCGTTCGGTGCGATCACGATGAGCGGACGGACCGACGGCACGGCGTTCGACCAGGAAGCCCGTGTCGACGCCGACATGTGCATGAGCTGCGGCATCTGCGTCGGCGCTTGCCCGACGGCAACGCCGTTCCGTCGAGCAGGCGCACTGGTGGCCGGCATCGAGCTGCCTGCCCTCCCCATCGCAGGCCTGAGGGACCAGGTCCTGGCCGCAACCGGTGCATTGCGTGGCAGCGACCGCGTCGTCGTCTTCCGGTGCGCGCACGCCGGCGCCCTCGACGCCCCGGCGGATCCAGGAGTCGCCGTCGTGCCCATGCCTTGCGTCGCCATGCTGCCGCCGTCGTTCATCGACCTGGTGATCTCGCGCAAGCATGCCGACGGCGTGTTGATCGCCGGCTGCGCCGAGGAAGACTGCTTCGAGAGGCTCGGCAATCGGTGGGTGGACGAACGCATCGCCAACGAGAGGGATCCAAACCTCCGCAATCGGGTGGATCGCGACCGCGTAGCCGTCTCGTGGGCATCGCCGGTGCAGTCGCATCGGACGCGCGAGAGCCTGGCGCAATTCCGGCAACATCTGCGTGCATTGGCCGCGTCGCCGCACGTGGGCCGGACGGGAACGGCGTGGCGCGCACAGTTCAGCCAACTGGCGGCACCCCTGAGGGTCGTCGGGATGACAGCGGTGCTCGGGGCCGTCGCGTTCCTGATCGGCTGGTTCGCCACGCGGCCCGCGTATGCATACCTGGACCGCGACCAGGCCTTGCTCAAGCTGAGCTTCAGTCACGCCGCGCAGCCGCTGCAGCCCTGTCGACACTACAGTCCCCAGGAACTGGCGGAGTTGCCTTTCAACGAGCGCAGCGCCACGACCTGCAAGCGCGGGCGCTGGCCCGTCTACCTGGAGTTCGAGCTCGACGGTCGGACCATACACCGGGCGACGCACCAGGCCGCGGGCCTCTGGGACGACGGGCCTTCCACCGTCTACGCAAGCTTCCGCGTGCCTGCCGGCCAGCACAGGCTGGCGCTGCGACTGCGCGACAGCGGTCGGGCGACGGGATTCGACTATGCCAGTTCCGCGACCGTCTCCCTGACGCCCGGCCAGAACTTCGTCATCGATTTTCGCGGCACGGAAGGGGGCTTCCAGTTCGGCCGCGCACCGGCGCATGGCCGGTCCACGCGGGAGGTGCCACCATGACGTTACTGCAGTGGCGCGACGAATACCGCATCGGCATTGCCGAAGTGGACCACGAGCACCAGGAACTGATTGGCCTCATCAACGAAGTGCATGCCGCTTTGGGGGCGGACCGGTCCTCCGGGCGCATCGAGGAATTTCTCGGTGAAATCTACGCGCGCATTGCGGCGCACTTCGCCCTGGAGGAGAAGGACATGCGGGCGCACCGGTATCCGGAATTCAGCCAGCACACGGCGGATCACGAGCGGCTGCTCGACGATATCCGCGACATCATGGACGAGCATGGCGAGAGCGGCGTGCTCGATGACCAGGCGTTCTCGTACCGCCTGGCGGCCTGGTTCGGCGACCATTTCAAGACCCACGACGCGCGGCTGCACCGTTTCCTGCGGGTTCAGCGCTAGGCGCCAGGGACGCGATACGGTTCGGAAGGTACCTGCGTTGCGAGCATAGACATGAAGAATAGCCAGGCCTGCAATCAGCCGGTGCAGCGGTCTTGAATCCCCGGTTGCCCCGCATCCTGCTGCTGGCCACCGTGGCGTTCGTCGCCGCGCTGATCGGCGCGCGGGCACTGCTGCCCGACGTCACAGCGCTGCCACAGCTCGAACGCGCGGTGTGGTTGCCCGATCTGCCGACCACCCAGCACCCTGCCGTGTTGCTCGTGACCGTCGACCCGTCGCGGGACGACGCAGCGACGCTGGCGCCATACGTCAGGTACCTCGACCCGGCTTTCCATGCAGTGACGGGCGACGAGGCCAGTCTCGCCCGACTGGCACGAGCGCTCGGCGCCGCGTATACCCGCGCGAGCATGGCGGCCGGCTCGTCGCGACCTCTGGCGCGCCGCACGACGCGGACGTCCTTGCGCGCGACTATCGCACGCTCGTGGCGCGCGGCATCGGGATGGGGCGTCAATAGGCGCTCTGCAGCGCTTCGCTGACGAGCGCCCGCAGTTGCTGCTCACCAAAGCTCGGCATGGGGCGTCCGTTGACGAAGTATTCCGGCGTCGCAGTGACTTTCAGCGCCACGGCATCGTTGCGGTCCCGCTCCATGCGCTGCGCGACTTCGGGCGCATTCATGTCCACCATGAGTTGCTCCAGGTTCAAGCCTGCGCCGGCAATTGCCTGCAGAACCAGATCCGGTTGGACAGTGTGACTGGGAGCCCATTGCGCTTGTGATGCCAGCAGCGCTTCCAGGGTCGCCAGGTACTTGTCCTGCCTGCGGCTCGCTTCCAGGAGCCTCACCACGTACTCAGAGCCGTCGTGGAATGCGACGTGGCGAATCGACAGGCGGATCCTGTTCGGATTGTCGGCCATCAACTGCTTCACGATCGGGAAGAAGTGGGCACAGGTTTCACACGCCGGATCGATGAATTCGACGATGTGCACCCTGGCGTTCGCGTCGCCGAGCGTCGGTGAATGGTCACTCGCGAGTGGAGCATGGTTCGCGGTGACCGCGCCCTGCGCAGACTGCGGCCGGTCGTCCCGGTACAGCAGCGTCCCCACCACGACGGCAACCAGCGCGGCGACGACGGAACCGATGACGATACCCTTTCGGCTGGTCCGGCTCGCTCCGGGTACCGGGTCCACAGGCGGATCCTGGCGTGCCGGGTTCGGTTTGTTTCTCATGGTCTTTCGGCTCATGGGGGCTCCCGTTGCGTGCCGTGAACGGCGGTTGCGGTGGTACCGGCAATCTGGCCATTCTCGCCCGGATGAGATCGTATTTGACACACCGCGCTGGGCGGGCTCGGGATGTCGGCCGCTCGATGCTGTCCCCGGTCACCACCTCACTGCAATGACTTAGGTTCAGAATGGCGCGACGCAAGACCCGGCCCGGTTGCGATGGACTGCGCATCCAGAGTCCGGGACGCGTGGCGACCGGTCGGGTCGCGATGGAATCCAGAGGGGTTCGAACGATGAATGGCTTTACGCAATCGTCGGCGCAAGCTTCACGACCTGGCAAACGGGAGCCATCCCCCTTTGACAGACTGTTCGAGCCGGTCACGCTCGGCCCGGTCACCGCACCCAACCGGTTCTACCAGGTTCCGCATTGCAACGCGCTCGGCCACCGCATGCCGAACGCACTCGCCGCGATGCGAGGAATGAAGGCCGAAGGCGGCTGGGGCGTCGTCTGCACCGAGGAAGTGGAGATACACCACAGCAGCGACCTGGCGCCCTACGTCGAAGGTCGCCTGTGGGACGACGACGACATCCCGGCCATGGCGCTGATGGCGGACGCCGTTCACCAGCACGGTGCGCTCGCGGGCATTCAATTGGCATACAGCGGCGCCAACGCGACGAACCTATACTCGCGCACGCCGCCGCTGGGACCGCGCTCCATGGGCACCATCGGTGGTACGGGCTGGGAGCCCGTCCAGTCGCGCCGCATGGACAAGACGGACATCCGCAATGTGCGCCTGTGGCACCGGCAGGCGGCATTGCGCGCGAAGCGTGCCGGCTTCGACATCGTCTACTGCTATGCCGGGCACGGCATGACCGTGGCGATGCAGTTCCTGATGCGCAGCTGCAACGACCGCACCGACGAATATGGTGGCTCGCTCGAGAATCGCGCTCGCCTGCTGCGAGAACTGATCGAGGATACCAAGGACGCGGTGGGCGACTCCTGTGCCGTCGCGGTGCGGCTGGCTGTCGATGAACTGCTGGGCAGCGACGGCATCACGCACGAGGGCGAGGGCCACGACGTCATAGCCATGCTGGCGGAGTTGCCGGACCTGTGGGACGTCAACCTCAGCGGCTGGAACAACGACTCGGTCTCATCACGTTTTGCGAAGGAGGGCTACCAGGAACCGTACACCCGTCTTGTCAAGAAGCTGACCAGCAAGCCGGTGGTCGGCGTGGGGCGCTACACCTCACCGGACTCGATGGTCTCCGCCGTGCGGCGCGGCGTGCTCGACCTCATCGGCTCCGCCCGCCCGTCCATCGCGGATCCGTTCCTGCCGACGAAGATCCGCGAGAATCGCATCGAGGACATCCGCGAATGCATCGGCTGCAATATCTGCGTCACTGCCGACATGCGCAGCGTTCCGATCCGCTGCACGCAGAACCCGACGATGGGCGAGGAATGGCGGCGCGGCTGGCATCCCGAGACTGTCAATCGCAGGACGACCGACGAAGGAATACTGGTCGTCGGCGCCGGCCCCGCCGGCCTGGAAGCTGCGCGCGCGCTTGGCCAGCGCGGCTACCACGTCACGCTCGTCGAGGCTGGCCGCGAGCTCGGTGGGCGCGTCCTGCACGAAGCCTCCCTGCCCGGTCTGAATGAATGGCGGCGCGTGGCTGATTGGCGCATCAGCCAGTTGCTACGAATGCCAAACGTCGATGTTTACCGCGCCAGCCCGATGGCAGCTGCCGACATCCTGGACACCGGGATTCGGAACGTCATCCTCGCCACGGGCTCCGCCTATCGGCGCGACGGAATCGGCCGCACGCTGTGGCGGCCCATCGCGGGTCATGCACTGTCCAACGTTCTGACACCCAACGACGTCTTCGAAGGTCGTGCGCCAGCAGGGCGCGTGCTCATCTATGACGACGATCACTATGTGATGGGCGGCGCGCTGGCAGAACTCTGCGCAGGCCGCGGCTGCACCGTAACGCTCGTCACGCCTGCACCCGAGGTTTCGTACTGGACGCGATTCGCGCTCGAGCAGGAGCGAATCGAAGCGGGACTCCGCAGCCTCGGCGTGAAACTGCTCACCAGGCATACGCTGTCGCTGGTCGGACTCGATTCGGCCACCGTCATCGACTGTGTGAGCGGCACTGCTTGCGCGATTCCCGTCGACAGCGTGCTGCTCGTGACGGACCGGGTTCCCGCCGACACCCTGTACTACGAACTGCAGCCCGCGCTGACCGACGGCAGGCTGCGCTCGTTACGCATCATCGGCGACGCCGAGGCGCCGAACCTGATTGCACAGGCCGTCTTTGCCGGTCACCTGGCCGCCCGCGAATTCGACGAGGCGCCGGTCCACGGCACGCCCTTCAGGGTCGAGCGGGTCACGGTTTGACATACCTACCGACTGCCGGTGAGTGACCGCCGCGTCTGCAGGCGTCCAGGCGGGCCGATCGTCCTGCGACGGCGCTGCGGATGCCGTCCCCGAGCAAGCAGGGCAAAGCATGGAATCAAGTCACGTAATCTCCCTATGTCACGCACGCGTGCCGGGGCGTATGCTGCATAGCAGCAAATGCTGTTTCGTGGCATCCGTCCAAGGAGCAATCAATGGTTGCCTATCTGAATGAGTTCGCGAGTGAACAGCGGCAGGTCCTGGCTGAGCAGGTGCAGAAGTTCCGTCAGCAGCCGATCGAGTCGATGCGCGAAGTCGCCGCGACTTCCGCTGACGGCATCAAGTCGCTGAAGGCGCCCGTCCGCGCGTTTGCGCACTCGGGCGTGAAGCTGGTGGCGATATCGCAGAGCGCCATGCAGAACCTGATCGAACTGGAGTCGGAGGTCGTCACGTCGGCACTGACGGCTGCGGCTCTGCGTCTCGAGCGCGCCGCGGCAGCGGAGAACGTTGCCTACCTGCTGATCGAACAAGCCGAAATGCTTGGCGCTACCCGTGATCGCGTCGCAGATGAGGTGGCCCGTGCAGTCGAGATCTTCAGGGTTGCGGGCCGCGAAGTGCGCAAGGTCGGGACCCACCTGTATGGCCAGGTCTTCGAGCGGGCCGAGGAAGCTCCCCTCAAGGCGAAGGGCGCCCGTGCCCGCAAGGCGAAGCGCGCGGTCCGGAAGCCGACCCCTCGCGCGCGCAAGGCCGCCGCCTGAGCGCCGGAAGCGCCCGGACCGACCCGCAGCGACTTGACCTTTCCCCCCTGCAAGCGCCCTCCCTGGAGGGCGCTGCCTTTTCCACGACCTTCTTCCCGGCTGCAAGGGCCGCCAGCCTGGCCCGGCAGCCTGCCAAACCTGCCATCATTTGCGGGGAGGGGAATCGTCGATGATCGGCAGGCTGACGGACCGCGTGCTCTCCTGGATCGACGCCAGCCTGGCGGCATTCGGCCACGGCTTCATCCTCGCGTGGACCAGGGTCGAGCGCAGTTACCGGCGGCCGTTCTCGCAAGTCGCGTTGCGGCTGAAGTTCGCGTTTTATCCGCTGCTCGCGCTTGGCGCGATCGCCTGGCTCGCCTGGGACTGGAGCCACGCCCGCTCGCTCAACTCGGCCGAGGATGCGATCTTCGATCGCGTGGTCCAGTGGCGGCCGTTCGAACCGCAGCCTTCCGGTCGCGTGGTCGTGGTCGAAATCGACGAGTGCTCGATCGAATATTTCCGCGCCCGCAACGAAGGCGGCTGGCCGTGGAGCCGTCAACGGCACGCGGATCTGCTCGACCAGCTGGATCGAGCCGGGGTGCGCGCCGTCGGCTACGACGTGCTGTTTACCGATCCGTCGCAAAGCGATCCGGTCGGCGACGCAACCCTGGAGGCCATGGCGCAAGGCGGCGGCGGCCGCTTTGTCTTCAGTTCCACGCGACTGCATCCGGATTACGATGCGGGTTCGCCCGTGCGGGCGTCGCAGTCCCCGGCGGCGTTCGCGCTGCATGCCCATCCGCGAATCGATCCGCAGGTCGCGTTGTTGCTGCCCTACGGCGAGGCGATGGCGGGCTTCAGCGCAATTGCCAACGTGACTCGCAGCGAGGATGGCGTACTGCGTGACATTCCGTTGCGCGAGACCGTCGGCGACTGGGCCCTGCCGTCGCTGCCGTTGCGCCTGGCGACGACCGCGACGGCGCGATCACCTGGCGACCTCGCGGCCATGGTGCGGCCGAACTGGCGACGGGACACGCGGCTGCCACGCATCAGCGCCGCCGACCTGCTGGCTGGCGGCCAACCCGTCTGCCGCGATGCGACGACCGCGCCGCCGGTCCTGAAGGATCGCGTGGCGCTGGTCGGCTACACGGCCTCCGGTCTCAACGATGCCAAGCCCACCCCGGTCGATCCGGTGATGCCGGGCGTGGAGGTCATGGCCGAGGCCACCGAGGCATTGATTGCCGGCAGCGCCATTCGGGCGCCGCCGGCGTGGCTCAAGTATGTCATTGCCATGCTGCTGGTCGCGCTGACCACGTTCGCTTTCTACCGCGGCGAACCGGCCACCGACATCGACTCGGTCTTCGTCGCCGCCAACGTGACGATGTTGACGGCCGCGTTCGTGGGTCTCACGTTCTTCGGGTTCTTCTTCGACATCTTCGCCAGCATCGGGTTTGTCGCCCTGGTCTTCGGCCTGTGTCGCCTGTACGCCGGCATACAGCGCGGACGTGCGGTGGGCAATGGCGATTTCCTGCCGGAGTTTGCGCCGGACCGGGACCGCTGGCTGGCGGTCGCGCGCCTGCGCTTCGTACCCGACGCGCAGCTCGACGCCAGGGCCGCGGCGCGACGGCGACGGGAGTACCGTCGCCGGCTGCGGCGCTTCCTGTACGCCGGCAGCGATGCGGTGATGCTGGAGGGCGTGGTGGAACGCAAGAGCTGGCTGCACGAAGCCCTGGACGACTTGATGGTGCTGGTCTGGCACGGTGCAAGCGAGGCTGCGGCGCGCGCTGCCGCCAGGCACGATCTCGCAAGGCTCGAGCGGCAGCTCGCGGAATACGACGAGCGCCTGCCCGATGACGGCAGCGTGCGCATCGCCTTCGCCTGCGCCGAAATCGACGATGGCGCCGCTGACACCGATCGCGG
This sequence comes from Gammaproteobacteria bacterium, assembly GCA_029865465.1. Classification (GTDB taxonomy): domain Bacteria; phylum Pseudomonadota; class Gammaproteobacteria; order Steroidobacterales; family Steroidobacteraceae; genus RPQJ01. The sequence goes on from JAOUGW010000002.1 coordinate 8,015, forward strand.
CGAGCGCCGGCGCCTGCGGGAACTGGTCGGCCAGGTGGTGGCTGCCGCGGGCGAATCGCCACTGGCGCGGCGCGCGACCTTCTTCGATCATAGGGACGTGTCGTCGGGAGGCTCGTGATGCGCAACATCCTGTTCGCCCTGTTCACGCTCGCGCCGCTGGCATCGAGCGCGGGCGCCGCGGAGCTGCCGGCCGTCGTGCACAAGCCGACCGCGGACGTGTATGCCCAGCCCAGGTTCGATGCGCCGAAGCTCGCGACCCTGCAGCGTGACACGGAGGTCAGGATTTCCGCGCAGCAGGGGCTGTGGTACCAGTTACTGCTGTCCGCCGGGGCGCCGGGCTTCGTGCGCGTCAATGACGTGCGCGTGGCCTATGCCGGAGCAGAGGATGGCGAAGCCAACCTGCGTGTGCTGATGGGAGGCAAGGCCGGCAAGGGCCGCGTCACCGAGACCGCCGGCGTGCGCGGCATCGACGAGAGCGATCTGCGATCCGCATCGCTCAACCAGGCGCAACTGGACGCGATGGTCGGTCATCGGGTCGATGGATCCGCGGCTGCCGCGTATGCCGCGGAGCAGGGCTGGCAGGCGACACGCGTGGCGTATGCCGGGGAGGCCAGGGCCGCGAAGAAGTCCGGGAATCCGCCAGCGGAGCCCGCGGCTTCGAAGACGGAGCTGGCGAGATCCGTGGGTGGCCTGCTCGGTTCACTGGGGGTCAATGTCGGCACGAAGCTGGACACGGCCGCCAAGGTGGCGCCGAAGTCCGAGGACGAGCTGGCCGCGGAGGAAATCGCGCTCGGCCCGGAACTCGCAGGCCGAATTCTCGGCGCGCGCCCGTTGTGGAGCGATGAAGGCGCGCAGCAGCATGTCAACCTCGTCGGACGCTGGGTCGCGTCGCAGACTAGTCGTCCCGGGCTGCCATGGACCTTTGGCGTGATCGACACGCCCGAGGTCAACGCATTCGCTGCGCCGGGCGGCTTCATCCTGGTCACGCGCGGCCTGTACCAGCTGTTGTCGTCGGACAGCGAGCTCGCGGCGGTGCTCGGGCACGAAATCAGTCATTGCGTGCAGCGCGATCACTACAACGTGATCCACAAGCAGGAAGTGACGGCCGCCGGCAAGGACCTGGCGATGCAGGACGTCAGCGCCGGCAACGACAGCGTCGCCGGCAGCTACGCGCGGCGTTACGCCGAGAAGCACGGCGCCGCCATCATGCTGACATCACTGGATCGCAACGCGGAGTATCGCGCGGACGAAGCCGCGGAATTCTATCTCGCCCGAGCCGGCATGAATCCGCTGGCCTTATATGCAGTCCTGCAGAAACTCACCGCACTCGGCAGCGAGTCGGCGAGCCTGGCGCAGCTCTACAAGACGCACCCGCCGCTGGCTGGGCGGCTCGATCGCATCGATCAGCGCGGGCTTGGCGCGCTGGAAACCTACGCGACGCGCGAGTGAGCGCCGGGACGCATTCGGGTGCTGCGTCGCAGTCATGCAGGGCAGTGCAGCGGAGGCGGACGAGGAACGTTCGTCAGGCCGGTCGTGGCGGGGGCTCGTCCTTCTGCTGCTGACGGCGCTGCTGCTTCTCTTCGCGCTTCTTCTTCGCGGCCTCTTCGCGCTGCTTCTTCTGCTGCGAGTAATTCGGGGGTCTGGGCATGGAGTCTCCACTTGCAATCGTGACTATCGAGCAGGGTAACGGTTGCACGGTCCGGGGAACAGTGGTGGCCGTGGCGGGGAGGCCGGGGACCGCCTGCGGATGCTAGGCTCTGGAGGGCGGACGAACCACTGCCCCTCCAGCGAGGATCAAGACAACGTGTTCGACATCACTGCCTCCGTGCGGCTGCGTCCCTCCCCGTATTATGAAGCCACGCTGGCCGAGGGCGTCACCGGGTTCCAGCCGTATAACCGCATGCTCCTGCCCACGAGCTTCGGCGATCCGGAAGCGGAATACTGGCGCTTGATCAAGGGTGTCGTGCAATGGGACGTCGGCTGCGAGCGGCAGGTGCAGCTGACGGGGCCGGACGCCGGGCGGCTCGCGCAGATCCTGAGTCCTCGCGACCTGACCCGTTGCAGGGCAGGCCAGGGCAAGTACGTGCCGCTGTGCAACCACGCGGGCGTGCTGATCAATGACCCGGTCCTGCTCAAGCTCGACGAGGACCGTTACTGGCTGTCGATCGCGGATTCTGACATCTGGCTCTGGGCGCAGGCGATCGCCGCCGAGCGCCGGCTCGACGTCGAGATCAGCGAACCCGACGTCTCGCCATTGGCGGTACAGGGGCCACGAGGCGAGGACGTGGTCGCTGCGATCTTCGGTGACTGGGTACGCGAGCTGAAGTACTTCTGGTTCCGTGAGACTGCAATCGAGGGCATCCCGCTCGTGGTCGCACGCTCGGGCTGGTCGAAGCAGGGGGGATTCGAGCTGTACCTGATGGACGGAGCACGCGGCACGCAGCTGTGGAATATCGTCAAGGAAGCCGGCAGGCGCTGGGACATCGGCCCCGGCGCGCCCAACACCTGCGAGTGGGTGGAGAGCGGACTGCTGTCTTTCGGCGCCGACACCGATGACGCCACGAACCCTTACGAAGTGCGCCTGGGCAAGTACGTGGAATTACAGGTGCCGGACGAGGTGATCGGCATACAGGCGTTGCGCCGCATCCATGCCGCAGGTCCCCGGCGTCACCAGCTCGGCCTGGTGCTGCACGGGCACGAGCCGATCGCGCTGCGCTCGAGCTGGCACACGATCCGCAAGGGCAACGAGAACGTGGGTAGCCTCACCAACTGCATGTGGTCCTACCGTCTCAAGCGGAACATCGGCTATGCATTGATCTCGATGGCCTGCAACCCGGGCGACGCTGTTGAGGTCATTCACGAGGGGCGGCCGCTCGCCGGCGCCCTGACGGGGTTGCCGTTCCTCTAGCCTCCGGGTCAGTGCGCTCACGGCCTGCCGGTCGGCGGTTCCAGCGCGTCTGCAGGCACCGCGACCGGGTGCTTGCGGAAGATTGCAGTGATGCCGAACAGCATGATGGCGATTGCGCCCAGCAGCGCGTAGTTCTGCACGAAGCTCGTGTACTCGGACAGGCTGCCGAATGTCTTCGAGCCCGCGGAGTGGCCGAGGTTGGCCATCGACATGTAGACCGCGAACTGCGTGGCCGAGATGCGAGTGGAGCAGATGCTCATGGCCAGGGCGATGACGCAGACCATCGTGACAGGCTGCATCAGCACGTACGCCGACAGCATGAACAGCACGTAGGTGCTGTTGGTCCAGAGTTGCTGGGTTCCGGCCAGCAGGAATGCGTGTACGCAGACCACGCCGATGGTCAGCAGCAGCATGGTCCTGGCGCCGAAGCGGTCGATCAGCGGCCCGAGCGCGAGCGCCGCAAAGGCTCCGGTGAGCCCCATCACGGCCACGAGTTGTGACCACTGGGCCGTCGTGAACGAAAAGAGCTTTACGGCTGCGATCGGCATCAGGGCCTCGCCGTAGCCAGTGACCACTCCGTCGAAGAACATGATCAGCGATACGACGAGGCTGGTGCGTCCCCAGAGCACCGCGTTCAGGTCCTGCGCGACGCTCTTGAACGAGCTTGCGACACTGCGTTGACCCACGGCCTCGCCCTGTGTCCAGGGCAGCAGGCGCTCGCCCTCACGTTCCCGCACGAAGAAGAAAGCGATCAGGACCAGGCCCGCACCGGCCGCGGCGACCACTCCAGTGACGGCCAGGCCGTACTTGACGAGCAGGGTTCCCGAGAGCGCGGCCGTTACCGCCCACCCGACGGCCTTGCCACAGCTCATGAACGCATTGATCCGGCCGTGCTCGGACTCGGGCACGAGATCGATCGCCATGCCGTCCACGGCCACGTCCTGGGTGGCCGTGAACGAATTGATGACGACACCGAGCGCCGTCAGCAGCCCGATCTGCGCCATGGGGTCGTCGATGACAGCCAGGCTCAGGAGGCTCAGCACAAGCCCGAACTGGGCGCCGAGTACCCACGGGCGGCGACTGCCCATCGGCCGGTAGGCGAATCGATCCATGAGCGGGCCGGTGACCAGCTTGAAAGCCCACGGCAGCACGATGATCGCAAGGTAGGAGGCGATGGCGCCGCTGCTGGCCCCCTGGCTCGCCAGCCAGGCCGGCATGGCGATGTGCAGGAGGCCCTTTGGAATGCCCTGCGCAAAGTAGAGCGCCGCGCCGCTTGCATAGCGCACGGCCGGGCTCCTCGACATGTAGAGCGTCGACGCCATGGTTCTGTCCCCCTGCCAGGCGACCGCTGTGCGGAAAGCGCCGGCCTGTCGTTCTTGTTGCACTCAGATTCTAGCGCGTCAGAACCATGCCGGAACATGGATGTCCGACCTCGCCCGGGACGATGCGGATTTCGATCCGGTCGCGACTGGCGCAAGGCCGGCCAGGCGCTACCCGGGCCGCATCTCCAGCCACGCCTTGTTCGAAGATCGGGCGAATGTCAGAGTCTTTGACTGCATCCAAGCCGGTGTTGCACGATAGCCCCGGATCGATCGATACCAACATCAGCAGGGGAGATCAATATGAAGCGACTCACGGTAGTGCTGGCAGCCCTGGTGGGTTTATTCGTGCTCGCGAATACCGCCGAAGCGACGGTCCTGCGGGTCGTCGTGGTTGAAACCAACGACGTGACCGCCTACATGGGGCAGTTGAACACTCTCAAAGCGAGCCTGCAGCGCCTCGGCAGCAAGTCGACGGTGCGGGCCTGGCGCGCGCGCTTTGCGGGCCCGAACGCGGGCTCGATCGTCGTTGCGGTCGAGTATGCCGACATGGCGACCTTCGCAGCGGAGGACTCCATGATCGCGAAGGACGCGGAATACCAGGCGACGCTCAAGAGCATGAGCCAGATGCGCAAGATCGTCTCGGACAGCCTGTACGAAGAGCTGAAATAGCCGATGCGCGGCCGGTCGCCGTCGTCCGGCGGCAACTGGCGCCTGCCCGGACGGGGAAATGAACCAGAAGCCGGCTGCCGGCTCCGTGGACACGATCCCGAGTCGATTGCGCCCGGTCGGGCCTGGTCAACGCTGGGCGCCGGACGCGTAAGCGTCCGGCCAGAGCTGGTTGCGCAGCTTCTGCGGGTCTGCCAGCACGTTCGCGCGTGATCTGGCAACCTCCGCGCCGCGCAGAGGTTCGAAATTCTCTGGCAATGTGTCCCGGTTGTACTCGAGGAGCAGCCAGTTCAGGACGGCCGCCAGTTCGTCGTCGCTGAGTGGAGCCTGCGCCGCGCCAGGCACGCGGGCGATGTAGTCCCGCCCTTCGGCCGATGCCACGATGCGACCGAGTGGACCCGACAGCGACGGCACGTCGGGCGGAACGCCGCTGGCGTCCACAAGGTGACACCCGGCGCAGTGCATCAGGTAGTCAGACCGGGGATTCGCGAGCGAGGGCGCCGCCAGCGCCAGCAGCGAGCCGGCAACGAGTCCGGTGAGGAAGCGTCGCAAGACGGGATCACCCTTGGCCGCCAGCCTCGCCGAGCACGATCCCGACGGTGCAGTGATACGCGCGGCTTTCGGTGCCGAAGCACCAGATCACGCTGCTGCTCTTGCTCGGGTAATACACCGGCCGTGCCCGCTCGGTATTGTGGCAGTGACAGCGATTGCAGAATGCCTTGCCGCAGCAGTCGTTGTAGGAAATCAGGTAGTCTCGGTCATCCACCGGATTGCGACAGGTGCCGACCCAGGTGATGGGCGACGGCTCGGCGCCGGGCGGGCAGGAAGTGTGCGTGCCGCCGCAGCAGCTGCACAACGTGCCGCTCAGCGCGCAATAACGCCAGTAGTCGCAGCTCTGCGGGTCACCGAGCTCGGCGACTGATTCCGCGGCGAAGGCCCGCACGACCGGCAACAGGGGCAGCACCGCCGCGCCTGTCAGCACCGTGCCCAGCCGGGCCAGGAAACTGCGGCGTGAAGTCGTCCTGGCCAGCTTGCGGCTGCCTTCTCTGGTCTTGCGATCCAGCCATTGCCAGGTTCCATCGACGATCTTCGAGTTCTTCATGTTGGCTGTCCCTTGAGGGCGGCTTCCTCCTGGCGGTCCGCGATTCCAGCAAACTCCTGCAGCGACCGGATGCCAGACCGCATCGATTCCACCAGGCTTTCGAGGTGTTCCCGCGTGTTCACGAGGCCCTTGCTCTTCAATACGCCGTCGCCGCCGATCAGGATGGCGAACGGGAGCTTGCTGACCGCGTAGCTCAGGCCGAGCGCCTGCGATACGACGTAAGGATACGCGTCGATGCGCAGATCGCGGACGTAGGCCCGGTGCTGCTCGAGCTTGTCGCCGTCGCTCGCGAATACCAGCCGCAGGCGCTCGGCCTGCGCCATGGACAGTGCCGTCGGCACGAGTGCCTTGCAGACCGGACAGGTCGGCGAAACCCACAGCACCAGTGTCGCGCGCCCGTCCGGGCCCGGTCCGCCCACGCTCACCTCCGCGCCGCTCAGGTCGCGATAGGCGGCTGGCTGAGTGCGTTCGCCGACCTTCGGCCCGGTCGTTGGCATCAGCGCTCCGGCCGGCGATACCCGCTCGTGCAGCACGCCAACCTGCCGCGCCAGCGCCAGCACGACCAGCGCCAGCACGATGACGACGCACCAGAGCACGGCGTTGGATATCAGCAACGCGTCAGTCACGCAGCCTTCTCCACGACGAGATCGCCGCGCCGTTGCGCAGCAACTGGGAGACCCCGGCGTGCAGCAAGCCGCAAGCCGCCAGGGCCAGGGCGAGCGTGAGCCAGTCGTAGCGACCGAGCTCACGGCTTGCCGCCGGCAACGTTGCGAGCACAGCCAGGGCGCCGAGTAACAGGTTGCGTGCCACCAGCCACCAGGACAGTGGCTGGTCCTCGCCCGCTGCGCCGCCGAACCCGCAGCCGCAGCTGATGTGGACACGACCACGCCAAAGGTTGATCGCAATGGCGCAGGCATAGAGAGCCAGCAATCCTGCGGTGAGGACCGCAACGGTATCGATTTCGTGTCCCGTGAGCCAGGCGAGGCCCAGCGAGGCCTCGAGCACCGGGATCAGCGCTGCCGTGGGACGCAGTAACGAGCCGGGCAGCAACCGGTAATCGCCCAGTGCGGCAATGAACCTTTCCCGCGCGGCGACCTTGTGCCATGCCGAAAGCAGCAGCAACAGTGCGCACGCGACCGCGATCACGAGCCTGAACAAAGGATCAATCATTGGGCGTCAGCGTCTGCAGCAGGGCGCCGTTGACGCCCGGTTTCTCGATGGTGTGCAGCAGCGCGAGCTTGAGCCCGTCATAGATGTTCAGCTTGTGGTCCTTGTCGAGCACGTACAGCCGGGGGGATGGTTCCTGGCTCGAGAGGATGCCTTCCGCGGCGACCGGCAGTACCTCGCGCGCGACACGCTTGCGGCGGCTGGTATCAAACACCCAGATTTCCGTGCCTTCGGCGTCCTGCGTGTCGACCTTCCCCTTGTGCATCAGTGAGTACAGGAGAGACGTATTGCGGTGCATGGTGAAAGGCTGGTCGCCTCCCGGCCGCCACTGTTCCTTCTCGCCCCCGTCTTCCTTGTCCTCGGCATTCAGCATCGACCAGGCCTCGCCGACCTTGATGCGGTCACCGTCCACTCCGACTTCGCGCACCAGTCCATCGTGCGTGATCAGCATCCAGCCGCCACTGGAGCGCACGACCCGGTCGAAGACCGGGTCCTGTTCCATCACGAAGAACGATTCGCTGCGGACGCGCCCGGCCTCCTTGCCGTTCTTGTCCAGCGTGATGAACTGCAGGGTGCCGTCGCCGCAGAGCATCAGGAATCCCCGCGGACCGGCGGGCATGATGATGCCGCAGCCGGGCGTCGAAATCTCCGCCGTCAACTTGCGCTCGACGACGTCCACCACGCTGACGGATTGCGCTGGCGTCATGTTGAAGACCACTACATGACGCTCGTCGTCCAGCAGTGCGATGTGCTGGCGTATGGGCAGCGCCGCCGCCTTGTCGGGGATGTCGATTTCCGCCTTGGTCGTGAGATCGCGCATGTCGATCACGGTCAGCACGTCGCTGCGCGTGCCGCGCACGCCACGCGCATAGAACGAATCGACGAAATAGGCTTCCTTCCGCGACGGCAGCGTGACCACGGCTGGAGTAAACACGCTGTGCGAGATCAGGCCCTTCATCTGCTGGTCTGCGGCATCGAAAATGTAGCTGGCTTCCCAGCCGTTCATCATGAACCAGCTCGGCTGCGGCTCGGGCAGCACCGTCTTGCCGACCGTTTCGGCCCGCAGCGGCGTGACGAAAAACTGGCTCGCCATTGCGAGCAACAGGGCCGGCAACATGACGACGCGCATCTTTCTTTTCCCCCCGGAATCCAGTGGCTCTGTCCCGAGCCGTTGGCACCGGGCGGAGTATAGGCACAAACCAGGGCCATTCGCGCGAGTCTCCTTTCCATGTACCGTGCCAATCCATCCTGGCTGCCTGCCGGCCTGCTTCTCGTCCTCACTGCCATGCCTGCATCCGCCTCGCCTGCGGAGAGTCGGAGCGAGCGCACGACGATCGCCGAGCGATCCGGGTTGACTCGCACCGGCCGCGACCACGAAGTGGAAAGATTGTGCGCTGCATTTGCCGCGCGCTGGCACGGCAAGGCGCGCTGCTTCGAGTTCGGGCGCTCGCCAGAGAACCGGCCGTTGCTCGCTGTCGCCGTGTCGGACGATGGCGTCCTCCCCGAGTTCGTCCGTGCCGACGATCCGGCCTCCGGCCTTGCCGCGGAGGTGCGCTCGCCCCGCTACAGTCTCAGCTATTGGGCCACCCGCAACCGCTTCGGCGGCCTGGTCGAGACGCACTCCTGGCAGGAATATCCATGATGTTCGTGCCGATTGCGCAGCCGAAGGCGCGGCTGGTGATGTCGCTGCTGGAGCCGCAGGCGCCAGACTCGTTCCTGTCATGGGGCTATTTCAGCACGGCTTTCGAACGCAACGAGTACGTGGAGAACTACGTCATCGAGGCCGTGGCGCGCCAGATGCTGTCGCAGGACGCGGCGCTCACGGAGGAGTTCGAGCGGCGGTTGCGCGAGGATCCGCTGCGCACGCAGGAATCCAGGGCGGGCCGGAGAGACCCTACTGCTGCAGCGGCTGCAGGTCGAGGATCGAGTTCAGCACCGTGCCGAGCAGCGAGTCGGAACCGTTGGCATTGTTGCCATAGGTGCGACGCCCGTAGTAGCCGTCCTCATAGCCCCGCTGGAATCCCTCGCGGAAGTAGTAGTTGTAGTCGTCCTGCCGCACGTAGCGGCCGTCGAAGCCGTAGTTGGAGTCCTGGTAGGCGAACGATCCCCGGTAATCGAAGCGCCAGTGGTCCTGCTTGTCCGCGCGCCCCGCCTGGTAGCCTTTCTGGTAGCCGGTGTTCGAGGCCTGCCGGAGCTGGTTGGCGCCGTACTGATTGGTCTGGTAGTTGTTGTCGCCCCGGCGGTACTGGTAGGTCGGAGGCGTGTAGTAGTACGGGTCGTTGTCGTAGTCGTAGCGGTCATTCTCGAGGCGCGCCTGCTGTTGACGCAGTTGCTCGTAGTACGCCTGCTGGTAGCGGTAATGGGCCAGTCGCTTCTGTTTCTCCAGCTGCTGCGCGTTGCGCAGCGCAATCGCCTGCTGTTGCGCGATACGCTGGTTGTACTCTGCGATGAGCCTCTTCTGCTGGCGGATACGCTCCTGTTGCTCCTGCTGCGAGAGGCGATGATGCTGCTTGTCCTTCGCCTCTTTCTTTTCGTCTTTCTGCTCTTGCTGGTCTTGTTTGTGCTGCTGTGCCTCGGCCTTGTGCGGGGCCGACACTTCCTGTCCGTACTGGGCGTGGCTCGCGAAGCTCATGGTCGCCAGCGCCGTGCTCAGCGCGACCGTCAATCCAAGGCGAGTCAGGGCGCTGGTCTTCATCGCATGTCTCCGCAACTGGACCGACCCATCTGTCGGCAGTAAAGACGGGTCGTACTGACCCCGTCTACTCAGCGTATGCCCTGGGATCCGGATTCATCTGTACGGCAAGACACAGTCGGGACGTCGCCGCGGCGCCGGTTCGAGGTCGACACGGGCAAGGCTGTGCGCCTGTTCACAGTCCGGCCACGATTCTGCGGACTCGCGGCGAGCCGTTGCTAGCATGCGCAGCACACGAGACCCGGCGTCGGGCCATCCGGGCTGCGAACGGCCGCATAGGAGTGAAGACCCGTGAGACGCTTGCTTGTCGCCCTCATCGCATCGGTTGTCGCTGTTCCGGCGTTCGGCACCGACGTCAGCGCCTCGATCGGGATCAGCCAGCCCGGTCTGTACGGGCAGATCAACATTGGCGATTTTCCGCGGCCGGCTGTGATCTATGCCGAGCCGGTCTGGGTCCAGCGCCCGCCGAAGGTCGCCTATCTGCAGCCGATCTACCTGCGCGTGCCGCCGGGCCACGAGAAGCACTGGAGCAAGCACTGCGGCAAGTATGGCGCGTGCGGCCGCCCGGTCTATTTCGTGCGCGAGGACTGGTACCAGGCACAGTACGTGCCGCGCTACAGGCAGCAAGAGTATTACGCTCGCGGCGCGAGCGATGAGCACGACTCGGAGCGCGGTCATGGCAACGGCAAGAGCAAGGGCCACGGCCGCGAGCGCGGCGATGACTGATCGCCGCTTCCCAGTTGCGTGAGTCTGCTCGGGCTGGCTAGCCGGCCGACGGCGAAGCCGGGCGGCTGCTCAAGTCGCGCAGCATTTCGATGAAGGCGGGATCGTCGCGCAGGGAGACCAGGTCCGGGTCGTTCTGCATCCAGCCGAAATTGGTGTAACCGGCTTCGACGGCCTGGCGCAGCGCGTCGATGGCCCGGCTCGACTCGCCAAGACCGACGTACATGCACGCGGCGTTGTAGAGCATGACCGGATCGCCGGGGCTGAGCACGAGTGCCTTGGCGCCCTCGCGGATCGCCTCTTCCTTGCGACCAGCCCAGCCGAGCTTGCTCGCGTAGATCAATCGCGCGCGCGCATCGTCGGGATTCTGCAGCAGGTAATTCGGCATGATTTCGAGCAGGCGACGATAGACCGTTGCCGCTTCTTCGTCGCGCCCGAGCCCGGCGCATGTTTGCGCCACGTCCAGGTGGCCCGCATAGAAGCTCGGCTTGATCTCGGCCACGCGCCGGAAGAGGTCGAGCGCCTGTTCGAGCTTGCCCTCGGTGAAGTAGATCCGCCCGAGCGTCCAGTGCGCGATGAAGTCATCGGGGTCGATTTCGATCGCCTTGGTGCACGAGGCGGTGGCCTCGTTCAGCTTGCCCCAGAGAAAATAGGACAGTCCCATCGCCCGGTACGCTTCCGACAGGTTGTTGTCGTACATCAGCGCCTTGAAGCTGAGTTCCTGCGCCAGTTCGCGATAACGCTCCTCGCGCGCGATCAGCTGGTACATCTGGCCGTAGGCGCTGGAGCAACCGGCATACGCGGACGCGTAACGCGAGTCGAGTTCGATCGCCTTCTCGAACAGCTGGATCGCGTATTCGACGCTGCGCTTGGTCAGCCGGTAGAGCTGGTCCTGGCCACGCAGGTAAAGGTCGTAGGCTTCCGCATTGAGGGTCTGCCGCTTGGTGAGCGACAGTCGTTCCGAGAAAGTGAGCTTGAGCTTCAGTGCCTCGACGATCTGCTGGGCGACCTGCTCCTGGATGTCGAAGATATCGTCGAGCTTGCCCTTGTAGGTGTTGCCCCAGAGCTGCAGGTTGGTCACGACGTCGACGAGCTGCACGGTAATGCGCACCGAATCCTGGAACCGGCGGACGCCACCGCCGACGATGTAGCGTGCGCCGAGCGCATTGCCGATCGCGAGCACGTCCTGGCCCCGGCCCTTGTGCTGCATCGAGGCCCAGCGTGAAATCAGGTTGATCTCGCTCACGAGCGACAGCCTCGCGATCAGTTCCTCGGTCAGCCCGTCGCTGAAGTAGTCGGTCTCGGGATCCGGGCTGATGTTGTCGAACGGCAGCACGGCCACCGCCCCGCGCTCCGGGAGGGAGTCGGCCGCATGCGCTGCGGCGGCAGGGGCAGGTCGTGTTTCCGCACCGGCGCCGGCAGCAGGCTGCGGGCGCATGATGGTGACGCCCAGGCCCGTCAGCGAGCGCAGGACGGCCTGCAGGTTTTCCTCTGGATCGCCGTGGTAGAACTCGATGTGCTGGATGCCGGCGAGCGGGTACTTGAGGCCGAGTGGAATCGTCGTCGGCTCGAGGTGAACGGGCAGGATGTTGCCCTTGCGTTCGCTCGTCAGCATCACTTCCTTCGCCACGTTGTGGGAGCTGACAGCCGACGGCGAGACCATCAGCAGCAGCACCTTGGCCCCCTCGAGCGCACGCACGATGGATTCGCCCCAGAGCGCTGCGCCGTCGATGCCGCCCTGGTCGATCCAGATATTCACGCCGGCGGCCCGCAGTTTGCCGGCAAACTCGAGTACCCGCGCCTTGTCTTCGCGCGAATAGCTCAGGAAAACATCTGCGGTTTGAGCCAAGTTCTTGCCCTGGTGCGTCCAAGGTCCTGTGGAGCGGGCAGGTCGGCGTCGAGGCCTCTTCTGAGCCCAAGGCTAGCGGATACGCGGCGGTGTGCAAAGCAGAGGGCGGACCGCTGCCGTTCGATGCAGCGACGTGCGCTGCTAACTGTATGAAAAGAAAAGCATTATTATCTCCACACGCTGCAGCTCAAAGCCCGCGGCCAGCGCGAGTGACGGCGGCAGCGTCGTACGAGCGTCCATCGCCGCCGGGCCGGCCGATCCGGTCAGCCTGCTGCCGAACGCGGCCGGAGGTCCGCCACGCGATAGCGACCGGTCGCGGTGAGGTCGGTGCGTGCAGCGCGCTCCGCCACCCGCAGGTTGGCGCGGCGATCCATGAACGGGGTCCGAGCCACGACGTCGAGCGTGCTCGAGCGGGCAAAGAGGAATCCCTGGCCCGCTACGCAGCCGAGGCCCAGCAGGGTCGCCACCTGGCTTTCGTTCTCGATGCCTTCGGCGACCGTCTCGAGGCCGAGCGTCGTCGCGAGCATCACGACGGCACGCGCCAGTTCTGGACCGCCGTCGTGCTCGGTCAGCCGGCTCACGAACGCGCGATCGATCTTCAGGATGTCGATGGGGAACCGGTGCAGGTACGAGAGCGACGAGTAACCCATGCCGAAGTCGTCGATCGCGAGGCGCACGCCGAGCGCTTTCAGCTCGCGGAAGCGTTCCAGGTTGGCCTCCGTGTTCTGCATGATCGTGCTCTCGGTGAACTCGATCACGAGGCTGCCGGGGTCGAGCCCTGATACCTCGAGTGCATGGCGCACATCCCCGACGAGGTCGCCCTGCTGCAGGTGGCGGCCGGAAATGTTCACGGCCACGCGCAGGCCGGTGCCAGCCTCGACGGAATCGCGCCACGCTCGAATCTGTGTGCACGCGTCGACGAGGACGCGACGACCCAGTTCGACGATCCGGCCGGATTCCTCGGCGATCGAAATGAACGCGCCTGGCATGACGATGCCCCGCTGCGGGTGATCCCACCGAACCAGGGCTTCGACGCCGAGCAGCTCGCGGCTCACCAGGTCGACGACGGGCTGGAACTCGACGAAGAACTCGTCACGGACGAACGCGAGGTCGATGTCCTGCTCGAGTCGCAGGCGGTCGTGCAGCTGTTCCTGCATGTGCGGCTGGAACAACACGCAGCGCGCCTTGCCGGCCGCCTTCGCGTGGTACATGGCGATGTCGGCTTTGCGGAGCAACTGCTCGGCATCGTCACCCGGCTGTGAGCACGCGGCACCGATGCTCGCCGTCGCGTCGGTTTCCCGGCCGTCGACCAGCAGCGGTCGGCTGAACGCCGCGGTAATCGGCGCCGCGATGCGCTCGACGTCCACATCGCTGTGGATATCTTCCAGCAGGATCGCGAATTCGTCGCCGCCCAGGCGTGCCACGGTGTCCGATGGCCGCGTCGACTTGACCAGCCGCTGCGCCGCTGCCTGCAACATGCGGTCGCCGGCGTCGTGTCCGAGCGAGTCATTGACGGTCTTGAAGTTGTCGAGGTCGAGGAACATGACGGCGACTCGCTGCTGCGTCCGTTGCGCCAGCGCCAGCGCGTGCTCGACCCGGTTCCAGAAGAGGCTGCGATTCGCCAGCAGCGTCAGCGGGTCGTGGAACGCCAGTTTGCGCAGCTGTTCTTCCAGGGCCCGGCGCTCGCTGACGTCGCGGAAGTTCAGCGCCAGCCCGCCAATGGCCGGATCGTCCATCAGGTTGCTGCCGACGCACTCGAGGGTGCTGCGCCGTTCGCCCGTCTCGACGACCAGTTCGATCGGCCCGACGACCCGCCCGTGCGTTGCCGCCACCTCGGCGAGGAACGCGGCCAGCCGCTCGTTGTCGCCATCGGCCCAGCGCTCGAGGAGGTTCCGGCCCACCAGGTCGTCCGGGTGGGTCGCAAAGGTGCGTTCGGCCGCCGGCGAGGCGAACAGCAGCGTTCCCTCTGCGTTGGTGATCATGATCACGTCGGAGGCGTTCTTGATCAGTGATGCGTACCGGGCTTCGACGATGTCGGCGGCGCGTTGCTCGCGCAGCAGGGCGTCGTCGCGCGAGAGCACGCCCTGGCGCACCACGACCAGCGACGTCAGCACGAAGATGATGACGGTCATCGTGTTCACGGGGCTGACGGCCGTGCTGCTTTCCACGTACACCAGCACCAGGAACGACACCATCATGGCGATGTACGGCATCCCTTCGACGAGTGCGATGCTGAATGCACTCGGGGCGCGGCGTACGCCGGGCTCGCCCCGCAGCTGCTCGCGCGCAGCAGCCGCAAGCCAGACGTAGCACGACAGGTAAATGACATCCGAGACGCTGCCCGGAATGTAGCTGCCGTCCACCTTGGACATGGCCCAGACGATGTCGGCCACGGACATCGACGAAAAGCCGAGAGTGAGCAGCAGCAGGGCGTGGCGGCGGATGGGCGTGGCGCCCGAGTGCATCAGCAGCACGCCGCAGGCCAGCAGCATGAGGCAATTGAGGCCGATGTAACTCTGTGCCAGCACGTACTTGAGCACGTCAGGTTCGCGCTGGGCGTCCGCCGTCGGCGAGATCACGAGGAACCAGAAGAATGCGCCGAATCCCAGCATGAGGATCGCGGTGTCGAGTCCGAGCCGGACCCATTGCACTCGAACGGCGGCGGTGCGGATCACCGTCAGCACCGCGGCGAAGACGAGCGGGTAGAACCCCAGGAAGAACACGTCGCCGAGCGACGGGAACGGGTCGATCCCGTACAGCCAGTAAGTCGAATGCAGCAGGTTGCCTGTGCTGTAGGTGGCCAGCGCGGCCGTTAGCAGCCACCAGGTACGGCGCGGGCCCGGGTCGGCGGAGCCGTGCGCGGCAGCCCCGGTCAGGATGGCCACGCAGATGCTCGCCGCCGAATCGGAATACAGGTTGAAGACGTCGAGCCACGGCGATGAAAGACCGTCGATCAGGATCAGCGCGATGGCGATAGCGATGTAGACGAACAACCCGACGGCAACGGCGCCGGTCCAGCCGGCGCCGAACCGCTCGCACTTCGTCATCCCGTCGTTCTCTGGCCGCCTTGGCGACATTCTTCTGCGAGCCTCTTCCAAACGCGGCAGCCCCTTGGATCTGGTACATCTAGCCCGAGGGGTTCAGCAAGGGTCTGTGACACGCGTACGAATATGTCGACTCCGCTCGTGACGCAGTTCACAGGCCGGGCCGCCCCCCGGCAGCGTCGGTTTTCGTCGCCGATTGCAGGGTCGCTGATTGCGGATTGCAGGGTCGCTGATCGTGCGGAGAGAGGCGGCGCCGGGCTGCGCAGACGGGCATCAGGCCGCTCCGAAATGTGAACCCGGCGCGATTCTTCCGCCGGCTGATATGTCACATTCGCCGCGAATTGTGGCAGGCTGCCGGCCGCTTCGACGCTGGCTCAAGAGATGGGCGGGCGGCCCGGGGCTGCGAGACTCGTGAAGGAGCGATGGACGACATGCGGAGTTGGCACAAGAGGATCGGCTCGACGGCGTTGGCGGGCTTACTGCTGACCGTGTTTGCATCGACGGCCGCCCTGGCAGCAGCGCAAGGAACCGCGCTGCCCGGGACGATCCCGGACGTGCGCTCCCACGCCTATTACGTCCTCGACGAGTCCGCCGCGTCGGTGCTCGCCGCGCGCAATGAGCACATCGCCGTTCCGATCGCCTCCATCACCAAGCTGATGACTGCCCTGGTCGTGCTCGAGGGCGGCCAGTCGATGGACCAGCTCGTGACCATCAACGCCGACGACGTGCGTGGCACCGCCGGCAATGCCTCGCGGCTCGCTTCCGGTTACAAGCTGAGCCGGCGAGACCTGCTGCACCTGGCCCTGATGTCGTCCGAGAACCGTGCCGCGTACGCGCTGTGCCGGGCCTATCCTCGCGGTCTGCGCGCCTGCGTGCAGGCCATGAACAAGAAGGCCGTTGCACTCGGCATGACCTCGGCCCATTTCGTCGAGCCCACGGGCCTGTCGAGCGGCAACGTGGCGAGCCCCGTGGACCTGGCCAAGCTGGTGCTGGCGGCCGCAGGCAACCGGACGATCCGCGACTACTCGACCTCTGCCGGGCACACGGTGACGGTCAACCGACGACAACTCGAGTTCCACAACACCAATCTGCTGGTGGCGAACCCGGCCTGGCGAGTCGACGTGCAGAAGACCGGCTACATCCCGGAGGCCGGGCGCTGCCTCGTGATGCAGACCGTCATCGACGGCCGCCCGGTCGTGATGGTGCTGCTCAACTCCTATGGCAAGTACACGCGAATCGCGGATGCCAAGCGGGTCCGGACCTGGCTCGAGTCGCGGAGCCGCGTCGCCGCCCTCTAGACCGGCTGCACACACGCAGTGTGATCGTTGCAGCACCGCGCGCGGCGGCGTGAAATAGGGCACACATGACTGTGTGTACCCTGTTCACGGAGGACGCCCTATGACGCTGCAGGACTGGGGAGCGATCGGCGAGGTCGTCGGAGCGCTGGCCGTGGTCGTCACGCTGGTCTACCTCGCCAAGCAGATCGGCCAGAACACGCGTGCCATGGAAGAGGCCCGCAAGCTCGCGCTGGCGCAGACCTACCAGGTGCGTTCCGATGCGTTGCAGGCCATGCTGGTGCAGGCCGCCGATTCCGAGTTCATCGGACCGATCATCATCAAGCTGACGGAACTCGGTTATCCCGGGGACGTCAACGCGCTGGATTCGTTGACCGATGCGGAACGCGGGCGGTTCCGGATGTGGCAGATCGCCCAGCAGACGCACTGGGACAACATGCACTACCAGTTCCAGCAGGGCTACCTCGACCACGAGTATTATGAAGACGCGTTCAAGGATCGCGTCGTCAGGCTCGCACCGACCTGGAAGGCACTCGGACTGACCAGCGGGCGTCGCAGCTTCTTCGCCGAGATCGACCGTCTGTCGCAGCGGTGACGAAGTGGTCGGCCATCAGCCGCTGATGCCTGCGCCGCGACGCCAGACGCGAGAATCCGTGCATTCATTGCTCCAGGCGCCTGCCGCCCGCTACCTAGTCCCGGGTGCCGCTGTCATCAAGTAATTCGACTGGCTCCAGATTGCGTTCGGCCGGTGCGAGGCCGACGGTGTCGGCAATCAGCGGCGCTTCCTCAAGTGCGGATTGCCCGGGTGCGAGAACGGACTAGACTTTCCCGGCGGGGCAATGGATCTGCCGAATGTCAGCTCCGGCAGGCCGTTGCCGCCTGGCTCCGCCCGATGCAACAAAGCACCCTGCAAGAGATCCTCGGCGTCGAAGAGGAAATTCGGGAGAAGCTCGACGCCGAGCGCGAGAAAGCGGGCCAGTGGCTCGAGGATGAGCGGCGCCGGCTTCTGGCGGAGCACACGGCCGAGATGGGGCGTCTGCAAGGCAGCTCGAGCCAGGGCGAGGCTGCAGCAAGGGAGGCCGCGCGTAGGAGCGCCGCGGAGATCGTCAGTCAGGCGCAAGCAGCGGCACATGCCATGGAGCGCGATCGCGACGATGCCTTGAGAGATCTCGTTGCCCGGCACATCGCCTGCATCGTCCCGGGGTCTTCCAGTGCTCGTTAGGATGTCCAAGGTCGAGATCACGGGTCCTCGCGACGAGCTGCTGCCCGTGCTCGAGACGATCGAGCGTGCCGGAGTCCTGCAGATCGATCCCGAGATCAAGGGGCGAATCGACGAAGGCGCCGTGCCGCAGGTCCGCCCGCTGGCCCTCGACGGCAAGATGCTGGCCGAGCGGCTGTTCCTCGAGGACCTTAGCGTGAAGGTCGATCGGCTGCTGGAACTGCTGCCGAAAGTTGCAACGCGGGAGTCCTACCTGAGCGCGTCGCGTGCGATGAACTCCATCGCGGCGGTGATCGGCAAGCACCTGGCGTCTGCCGAGGAACGCGCGCGACGACGGGAGGCGTTGCAGGGGGAACTGGCGCAACTCAACCGTTACACGGTGTTCCTCTCGACCGTCGAGTCGCTGGCTCCCAAGGGTGCCGAGGCCGCGGGTCTCGAGTTCATCGGCGTCGAAGTCCGTGACCCCGCCGCGCTGGAGCAACTGACCCGCGTTGCGGGCCGGCTGCTGCTCGGCACGGAAGTGCGCACTGCGCGGGCCGAGGATGGCTCCTACATCGGGTTGCTCACGACGGAAAAGGATCTCGCGGCCCGGCTGAAAGAAGGCCTGCGTGATAACCACATCCCGGAAATCGCGTTGCCCGGTTATCTCGCAGGCCTGTCGTTGCCGGAGAAGATCCGGGCGACACGGGCGCGTCTGGAGGCACGGCGGGCCGATCTCGCGGCAATTGACGAGGAGGCTCAAGACTTCGCGCTGTCATGGCGCGGACTCTACGCGAACGTCCGGGAGTGGCTGGGCCGCCGACTCGTGCTGTTGCGGACCAGCGCGTCAATGTACGAAACTGACCGCTGCTTCGTGCTGTACGGCTGGATGCCGTCCGTCAGCGTGGATGGGTTGCGCAAGTCGCTCGTGGCAAAGCACGGTGAGACGGTGGTCGTCGAGGAACGCGAGATCCTGCAGCAGGATCTCGACGACGTGCCGGTGGCGCTGCGCAATCCGCCGTATTTCCGGCCGTTCGAGCTGTTACTGCGGCCGCTGCCCGCGCCCCGCTACACGTCGATCGATCCGACGCCGTTCATCGGCATATTCTTCCCGCTGTTCTTCGGCATGATCCTCGGCGACATCGGCTATGGGCTCGTGTTGCTGCTGGTGGCGGCCGGTCTCGTCGTGTTCGCCAGGGGCCGTCGGACGTTGCGGCAGATCGGGCAGATCCTGGCAGTTGCCTCCGTCTACTCCATCATTTTCGGGGTGCTGTACGGGGAGTGTTTCGGTGCATCGGGCGCGCAGTGGCTCGGCTTCGAACGGGCCTGCATCGACAGGCGCACATCGATCGTGCCGATGCTCTACTTCGCCCTGGCCATCGGAGCCGTCCATGTGCTCATCGGGCTGGCCCTGGGCATCGTCTCGTCAATGAAGGGGCACCACAGGCGCGAAGCGCTGTCCCGGCTGTTCAGCATCCTGGCCTTGCTCTGCGTGGCGGGAGTGCTCGCGTCCTATTTCGCACCGGTCGCCGCGCTGCTCAGGAAACCGCTGCTGATGGCGATGCTGGTGATCGGCCCGGTGCTGTTGCTGACGGGCGGATTGCTGGCGCCGTTCGAGTTGCTCCGGCACCTCGGCAACATCGTTTCCTACGCGCGCATCATGGCCGTTGGCCTCGCATCGGTGCTGCTCGCGTACGTTGCCAACGAACTCGCCGGCGCTGCGGGCAGCGTCTGGGTGGGCATCGCTGTCGCTGTGCTGCTGCATGCGTTCAATATCCTGCTCGGCGTGTTCGCGCCGACGATCCACGCGCTGCGCCTGCACTACGTCGAGTTCTTCGGCAAGTTCATCGAAACAGGCGGCCGGCGCTACGAGCCGCTCAAGAAGGTCGACTGAGGAGAAAACCATGGATGCTGTCGTGAACATGGACAAGGTCCTGATGGCCTTCGCCGCCGCGCTGGCGCTGGGGATCAGCGCACTCGCCACCGCCTGGGTGCAGTCGCGGATCGGTGCGTCCGGTGCGGGTGCGCTGGCCGAAAAGCCGGAGCTGACGGCGACGATCATCATCCTGCTGGCGATTCCGGAAACGATCGTGATCCTGGGCTTCGTGATCGCCGCGATGATCCTGCTGCAGGTATGAGCGATGGGCCGGGAGGCGCTGATCGAGTCGCTGCGCAACAGGGCGACCGAGGACGTGGAGGCGCTCTGGCGCGACGTCCGGGCGCAGGCTGAGGCGTACCGCCTCGAACTGGCGCACGCGCTCGAGCGGCAGCGCGTGCGGGAAGCGCAGGCGGCAGCCGCGCTTGCACGACAGCTTCAAGACGATGCGACCGCCGAAGCACGGCATCGTGCCCGCGAGATCCGTACCCAGGCCGTACTCGTTCTCGCGGATCGACTCTACAGGCTGGCAATCATGCAGCTGCCGACAATGCGCGTAGCGAACGGTCTGGAGCTCTTCCAGGCACTGGCTCGCGAGTTGCCGCAGCGGGACTGGCAGCGCGTCCGCGTGAATCCAGCGGATCGGGAGGCCGCGTCCGAGCGATTCCCGTCCGCTGAAGTCGTGTGCGATCCGGCCATCTGTGGCGGATTGCATGTGGAAGCGGACGGGGGGCGGATCCGCGTGAGCAACACGCTCGAGACACGCCTGGAAACGGCGTGGCCCGACGTGCTCCCGCGACTGATCAACGACCTGCCAGGGGAGCCCGATGGCCATCGAACTGCTTCGTGACATCGCGTCCGACGGCTACCCGACGGACTATCTGCTGGCGCGGGTGCGTGCCCGGCGCGCGGCGCTGACGGCGCAGTGGCGAGCGATCCATGCACGCGGCCTGCCTGCGGAGGTCACGGACGACGCCATCTGGGAAGGATTCCTGCGTGAACTCGGCTGGCTGCGAGGCCAGATGAATCGCCGACTCCGGACGAGCGTCGATCCGGTGTTCGGGTTGTTCGAGCTGAAGACCCTCGTGCTGTGCCTGCGCTGCAAAGCCGTGCAGCGGGACGCCGAGATCGCGCGGCTGCTCGCAGCAAGCCAGGTCTCCGACGCGCTGCGACAGGCGCTGTTGCAGGAAACGGATGTCCCGGCCGCGGTCGCGTCCATTGCCGTCGCATTGGAGCCTGCGGACGATGCCGAGGCATCGCTGCGACGCGCCTATGCGCAGGCAGGGCTCAAGGGCTTCGAGACACGACTGACGCGGAGCTATCTCGGGCACGTGAACGACGCCCGCCTGCATCCGCTCGTCCGGAGATTCTTCGCGTCCTTCGTCGATCTGCGCAATCTCATGACGCTCTACAAGCTGCTGCGCTGGGAAATGGACGACGCGGCGGCGTTCCTGACGGGTGGCACGATCGGAGTGGAACGCCTGCAGCGCATTGGGGCAGCCCGGGACGCTGCGGGCCTCGATCCCATGGTCCGCGAGATTGCGGGCCGCGCGGCACCGCCGCTGGCGACGGCAGAAGGTTCCCTCGAGACGATCCTGCTCGGCAGCCTGTCCCACAAGGTTCGCAGCCTGGGCCGGCAGGAAGATCCGGTCGGCACGGTCCTCGACCATGCGTGGCGCGTCTACATCCACGCGCGCAATCAATCCCTGCTGCTGCACGCCGGCCATCTCGATTCAGCAGGACTCGAGAAGGAGCTGGTCGCGTGAGAAAGATCGTAGTGATCGCTCCACCCGATTCGCGTCCCGGTTTCGCACTGGCCGGGGTCCGGCAGCTGAGCGCGAGCCCGGACGAACTGCCGGTCCTGCTGCGACAGCTGGTGCGCGATCCGCTGAATGGCGCCGTCATCGTCGACGAGCGGTTGGCGACTGGCAGTGCCCGCGAATACATCCGGGAGCTCGATCGACGCTGGACCGGCCTCGTCATCGTACTTCCTGCGCCCGAGCGGGCAGGTGCCGTCGCGGAGGAGGATTACGTCCTGCAACTGATTCGTCGTGCGATCGGCTACCAGGTGAGGTTGAGCCTGTGAGCGGTCGAATCATCGGCATTTCCGGCCCGACCGTCAGCGTGGACCTGGCCGGGCTCAAGCTCTATGAGCGCGTGGTCGTCGGCGAGGCCGGACTCATGGGCGAGGTCGTGCGCCTCGAGCGAGGACGTGCCGTCGTCCAGGTCTACGAAAACACGCGCGGCCTCGCGATTGGCGAGCCGGTCGTCGGCACTGGCACGCAGTTGACGGCTCGGCTCGGCCCGGGCCTGTTGCGCCAGATGTTCGACGGGCTGCAGCGACCGCTCGCGGCGATGCACCAGTCGCAGGGACCTTTCCTTCTTCCAGGTGGAACAGGCGCAGGCACGACCGCAGCGATGAAGCTGCGCTTCACGCCGACAAAATCACGAGGCGACGCGATCCGGGTCGGCGAGTCTGTCGGTTACGTCGACGAAGGGGCATTCCGCCATCCGATTCTTGCTGTCGACTGCGAGGGCACGATCGATGAAATCAAGGACGGCGAGATCGGGCTGGAGGAGGCCGTAGCGGCCTTGACCGACGGCCGACGGGTCTTCGCCTGCCATGACTGGCCCGTGCGACTGCCGCGGCCCTATCGGCGCAAGCTGTCGCGCTTCGAGCCGCTGACCACAGGGCAGCGTTGCATCGACTTCCTGTTCCCGCTGGCCCGTGGCGGCAGCGCCATTTTTCCCGGCGGCTTCGGCACCGGCAAGACGCTGCTCGAGCAATCGATCGCGAAGTTCGCCGAGGTGGACATCGTCGTCTACGTGGGTTGCGGCGAGCGCGGCAACGAGATGGCCGAGATGCTCGACGACTTTACCGTGCTCAGCGATCCGTGGAGCAAGCGGCCACTGATGGAACGCACCATCGTCGTCGTGAACACGTCGAACATGCCGGTGGCGGCGCGCGAGGCCTCGATCTACACGGCCATCACGATGGCGGAGTACTACCGGGACCTCGGTTACAACGTGTTGCTGCTGGCCGACAGCCTGTCGCGCTGGGCGGAGGCGCTGCGGGAGATTTCCGCGGCACTCGAAGAGATGCCGGGCGAGGAGGGGTACCCCACCTATCTTGGTTCGCGCATGGCGGAGTTCTTCGCGCGTGCGGGAGTGGTCGAAACACTCGACGGCCGCATCGGCTCGCTCACGGTGCTGTTGTCGATCTCGCCTCCGGGCGGTGACTTCTCGGAGCCGGTGACGCAGGCGTGCCTGCGCAATACGGGCGCGTTCTTCATGCTCGACACTTCGTTGGCGCACCGCAGGCACTTTCCGGCAATCAACTGGTTCCAGAGCTTCTCGCTGTACGAAGCGGACGTCGTCGCGCAACTCGATCAGCAGGTTGCCGCGGAGTGGGGAGCGCTCAGGCAGCGCACGCGAGCGCTGCTGCAGCGGGAAGAGAGCCTGCGCGAGGTCGCCGAGATCGTGGGTACCGAGGGGCTGCAGGAGGCGGACCGCCTGTTGATGCGTACCACGGCGCGCATCCGGCAAACATTCCTCGCCCAGAACGCATATACCGAGGACGCCTTTTCCACGCCGGCACAGACCTACCAGAAGATCCGCCAGCTGCTCGACGAACACCAGGCGGCGAGCGAGCGGCTGGAGCGTGGCGAGTCGCCCGCGCACGATGCCGAGGTTCACCCGTCATGACGGCCACCGCCGCCTACACCACGCGACTGAGCCGGCACAGTTACTCGACACTGCGCAGCATCCAGGGACCACTGCTCTTCGTCGAGAAGGTCAGTGACGCGCGCATGAGCGAAGCGGTCAGGATCGTGTTTCCGGACGGGCACGAGGCGGCCGGTGAGGTGCTGCGGATCGAGGGTGACACGGTACTGATCCAGGTCATCGGCGACAGCCGCGGCCTCGACATGGACCACACCGAGGTCGTGTTCACGGACTCAGTCAAGCGCGCCCCGTTGTCACCGGGCGTGCTCAACCGCACCTTCGGCGGTTCGTTCCAGCCGCTCGATGGCCTGCCGATGTTCGTGCCGGAGCGCTGGGCCCCGGTGTCCGGCTTTCCGCTTAACCCGGTCGCCCGCGAGCGCCCGCAGGAATTCATCGAAACCGGGCTGTCGTGCATCGACGGCCTGAACACGCTGGTCAAGGGCCAGAAGCTGCCGATCTTCTCCTGCGCCGGGTTGCCGTCGAGTGCCATCGTTGCCAGCGTCCTTGCGCATGCGCGTTCTGGTGGCGTCAACGTCGCGGGCACCGGTTCAGGTTCGGTGGTCGTGTTCGTGGCGCTCGGGCTCGCACATCACGAGTACGCGTTCTACCGGCAGACGCTCGAACGGCTCCAGGGTGACTTCGTCGCGTTCATCAACCTGGCGCGGGATCCGGTCGTCGAGCGTTTGCTGGCGCCGCGGTTCGGGCTCAGCGTCGCTGAGTACCTCGCGTTCGAGCAGGGCAGGGACGTGCTGGTGGTCATCACCGACATGACCAACTATTGCGACGCGCTACGTGAGGTCTCCACCGCACGGGAGGAATTGCCGGGTCGGCGCGGCTATCCGGGCTACCTGTACTCCGACCTGGCATCGCTCTATGAGCGTGCCGGACGCATCAAGCAGCGCCCCGGTTCGGTGACACTGCTCCCGGTCGTCACGATGCCCGAGGACGACATCACGCACCCGATTCCCGACCTGACGGGGTACATCACCGAGGGCCAGATCGTGCTGAGCCGCGAGCTGCATCAGCGCGGTATCTTCCCGCCCGTGGACGTGCTGCCGAGCCTGTCGCGGCTGATGCAGCGTGGTATCGGCAAGGGACATACGCGCGAAGACCACCGCAAGATCGCCAATGCCCTCTACATGCATTACGCCAGTGGGCGGGACCTGCGGCGGCTGGAGGCCATCGTCGGACGCGAGAGCATGGGTGATTCCGACAAGCGCATGCTCGACTTCGCCGAGGCCTTCGAACGCGAGATCGTGCACCAGGGCGATGCGCGCCGCGGCATCGGTGAGACATTGGATCTGAGCCTGGCATTGCTGCAGAAATTCGGCCTGTCCGCATGATCCACCCGACCCGCACCGACCTGCTGCAGCTGGAGGAAAAGGCCACGTCGATCGCGAACAGCGTGGCCATCCTGAAAGCACGGCGCCAGGCGCTGATCCGTGGCTTCCTCGAATCGGTGCGTCCCCTCGTGCGTTCCCGCGATGCGATCCGGCGCGACTACGGCATCGCCATCGACGAGCTGCACCTGAGCGAAGGACACGAGGGGGCCGCATTCGTGGAGACACTCGCCGCACTCTCGGAGCGAGAGGTGGGTGTCGACATTGCGGAGCGTAACCTCCTCGGTGTCCGCTATCGGGAGCTCGTGGCTTTCGGGCCATTTGTACGGATGCCGCCGGAACGCGCCTACGATTACACCGTCACCACGCCGCATCTCGAGGAGGCGGTCCATCGCTTCGAGTCGGTGCTGGAGACCGTGCTTGAGATCGCTGCGTTCGAGAGCAAGCTCAAGATGCTCGGCGAAGAGATCCTCGCGGTCACGCGGCGGGTACGTGTCCTGGAGGAACGGGTCTTGCCGCGCCTGCGAACAGAGATCCGCTCCATCGTGCAGTTCCTGGGCGAGCGCGAACGCGAGGCTCACTATCGGCTCAAGAAGTTCAAGTCGGACCGGCGCGGCGGTGCCTTCAGTGTCCCGCCTTCTCGTACGTGCCCACCAGTTCGGCGCGCGCCAGCACGTGGCCTTGCATCGCTGCCTCCACCTGCGCCCTGGTCGGGTGCTTGAGACCGTCGAGCATGACGTCCAGCGCGTACAGCCTGTGAAAGTAGCGATGCCGGCCAATGGGCGGGCACGGGCCGCCATAGCCCGTGCGTTTCCAGTCGTTCAGGCCTTCGACCGTTCCCTTGGGCAGGGCCGCCGGCGCGATGCCCTCCGGCAGTCCGGCTGCATCCACGGGCAGGTTTGCCAGCACCCAGTGAACCCAGGTCATTCTGGGCGCGCGTGGATCAGGCGCGTCTGGATCGTCGACGATCAGCACCAGTGATTTCGCGCCCGCCGGCATGCCTTGCCAGCGCAGTGGCGGCGAAACATCGTTGCCTTCACACGTGTAGCGCCTGGGTATCGCTGCGCCGGGGCCGAATGCCGTCGATGAGAGTTCCATTGCCATGGCGGGGCCTCCTGTCAGCAGCGCGATCAGCAAGAAGAACGTGTTTCCTGGCGTCATTTTGCGACTCCATTGGTGGTTAGTCGACACATCGCCTGCCTGCCCGAATCACGGTCGCAGCAGCCGCCTCAGGTCGGCAAGTCGCCGTGTGTTGACGACGTCGTCGGGCTCCAGCCAGCCGCGTCGAGCCTGGTCGATCCCGAAGCGCATGAGGCCGAGGTCGGCCACGCGATGCGCATCCGTTGAAATGGCGAGGCGCACCCCCGCCTCCCTGGCCATGCGGCAGCCCTGGTCGTCCAGGTCGAGCCGGTCCGGGTGCGCATTGACCTCCAGGATCCGGCCGCGCTCCCGGGCCGCCGTCAGCACGCGCTCGAGATCGATGTCGTAGGGCTCCCTGGCGTTGATGAGCCGGCCGGTCGGATGTGCCAGGATCGAGAAATACGGGTTGTCCATCGCCCGCAGGATTCGCTCGGTCTGCTTCTCACGGCTCCGATTGAGGCCGTAATGGATCGCGCACACCGTGAAATCGAGTTCCTTCAGCACACCGTCCGGCAGGTCCAGCGAGCCATTGTCGAGGATGTCGACTTCAGCGGACTTGAGTACTTCGATGCCTTGCAGCCTGGCGTTGAGCTTGTCGATTGCGCGAACCTGCTGCAGCAGGCGACGCCGGTCCATTCCATGCGCGATGCTGACCCGCCTGGTGTGGTCGTTCGCGGAGACGTACTCATAGCCTCGCGCCGCCGCCGCCCGTGCCATCGTCTCCAGCGAGTCGCGACCATCGGTCGCCTTCGTGTGGCAGTGCAGGTCGCCGCGGATGTCGGCGATTTCGACCAGGGCAGGCAGCCGCTTCGCGCGCGCGGCCGCGATCTCACCGCGGTCTTCACGCAGCTCGGGTGGAATGAACGGCAGGTCGACGGCGTCGAAGACGTCCTGTTCGGTGCGGCCACCCACGCTGCGGTCACCCCTGAAGATGCCGTATTCGTTCAGCTTGAGGCCCCTCGCGATCGCGAGCTTGCGCACGGCGATGTTGTGCGCCTTGGATCCGGTGAAATAGAACAGCGCTGCACCGAAGCTCGCTGGGGCGACGACGCGGAGATCCACCTGCACGCCGTTGCGCAGGCGCACGGTGCCCCGCGTCGAACCCTTGGCCAGGACTTCCGCCACGTCTTCGTAACCCACGAACGCGTTCATGACCCCGGCCGCGTTACGGTTCGCGCTGACCAGCAGGTCGAGGTCGCCCACCGTCTCGCGGCGGCGCCGGTAGCTGCCCGCGACTTCGACGGTCTTGACGCCATCCACCGACCTGAGGTGTTCGACCAGCGGTACGGCGATGTCCTCGGCGTCGGCCAGCTTGATCCGTCGCTCCGTCGATGCGATGCGGGCCGCACGCTGGCCGATCAGCTGTTCCGTCCTTGCACCGAAGCCCTTGATCTCGCGGATACGCCCGCTGCGCGCGGCTCGCTGGAGGTCTTCCAGGCTGCGGATCCTGAGGGCCCGGTAAAGTGCCTTGGCCCGCTTCGGGCCCAGGCCTTCGATGCGGGTCATGTCGACGAGGGGCCGCGGTACCTTGGCGCGCAGCTGGTCGAGCAGCGGCAGCTTGCCGGTGTGCACGATGGTGGCGATCTTGCCGGCGAGGTCGGCGCCGATGCCGGGTAGTTCGGCCAGGTCAGCGCCCGCATCGACGAGTTCGGCCATGCTGCGTGCATGGCCGCGGATCACCCGCGCCGCATTGCGATAGGCACGGATGCGGAACGGATTGTCCTCGCGGATTTCGAGCAGGTCGGCGAGCTGCTCGAAGATGTCCGCGATTTCGCCGTTGTGTACCGTCATGACCGAATACGGCCTCCACGTGTCCGGCAGCCCTGGCGTGCCCTGCCAGGGCCGTGCTACGGGATGACTGACTGGTCGAGCGCCTGCTGCCGTCGATGTTCCTTACGCTTCATGGCCAGGTAAGCATCGCGATCCATTTCGTGCAGCTGGGTGGCATAGGCCTCGGTCGCGTCGAGCCAGAGTTCGAGGCTGCGCTCGAACCGGTCGGGTTCCGGTGCGGGGAGGGCGGCGACGTGGGCCTCGACAGCGAGGAAGTAACGCATGACGTTGCGTTCGACCGCGCCGCGGATTCCGCGCACCGGTTGCGGCGTCCCGTCAGCGCTGGGCTTGACCATCGTGAAACCGACCTTGTCGCTGCCGGCGGTGGCGAGGTAGAGCCCCATCGCGAAGCGTGCCTGGAGACCATAGCCGAAAGAATACTGCAGGTGCAGGAATGTCTGCCCGTCCTCGAGCGTCTGATCCCGCTTCGTCGCCATGGCCACACGCAGCACGGCTCGCTCGCCATGCGAGTCGGCGCGGCAGAACTTCACGTTGGGGTGGAGGAGCAGTACGTCGCACCAGTTGTCCGGGTTGGTCAGTGAGCCCGTGATGCTCGCGAGGGGTGGTCCACCAGCGCAATGACATCTCCCTGCGCTGAGTGGGGTCCTGCCGCAGATTCAAGATGCAGGGGTCGCTGGAACGGACCCTGTTCGAGCTGCGGGCGCAATGCCGCGTACCGCTCCCGCAGGGCATCCGCCGCCCCTGTTTCCGCGGTTGCGGCGTCCTGGTCAGTCGGCGCACCGGCCGGTTCGGCGATCGCGGGGACGCTCGACAGCCAGCTGCCAGCGGCAATGACGACGGCCAGCGCTACCGCCGTATGGAGGAAGTTACGCTGAATGCGTTCGATCAGTGTCATGACCTGCTCCGGCTCCCCCGCGAGTCCATTCCCGGGGATGGCCGGTCGCGAGCTTGAATCCCGTGGGTTTGCCGGCCCTCTCGCCATGAAAGGGCAATACCGCGCCCTGACCGGTGTCGTGACGGAAGTGACCGCGGCTGGCGTCTTCGTTCAGCGCGGAGGACTTCGCCTGGTCACTTGTCGTTCATTGGCCGTTTACGGAGAACGCGGCCAGCACGTTGCCGGCCATGTGAAAATACGCGCCGTAGCCGGAGTTCACGTACAAAATGCCGTCGTGCACGACCGGGCCGCCGCCCCCGATCGAGCCGCCCTGACCGGGCTTCCCGGACAGCGTCGGCAGCGGCTGCGAGGTGTCGAAGCTCCACAGCACCTTGCCGTCTTCGGTGTCGTACGCACGCACGCGACCGTCCATGTGGCCCGCGAAGATCGCGCCCGGAATCGCGACGATCGAGGCGAGGATGCCCGGATCGCAATACTGCCTGCCGTAGCACACGTCGTCGGCTGGCGTCTTCCACGACAACCTGCCTGTCACGGGGTCGAGCGCATACAGGCCCGGTCGCGAAGGTCCCGCCTCTCTCTCACGCTCCGCGGATGACTTGTCCATCGCGTTCTGCATGTCGGCGATCGGCACGTAGAGCCGCTTGCCGTCGTACGCCATGCCGAACTGGATGCCGCCCTGGATCGAGCCGCGGCCCACGCGGTTCGTCCACAGCATTCCTTTCTTCGGGTCGTCCGGATCAAGCGCGAGCGCCTGGCCACTCTTGAGGCCGACGAAAATGCGATCCGAGCCGTCCGGCAGCTTGACGAGCATCGTGCCGGAGCCGATGTCGAAGTCCGGGCCGGCCGGCTCCGGACACGTATCGAGCCCGATCATGCAGCCGACGTTCCACGCGTCGCCCGGCACCACCTGCCACGACCAGCGAACCTTGCCCGTCTCCAGATCGAAGGCGATCACGGCATTGCTGCGATCGTTCGCGGGTCCCGTGTAGTTGTTGCCCGTGCCTGCGTACAGCACACCGCGCTTCTGATCGAGCGTGGGCGTGTTCCAGATCGCGGCGCCGGAGGGCGACCAAACGGGCGTGCCTGCCTTTGACTTGCCGGCTTTCTTCGGCTTCTCGTTGATCGTGTAAGTCTTCCACAACTGCTTGCCCGTGCTCGCGTCGAGCGCGAGCATGCTGCCGCGGAACGTGCAGCATGGGTATTTCGGGTCGGCCATCGCTTCTTCGAGCGACGACACCGGCACGAACAACGCGCCCTTGTGATGGACGGGTGAACCCGTGACGGTCGCACTCGGGTGTTCGTCCGCCTTCACGCGCCAGATTTCCCTGCCCGTGAACGCATCGACGGCATACACGCGGCCGATCAGGTCACCGAAGAAGGCCAGCGGTGCCGCACTGCCCGTGTCGGCGGTCGACTGCACCACGACCGGCGTGCGCACCTCCGCCGTCGTCTTGAACGTCCAGCGAATGCAGCCGGTCTGCGCATCCAGCGCGTAAACCGTGCCATCCTGCGAGCCCGTGTAGAGCGCGCCGTACGCGAACGTCGGGCGCGAACGCATGCGCACCGTGTTCGGGAACGCCACGGCCCACTTGAGCTTGAGCTTCGGTACGTCGGTGGCCGCAAGCTTCGCGACATCCGCGGCGACGAAATGATCGTTATCGGGCGTCTGGCCCCAGCCCTGGATCGTCGGCACTTTCGTGCGGTCGAATTTCGCGGCGTCGCCGCTGCAGGTCGCTGCGACCGGCGTCCTCGGCATGCCGACCGGGCTCCCCGACAGGTATTCGGCCACGTGATGCATCTGCTCGTCGTTCAGCTTGACCGCCATCGGCCGCATGATCCCGAGCGACAGCGCGTCGTAGATCGCCTCCGGCGACATCATGTTGAGAAAGACCTTGACCGGGGCTTTCGGCGCCTGGCCTTCGTGGCATTGCGAGCAGTGCTCGCGATAGACGAGCGCGCCCGGCTTCTTCTCCGGGTCGCCGCTCTGCGCGGCGTTCATCTTTGCCTTGATGTCGCTGAGGTCTTCCGGAGGCGGCGAGGAAACCGCGGCGTGCGAGAGCTGCAGTGCGCCGAGCGAGCACAGGACGACGGCGACGAACATCCGGACGTGGTTCATGCGGGGTTCCCGAAGCTGGAAAGGGGGCGCCGAGGCAAGCTGGCCCATCACGCTGGACTGGCGAAGCCGCGATCGATCCTAGAGAGGGGCCCTGCAAAAAACAAGCAGGTCATCCTGTTTTTTGGCGGCGTGCCGAGTCGCGGCATCTCGGTATCCAGCCGCCGGGCCTGGGCCTTTCTGGCTCACTGCAGCGCGGCTTGCAACCGGCCCAGGCCTACGAGCCAGCACCGTCCCTCGCCCACGCGGCGCGAATATTCGCCGCCGTCGGTCCGGCGCCATCCGGCCGCCAGCCCGGCGAACCGAACGCGTACCCTGCGATCTCGCGCAGGCTGCGCGCACGCCCGACGTCACGGAACATCGCCGCCCACTCGTGGAACGCAATCCTGATCGGGTTGTACGTGCTGATGTTGTTGATCAACCCGTACCGCGGCGGATCGTCGTCCCGCTCGGCGACGAACGTGCCGAACATCCGGTCCCACACCATGAACACGCCGGCGTAGTTGCGATCGACGTACCGCGGGTTCGACGCGTGATGCACGCGATGGTGTGACGGCGTGTTGAACAGGTACTCGAACCACGCGGGCATCCGGCGGATCGCCTCGGTGTGGATCCAGAACTGGTAGAGCAGGTTGAGCCCGCTCTGCAGGAAGATCATCTCCGGCGGGAAGCCGATCAGCAGCAGCACGAACCACGGCGCCCAGGTGCCGACGAGCACGCCGGTCCAGGGTTGCCGGATCGCGGTGGAGAGGTTGTACTCCTGCGACGAGTGATGGTTGACGTGGGCGGCCCACCAGAAGCGGCACTCGTGGCTGATGCGGTGGAACCAGTAGTAGGCGAGGTCGTCCAGCACGACGATCGCCGCCCAGGCGTAGGGCGAACTCATCGAGACGTCGAACAGGCGGAACTGGTAGATCCAGGCGAAGACCGCGACCGTCGCGCCCGCCAGCGCCACGTTGGTCGCATAGTTGCCGGCGCGCATGCCGATCGATGCGAGCGTGTCCTTGAGCGTGTAGCGGCCGCGGACGAGGTGAGCGCGGATCAACGCCATTTCGAGCAACATCAGCGCGAAGCGCGCCAGCACCAGCACCTGCGCAGTGGTCAGGGCTTTCATGTCTTCGTCGACCTGCGTCGATAGCCCGGGTTGCGGAAGAATAGCATCGCGGGCACCAGCGCAAGCAGGGTCAGCAGCGCGGCCGTGGCGAAGACGGCGCCGTATCCGAATCGGTCGGTGAACAAGCCGCCAAACGTCGCGGCCACGCCCGTGACCATTACCATGAGCGAGGCCTGCAGCGAGTAATCGGTGCCCGGCGAGTGCATGCGGCACCGGTCCATCATCAGCGTGAACAGGGCGACGGTCGAAAGGCCGTCCGCAAACTGCTCGAAGTACACGATGGCGCCGATCGCATAGAGGTCGCGCACGCCGGCGACGACCAGCAGGTAGCCCGCGAGTCCAAGCGCCTGCAGCACGCCGAACGCCAGCAGGGCCTCGCGGTGGCCGATGCGCAGCAGCGTTGCGCCGCCGACGAACGCGCCGATGACTCCTGCGGTGGCGCCAGCCACGCCTGTGATTACGCCGATCTGTGCCAGCGAGAACCCGCTGTCGGTGAGCAATGGTCCCGTCATGCGGGAGGCGAGCGAGTCACCGAACTTGTACAGCGCGACGGTTGCGAGCCACCAGCCGAGTCCGGGCCGTGCGACGAAGTCGTGGAACAACCCGGCATAGCCGCGCAGGCCGTGCCAGTCCGTGTGCGTCGCCGCCTGCTGCGTCGGCGTGCGGGCATCCTCCATGAACAGGACCGGCACGATCACGAGCAGCATCAGGCATGCCAGTCCGCCGTAGCTCGCCTGCCAGCCGTGATGCGCGACCAGCCACAGCAAGCCGCCGCTGCCCGTCACCATGCCGAGCTTGTAACCGACCACCTGGATGCTGTTGCCGAGGCCGCGCCATTCCGGCTTCAGCCTGGTGACGGCGTAGCCATCGGTGGCGATATCCTGCGTGGCGGAAGCGACGTTCGCGCAAAACAGCACTGCGAGCAGCCAGGGCAGCCGGTCGACCCAGGCTTCGAAGTCGCGCGAGGCGACCGCGAGCATCAACGTCATCGTCAGTCCGTTCAAGCCGAGCAGCCACTGTTTGCGCGTGCCGTAGCGATCGATCAGCGGGGCCCAGAGGAACTTGAGAGCCCATGGCAGCGCGAGCGCGCTGGTGAAACCGATCAGCGAAAGCGAGACGCCCTGGTCACGCAGCAGTGCCGGCAGTGCTTTCGCAATCAGGCCGGAAGGCAGGCCCTGCGCGAAGTAGAGCAGTGCCAGCAGGCTCAAGAGACGCCAGCCGTTGGCGGCCAGCAGGGCCGGTCGCGGGGTATTGGCGGAGCCTGCCTCTCCAGGCGCTCGCTCGAGCTTGCTAGCCATCGACAGGTCGTGTTGCGAGTTCTGACTTCAAGATCTTGCCGGAGGCGTTGCGCGGCAATGCGGCGACGAACTCGACGTAGCGCGGCTTCTTGTAGCCGGCGATGTGGGCACCGACCCAGTCCGCGATCGCAGCGCGCGTCAGTTCGCGCCCTGATTTGAGGACGACGAATGCCATCACTGCCTCGCCCCAGCGTTCGTCCGGGATGCCGATCACCGCCGCGTCTGCGACGGCATCGTGCCGCAGCAGCACCTGTTCGACTTCCTGCGGGTAGACGTTCTCGCCGCCGGTCTTGATCAGGTATTTCTTGCGGTCGACCATCTTTACCTGGCCGTTGGCGAGTCGCACGAACAGGTCGCCGGTGTGGTGCCAATCGTTCTTCAGCGTCTCCGCCGTGGCGGCGGGGTGATTCCAGTAGCCCAGCATGACCGTGCTGCTGCGCACGCACAGTTCGCCGATCGATCCGGTCGGCACGTCATGGTCGTCGTCGTCGGCCAGCATGTAGTCGTAGAAGGGCATGACGCGCCCGTAGGTCGTGGGATCGTCGCGCAGCATGCCTGAATCGGCCCAGGTCACCTTGCCGCCGGCTTCGGTCTGGCCGTAGATACCGTAGTACCTGGCGCCGAGCTGCGCCTCGACGGCCTCGACCAGATCGAGCTTCTCGACACCGGCGCCGCTGATGAAGACTTTGAGCGAGGACGTGTCGGTGGCTGCGCGGGACTCGTCGGCGATGAAGGCAGCGGAGATTCCCGGCACGAGGAACATGATGCTGACGCGATGCTCTGCAATCAGCCGATAGAACAGCTTTGGATCCGCGAGCGGCACCGTGACGATCGTGCCGCCGAGGATGAGCTGGGAGAGCGCTGTGCCAAGACCGGCGACGTGGAAATACGGCAGGAAGGCCAGGTACACATCCGTTTCGCCCATCCCGAAGCAGGCGGCCATGTTGACCGCATAGCCCGTCCAGGTGCGCTGCGGAATCATGCAACCCTTTGGCCTGCCCGTCGTGCCGCTGGTGTACAGGAGCATGGACAGGGACTCACCGCTGACCGACGGCTCCATTTCGCGGACCGGGTTGGTCGAAGCGACGAGGGCATTGAAATCGATCCATCCGGCACGAGTTGCGCCGTGCAGGACCTTCAGGTCAACCGTCGCGTTGCCCGCCAGCGCGGCTTCGGCGAGCGGCGCCATCTGGCTGCATGAAAAGCAGGCCCGCGCGCCGGCATCCTCGATGATGAAGCGCAGCTCCGGTGCCGCATGTCGGATGTTCAGCGGCACGAGCACGGCGCCGATCCACGAGAGCGCCAGGATGAATTCAGTGTAGGCCTTGCCGTTCAGCGCCAGGCAGGCCACGCGGTCACCGGGGCCGATGCCATGGCTTGCGAGCCAGCCTGCCATGCGCGCAACGCGCAGGTGGAGTTCGCCGTAAGTGATCGCCTCGCCCGTGAGGCCGTCGATGACGGCAGTCTTGCCCGCGCGTTCAAGGGCGTGACGCTTGAGCAGGTAACGGCAAGGGACTGAAGTAAGCAGGGGCTGTACGGCAGCTGGCATGACAGGCCTCTGGTGCAAGGCGGCGTCCGTTTGCGGGCTATAGCCCCTGGGACGCCGGGGGGTCGGGATAGTCCGGTTGGCGTTTCTCCAGCCAGGCCTGTACGCCCTCCAGGTAGTCCCCGTGCGGGATGAGGCCCGCCCAGTAGTCGCGTTCGAGCGCCAGCGCCTGCTCAAGCGGCAGATCGAGCCCCTCGTCCACGCAGTGCTTGATGTGCCGGACGGCGATCGGGCTGTTGTCCGCGATTTCGCGGGCGATGTTCATCGAGTTCGCCAGCAACTGCTCCGGCGCCGACACTTGCTCCACCAGGCCCAGTTCGAGCGCCTCGCCAGCGGTGAACTGCCTACCGGTGTACATCATCAACTTGGCCCGCCCCGGTCCGACCAGGCGGGCGAGGCGCTGGGTGCCACCGGCGCCGGCCAGGATGCCGTAGCGCGCTTCCGGCAGGCCCAGGATGGCGCTGCTCGACGCCACGCGGATGTCGCAGGCCAGTGCGATCTCCAGTCCGCCCCCGAGTGCGTAACCGTTCACTGCGGCGATGGTCGGATAAGGCGTTGCGGCAATGGCGTTCATGAAGTCCTGCGCCAGTTCGACGAAGGCCTTGGCGTCCGCCGGCGTCTTCAGGGTCAGGAAACGATTCATGTCGCCACCGGCCTGGAAGTACTTGCCCGTGCCGGTGATGATCGCGACGCGCACGGCTTGCCCGGCCAGCGTGGCCAGGGTGGAGCGAAAGTCGTCGTGCAGGGCGTCGGTGAAGGCATTCACCGGCGGGCTGTCCATGGTGATGACGGCGATCCCGTCCTGCAGCGTGAAATCAACGTGCTTTTTCATGTCTGGCCCGGCAACAGGTGGGTGTCCGCGGCAAGGACGAGGGGGGGTCGTTGTCTTA
>JAOUGW010000106.1 GCA_029865465.1 Gammaproteobacteria bacterium
TCCGTCATTGCCCGGGCGTCTCGTCCTGGCCCGAGGTCGGGATCGACTCGATGGCCTGTACCGCAACGTCTGCCGGCGCAGGTTCGGACGGCGCATCGGCGATGACTGCGCGTGCGAGCTTGTCGATGGGCACGAGTTCGTCGATCTCCTTCGCTGGCCGCAGACCGAGTTCCGTGAACTTGCGCGCGCCGGGCAGCACCTGGCGCTCGAGCGAGCCGACCGCCGCGTTGTAGGCCTCCACGCTCTGCCCGAGGGTCCGCCCGACCTTCGAAATGTGCGTGGTGAACGTGGCGAGCCGCTTGTACATGTCCTCGCCGAGCTCCTGGATGCGCTGCGCGTTCTCCGCGAGCGCGTTCTGGCGCCAGCCGTACGCGACCGCCTTCAGCAGCGCGACGAAGCTCGTCGGCGTCGCGATGATCACGTGCTGCCGGATGGCGTCTTCGAGCAGCGACGGCACTTCCGCCACGGCCGCGCTCACGAACTGGTCGCCCGGGATGAACAGCACGACGAAGTCGGGACTCTGCTCGAACTGCGACCAGTACGCCTTCTGCGACAGCTGCCGCACGCGTTCCTGCACGGCCAGTGCATGGCGGCGCAGCGCGAGGTCGCGGTCTTCGTCGTTCGTGGCCTCCGCAGCCGTGAGGTAAGCATCCAGCGGCGTCTTGACGTCGACCACGATCTGCCGGCCGTCGGGCATGTTCACGATCATGTCCGGCCGCAGCGACCCGTCCTCGCCCGACACGTGCACCTGCTCGAAGAAATCGCAGCGCTCGACCATGCCAGCCAGCTCGGCCAGTCGCCGCAGCGTCATTTCACCCCATTGGCCGCGCACCTCGGGCCGGCGCAGGGCCGTGACGAGGTTGCGGGTCTCGCGCTGCAGCGTGACCTGGCCGAGCGCGACGCTCTCGAGCGAGCTGCGCAGTGCGCCGAAGCTCTCCGCGCGTTCCTTCTCGATGCGGGCGATCTGTTCGTGCGTCTTCTGCAGCGCCTCGCGCACCGGCGCCAGCAGGGATTCGACGGCCTTCTCGCGTTCCGTGAGATTGCGGAGCGCAACTTCCTGCTGCTGGCCGAGGGTCTGGCGCGCGAGTTGCAGGAACACTTCGTTGTTGCCGCGCAGCGCCTGGCCGGCCACCGAGTCGAAGCCACTGCGCAGGCGCTGCAGGGCCATGTCGAGCGCCTGGTCGCGTTCGGCCGCGACGTCGGACGCCGACCTGAGCGACGCCTCGGCCGTGGCCAGGCGAACTTCAGCCGCGTGGGTGCGTCGGCGCGCAACGAGCCAGCCGATGAGCAGGCCGAACGCGAGCCCGAGCGCTGCAAACACGTAGGCTTGAGCCGTGAGCTCGATCATGAAGCGGCCATTGCATCGAGGTGCCGGAGCGTGAGCCAGTCCAGCACTCCTTCGGGCCGCTCGATGATCCCGTCGGCGTTCCAGGTTTCCGGACGATCGCTTTCCGCGAGGTAACCGTAGGCTGCGACCACCGTCTGCATCCCGGCGGCGCGTCCCGCGACGATGTCACGTTCGGCATCGCCGACGTACACGCAATGATCCGGCGACACCCCGGTCACGGCCGCGGCGTGCAGCAGGGGCAGGGGATGGGGCTTGCGTTCGTTGACCGTGTCGCCGCTGACCACGCAGCAGGCGCGCCGGGCGAGGTCGAGCTGCTGCAGCAGCGGGTCGGTGAGCCAGCCCGGCTTGTTCGTCACGATGCCCCAGGGCAGGTCCTCGGCCTCGAAGGCGGACAGCACCTGTTCGAGGCCCGCGAACAGGCGGGTGCCGGCAGCGAGGTTCTCGGAGTAGAGCGCCAGGAACCGCTGGCGCAGCCGCTCGAATTCGTCGCCCTGTGCCGCTGGGAAACCCACGGTGATCAGACGCACTGCGCCGTGCGACACGGACGAGCGCACCGCGGCGAACGGCAGCGGCTCGAGGCCCTGTTCCTGCCGCAGCAGGTTGAGCGCGCCGATCATGTCCGGCGCCGTGTCGAGCAGCGTGCCGTCCAGGTCGAACAGAATGGCGTGGGCGCGGATCATGTCGCCGCGGCCTGCCCATCGAGTCGCAGGTGCACGAGGTAATTGACGCTCGCGTCCATCGTCAGCCGCGCCTGGCGCGTGAACGGATCGTAATCGAGGCCGGCGATGTCGATCACGGTGAGTCCGGCTGCGCGCGACCACTGCCTGAGTTCCGACGGGCGGATGAACTTGTCGTACGTGTGCGTGCCGGGCGGCAGCAACCGCAGCACGTACTCGGCGCCCAGGATCGCCAGTGCATAGGCCTTCGGCGTCCGGTTCAGCGTCGACACGAACACGTGCCCCTGCGGTTTCACCAGGCGTCCGAGCGCCGCGATGACCGACGTGGGGTCGGGCACGTGCTCGAGCATTTCCATGCACGTGACGACGTCGTATTCGCCGGCATGAGTCGCGGCATGCGACTCCGCCGCTGCAAGCACGTAGTTCACCTCGACGCCGGCTTCGAGCGCATGCAGCTTTGCCACCTGCAGCAGGTCGTCGGCCAGGTCGAGTCCCGTGACCAGCGCGCCTTTGCGCGCCATCGCTTCGGCCAGCAGTCCGCCGCCGCAGCCGACGTCGAGCACGTTCAGCCCGGCAAGGCCTCCCGCGCGCTCGACATACTGCAGGCGCACCGGGTTCAGGTCGTGCAGCGGACGCATTTCGCCCTGCGGATCCCACCAACGGCTGGCGGCCGCTTCGAAGCGGGCGATTTCCGCGGGGTCGACGTTGCGGTGTTCCATTGCGTGTCCTGCGGTTGCCGACATCAGTCTCTACTCCGGTCATCCGCGGCGTCGATGCGGGCACGCCACGCTTCGGCCCGCTCGAGCGCGGATTCTTCGTCGATGTAACGCAGCGAGCCCTCGGCAAAGACATGGCGGCCCGCCACCCAGGTATCGGTGACCTGCCGCGAGCTGCACGCGTAGACCAGCGCGGCCTCGACGTCGTGCACGGGCCAGCTGCCCGCCGTGCGCAGGTTGACGCAGCAGAGATCCGCCCACTTGCCCGGCACCAGGCTGCCCGTGCTGTCGCCGAGCCCGAGTGCGCGCGCACCCTCGAGCGTTGCCATGCGGAGCAGGTCGCGAGCGACCACCGTGCCGGGCCGTGCG
Organism: Gammaproteobacteria bacterium; assembly: GCA_029865465.1. Lineage (GTDB taxonomy): Bacteria > Pseudomonadota > Gammaproteobacteria > Steroidobacterales > Steroidobacteraceae > RPQJ01. The sequence goes on from JAOUGW010000106.1 coordinate 3,111, forward strand.
CTGACGCCAGCCGCGAGCAGTCCGGCCGTCCGCATCTCTGACAGCATGTCGAGGTCGTTGTTCGATGCGGCTCCATCCGTCCCCAGTGCCACCCGCACGCCGCAGCCGAGCAGGGCCGCGGTGGGGCAGACGCCGCTGCCGAGCTTGAGATTCGATTCGGGGCAGTGCACGACGGCAGCGCCACAGGCCGCGAGCGCATCGATGTCCGCCGGCGACAGTTGGGTGCCATGCACCGCAACGAGCAGCGGACTGGCGAACCCGAGTCGCACCAACCGGTCGAGTGGCCGCGCGCCGTGGCGAGCCAGGCTCTCCGTGACCTCCCACGCCGACTCGTGCACGGGCAGGGTCACCGGAATCTCGAGCTCGTCGGCGAGCCTTCGCACCCTGGCCAGCGTGGGGTCGTCCAGGGCATGCGCGGGTTCGAGTGCGAAGTGCGTGGCCACCAGCGCATCGCCGCGGTAGTCATCCCGCAACGCCATGCCTTTCTCGATGTATTCGTTGGGATCCGCAGCCCAGCGCGATGCACCCTGTTCCACTACGAGCCCGACACTGACGCGCATGTGCGCGTCGGCTGCCGTGCGTGCGACCACCTCTGGCCAGAGCTGCATGTCGGCGAAGCAGGTGATGCCACCGCGCAGCATTTCCGCAATGGCCAGTTCCGTCCCGTCGCGCACGTACTCGGGGTCGACCCAGCGTCGCTCGACTGGCGCGATCGCGTCCTGCAGCCACGGCGCCAGCGGCAGGTTTTCGGCCCGCCCGCGCAGCAGCGTCATGGCCGCATGCGTGTGCGCATTGACCAGTCCCGGCAGGATCGCGTGCTGCGGACGTTCGACGAGTTCGGCGGGCGCGTAGGCGGCGAGCGCCGCGGCTGTGGGCAGCACGGCGACGATGCGTCCAGCGCGCATCGCCACCGAGTGGTCGGCGAGCACGCTGCCATCGGGTTCGACGGGCAGTACCCAGCGGGCGCAAACGAGCGTGTCTACCGGCTCCATTCAGGGTCTCGCGGATCGGGGCCGGCAGTATACCGGGCGCAGCCCTGCCATGACCCGCCGCGAGCGTCCGCGGGAGGCGTTTGACGACCTCGTCGTGGTATCATTTTGGATCATTTTGGGGCAATCGGATTCCATGGCCGAAATCGCGCGCGAACTCCTGCACGTCAACCTCGAAGACGAGATGAAGCAGTCGTACCTCGATTACGCGATGAGCGTGATCGTGGGGCGCGCATTGCCGGACGTCCGCGACGGCCTCAAGCCGGTCCATCGGCGCGTGCTGTATGCCATGCGCGAGCTCGGCAACGAGTGGAACAAGTCCTACAAGAAATCGGCCCGCGTCGTCGGCGACGTCATCGGCAAGTACCACCCGCACGGCGATACCGCCGCGTACGACACCATGGTGCGCATGGCGCAGCCGTTCTCGCTGCGCTACCTGCTGGTCGACGGCCAGGGCAACTTCGGCTCGGTGGATGGCGACTCGCCGGCCGCCATGCGTTACACCGAAGTCCGCATGTCGCGGCTCGCGGGCGAGCTGCTCGCCGACATCGACAAGGAAACCGTCGAGTTCGTGCCGAACTACGACGGCTCCGAGATCGAGCCGTCGGTGCTGCCGACGCGCGTGCCCAACCTGCTGATCAACGGGTCGTCGGGCATTGCCGTCGGCATGGCGACCAACATCCCGCCGCACAACCTGGTCGAGATCGTGAACGCCTGCGTGGCGTACATCGACAATCCGGCGATCACGATCCCTGCGCTGATGGAGCACGTGCCGGGCCCGGATTTCCCGACGGCGGGCATCATCAACGGCGCCCGCGAAATCTACAACGCGTACACGACGGGGCGCGGCCGCATCGTCGTGCGCGCCAAGGCCGAGATCGAGGAATACGACGACGCGGGCCGCGAGGCCATCATCGTCACCGAGCTGCCGTACCAGGTGAACAAGGCGCGCCTGCTCGAGCGCATCGCCGACCTCGTGCGCGGCAAGCTGCTCGAAGGCATCTCGGAGTTGCGTGACGAGTCCGACAAGGACGGCATGCGCGTCGTCATCGAGTTGAAGCGCAACGAGAACGCCGAGATCGTCCTCAACAACCTGTACAAGCAGACGCCGATGGAGTCGGTGTTCGGCGTCAACATGGTGGCGCTGCTCGACGGCCAGCCGCGGCTGCTCAACCTCAAGGACATGATCGAGGCGTTCGTCCGTCACCGCCGCGAGGTCGTGACCCGCCGGACGGTGTTCGACCTGCGCAAGGCCCGCGACCGCGGCCACATCCTCGAAGGCCTTGCCGTCGCGCTGGCCAACATCGACGAGATCATCGCGCTGATCAAGGCGTCGCCCACGCCGCCGGAAGCGAAAGCCGCGCTGGTCGCCCGCGAATGGCGCGGCGGGGCCGTGCCCGAGATGCTCGCGCGCGCCGGCGACGTCAGTGCCCGTCCCGCCGGCCTCCAGGAAGCGCTCGGCCTGCACGGCGGCATCTACCGGCTGTCGGAAACGCAGGCACAGGCCATCCTCGACCTGCGACTGCACCGCCTCACCGGCCTCGAGCAGGACAAGATCCTTGCCGAGTACGCCGAGCTGCTGGAGACCATCCGCGACCTGACCGACATCCTCGCGCGTCCCGAACGCCTGCTGCAGGTGATCCGCGACGAGCTGATCGCGATCCGCGAACAGTACGGCGACGAGCGCCGCACGCGCATCGAGCGCGATGAATCCGATCTCACGATCGAGGACCTCATCACGCCACAGGACGTGGTCGTGACGCTGTCGCACGGCGGTTACGCCAAGTCGCAACCCGTGAGCGAATACCGCGCGCAGGGTCGAGGCGGCCGCGGCCGCTCGGCAACGGCGATGAAGGACGAGGATTTCGTCGAGAAACTCTTCATCGCCAATACGCACGACACGCTGCTCTGCTTCTCGAGCCGCGGCCAGCTGTACTGGCTCAAGGTCTACCAGCTGCCGATGGCGGGCCGGGCCTCGCGCGGCAAGCCGATCGTCAACCTGCTGCCGCTGCAGGAAGGCGAGCGCATCACCGCCGTGCTCCCCATCCGCGAGTACGAGGAAGAAAAGTACATCTTCATGGCCACGGCGCTCGGCACGGTCAAGAAGACCTCGCTGGTCGCGTTCTCGCGGCCGCGCACGGCCGGCATCATCGCGGTCGGCCTGGAAGAGGGCGACCAGCTGGTCGGCGTCGACATCACCGACGGCAAACGCGACGTGATGATGTTCACGACGGAAGGCAAGGCGATCCGCTTTGCCGAAGACGACGTGCGCCCGATGGGCCGCAACGCTGCCGGCGTGCGCGGCATCCGCCTGCCGGACGGCGAACGCGTCATCTCGCTGATCATCCCGGATCCGCAGGGCCTGATCCTGATCGCCTCCGAGAATGGCTTCGGCAAGCTGACGTCGGTCGAGGAGTTCCCGGTGCACGGCCGCGGCGGCCAGGGCGTCATCGCGATCCAGACGACCGAGCGCAACGGCAAGCTGGTCGCGGCCACGCAGGTGGCGACGACGAACGAACTGATGCTGATGAGTTCCGGCGGCACGCTCGTGCGCACGCGTGCCTCCGAAGTGTCCGTGCTCGGGCGCAACACCCAGGGCGTGAGACTCATTCGACTCGACGATGGCGAGCGCCTGATCGGCGTGGAATCGGTCGAGCCGGAGCCGGAATCGGATGCGGAAATCGTCGAAGGCGAGCCCCCGCCGGACGACCTTGCCGCCGCCGGTGAAGGCACCGAAGCAACGCCCTGATCCACGCCATGCGGCGGCATGAGCAAATGCCGCGTTGACGGAATCCGCGCGGGTCGCGCCTGCTAAACTGCGGTGCGAAAGACCTGCTGGAGTGTCCCGTCATGACCCGCGTTTTCAATTTCAGCGCCGGCCCCGCCGCGCTGCCCGTCGAAGTGCTCGAGCAGCTCCGCGACGAGATGCTCGACTGGCACGGGCAAGGCATGTCGGTCATGGAGATGAGCCACCGGGGCAAGGCTTACGTCGGCATCGCCCAGCAGGCCGAAGCAGATCTCCGCGAGTTGCTGGCCGTTCCGGCCAACTACAAAGTGCTGTTCCTGCAGGGTGGGGCAACGGCCCAGTTCGCCGCGGTCCCGCTCAACCTCACGGCTCCGGGCGCCGTGGTCGACTACGTCAACACCGGCACGTGGTCGACGAAGGCCATTGCCGAAGCCAGGCGCTACTGCGAGGTGCATGTCGTGGCCGATGCGGCGGCGACGAAGTTCACTGCCGTCCCGGCCGAGGCCGGCTGGCAGCGATCCCCCGCGGCCGCATACCTGCACTACACGCCGAACGAGACCATTCACGGGGTCGAGTTCCCGTTCGTGCCCGACGCTCGTGGCATCCCGCTCGTGGCGGACCTGTCGTCCACGATCCTGTCGCGCCCGATCGACGTCAGCCGGTTCGGCGTGATCTATGCCGGTGCGCAGAAGAACATCGGCCCCGCGGGTCTCGTGGTGGTCATCGTGCGTGAAGACCTGCTCGGCAAGGCCCGGCCCGACACGCCCACCGTGTTCGACTGGAAGGCGATGGCCGCCGACGGCTCGATGCTCAACACCCCGGCGACCTATTCGTGGTACGTGGCGGGTCTGGTGTTCCAGTGGGTCAAGCGCCAGGGCGGCGTCGAGGCCATGGGTCGTCTCAACCAGGCCAAGGCCCGCAAGCTGTACGACGCGATCGACTCGTCGGGCTTCTACAGGAACCCGGTCGCGGTCGAGTGCCGCTCGTGGATGAACGTGCCGTTCACGCTGCCGGACGCCGCGCTGGACAAGCCGTTCGCGGACGGCGCGAAACAGGCGGGCCTGGTCGCGCTCGAAGGCCACCGCTCGGTCGGCGGCATGCGCGCGAGCATCTACAACGCGATGCCGATGGCGGGCGTGGAAGCGCTCGTCGAGTACATGCGCGAGTTCCAGCGGAAAAGGGGATAGCGTTGTTCAAGATCCAGACTCTCAACAACATCTCGCTGCGCGGTCTCGAGCGCCTGCCGCGCGACCGCTACGAAGTCGCGTCGGAACTGGTGCGGCCCGATGCGTTGCTCGTCCGCTCGGCCGACGTGCACGCGATCGAGATCCCGGCGAGCGTGCTGGCGGTGGCCAGGGCGGGCGCCGGCACCAACAACATCCCCGTCGCGAAGCTCACGCAGCGTGGCATCCCGGTCTTCAACGCGCCGGGCGCCAACGCCAACGCGGTCAAGGAACTCGTGCTCGCCGGGCTGCTGCTCGCAGCACGCAACATCTGCCAGGCCTGGGACTTCGTGCGCAGGCTCGAAGGCGACGATCACGCGCTCGAAAAGGCGATGGAGCAGGGCAAGAAGAAATTCGTCGGCTATGAATTGCCGGGGCGCACGCTCGGCGTGGTGGGGCTCGGCGCCATCGGCGTCGAAGTCGCGAACGCGGCCCTGCATCTCGGCATGAAGGTCCTGGGTTACGACCCGCAGATCACCGTGCAGCGCGCATGGCAGCTGTCGTCGGGCGTCGAACAGGCGCTCAGCCTGGACGACCTGTTCGCCCGCAGCGATGCCGTCACGGTGCATGTGCCGCTCAACGACCACACGCGCGGCATCGTCAATGCGTCGCGCGTCGCCCTCATGCGCGGCGGCGGCGCGGTGCTCAATTTCGCCCGCGGACAGATCGTCGACGAGGCCGCCGTGCTGGCCGGCCTCGACAGTGGCCAGCTGAGTGCCTACGTCTGCGACTTTCCGACGAATGCCGTGCGCGCGCACCCCAGGGTAGTGGCGCTGCCGCACCTCGGCGCATCGACGGGCGAAGCCGAGGAGAACTGCGCGATCATGGTGGCGGACACGCTGCGCGAGTTCCTCGAGAGCGGCAACGTGCGCCACTCGGTCAATTTCCCCGAGGCGGTGCTGCCGCGGGCCGGCGTCAGCCGCCTGGCCATCGCCAACGCGAACGTGCCGAACATGGTCGGCCAGATCTCGACCTGCCTGGCGGACGCCCGCCTCAACATCGCCGACCTGCTCAACAAGTCGCGGGGCGACATCGCCTACACGCTGATCGACACGGACGCCCCAATCGGGCCGGAAGTTGTGGGTAAACTGCGCGCCATTCCCGGCGTCTTGAGCGCCCGACTGATCTGATCGAGCCGACCCGAGCCATGGCCAAGACCAAGCGACCCCGGACCGTGCCTGCAGCCGGCCAACGCCGCGCCCCGGAGAAATCGGTGGCGGGCGCCCTCAAGGTACCGCTCGAACGGATCCGCGAGCGGATCGACGACGTCGATTCGCAGCTGCACGCGTTGATCAACGAGCGCGCCAGGCTCGCTCAGCAAGTGGGCGTGTCGAAGCACGCGGCCGGCCACACCGTCGATTTCTACCGTCCGGAGCGCGAATCGCAGGTATTGCGCCTGGCGCTGAAGCGCAACCAGGAAGAGCGCGGGCCGCTGCGGGACGAGGAAGTCCTGCGGCTGTTCCGCGAGATCATGTCCGCGTGCCTCGCCCAGCAGAACGCGCTCAAGATCGGGTACCTCGGGCCCGAAGGCACGTTCACGCAGCAGGCGGTGCTCAAGTACTTCGGCCACTCGGTGCGGCCGCTGCCGCTGACGTCGGTCGAGGAAGTCTTCCACGAGGTAGAGTCGGGTGCCGCGGACTTCGGCGTGGTGCCGATCGAGAACTCGACCGAAGGCACCGTCAACAACACGCTCGACATGTTCCTGACCTCGCCGCTCAAGATCATCGGCGAGGTGGAGCTGCGCATCCACCAGAACCTGATGGGCCGCATGACGATGCTCGGCGACATCCGCCGCGTTTGCGGCCACCCGCAGTCGCTGGCGCAGTGCCGCGGCTGGCTGCAGGAGCACATGTCCGGCGTCGAGCGCGTCATCGTCAGCAGCAATGCCGAAGGTGCGCGTCGCGCGCGTGACGAAGACGGCACGGCGGCGATCGCGGGCGCGGCAGCCGCCGAGGTGTACGGCCTGAACCTGCTCGTGCCGGAGATCGAAGACCGCCCCGACAACACGACGCGCTTCCTGGTGATCGGCCGCAAGTCCGTGAGCCCCGGCGAGGCCGACAAGACCACGCTGCTGGTGTCGGCCGCGAAGACCGATGCGCCCGGCGCGTTGTATCGCCTGCTCGAGCCGCTGGCACAGCACGGCATCAGCCTGACGCGCATCGAATCGCGTCCGTCCCGCAAGAAGAAATGGGACTACGTGTTCTTCATCGACGTCGATGGTCACGCCGAACGCGAGCCGCTCGCGACGGCGCTCGCCGAGCTCAAGCGTCGCGCGTCCCTGTTTCGCGTCGTCGGCGCCTACCCCAAGGCGATCCTCTGAGATGACGTCCTACGCCGTCGGCCCGGCCGATCGCGTCGCCGGGGAGGTCACCGTCCCGGGCGACAAGTCGGTTTCGCACCGCGCGCTGATGTTCGGCGCGCTCGCCGAAGGGCGGACACACGTCACGGGATTCCTCGAGGGCGAAGACTGCCTCTCAACCATGAATGCCGTCGCGCATCTCGG
>JAOUGW010000107.1 GCA_029865465.1 Gammaproteobacteria bacterium
TAATTGGCGCCCTGGAATGCACCGACGGCCGTGCGGTATCGCTCGCGGCCGAACAGTTGCGTCACCTGCGCCTGTTCCTCGCGGAACAGCGCATCCATCTCGCTTTCCGGCCGGCGATCGGCGCGGATCTGCTTGCGGCGGGCCTGCACGTCGCGCTGGTAGGCTTCGAACGCCTCCTTCGGCCACGGCGTCGGCACCGGGGTGCTCGTCGCGACGAGGTGACGCCACTTGAGCTGGTCCTTGTCGAGCAGCGCGGTGACGTTCGGCTCCCAGGGCTCGACGATCGTGGTCGGCGCCGAATAGGCGACGGGCGAGGTGTAGTACTCGTCGGCGAGGGCCGCGAAGTGGTGGCCGAACTCGTGCACGAACAGGTAGTCGGCCCAGGAACTGTTGACCGCGACGGTCGAGTACAAGCCGAAGATGCCGCCGCCGCCGTAGGTGTCGCTGTTGGCGAGGATCACGAGCGCTTCGTACGGCGCCTGCGCGGCGATCTCGCGCAGCGCGCGGTTCTCGAAACTGAGCACATAGCGTTCGCTGCCGAAGGCGTCGTAGGTGGCGCCGGCAGGGGATGCGCGCTGCACGCCCGTGGACGGGCGCGAGACGCCCGATTCGGCGGCTGGCGGGCACAGGCCCCAGACATTGAAGTCGTGGCGGCGGCGTGCGAAGGGCTGCGCCCGGAACAGGGTCGCCGTCATGCGTCCGGCATCGGCGCGGAATTTCGACGCACATTCCGCGGCGGTGTAACCGTCGCCGAGCAGCAGCAGGTCGACCTTGTCCGGGGATGGACCATGTTGCTCGATCGCGATCAGGTCCTGCGGCACGGCCGGGGAGCGGTCGACGAACATGTCCGTCGTGTCGAGCTTCACCTCCCACACCGGCTGGAAGACCTGTTGCGCATCGCGCTGGTAGATCTTCACGTTCACCGGGCCAGGTTTCGCAGGCGCGGGGAAGCGCAGCGATTCGTGGAAAGTGCGGTTCTGGCTCTGCGCGTCAGCGGTCGTCACCCACTCGCCGAAGATCGACGCGTAGCCGCGTGCCTGCAGCAACTGGCCGTCGGCGTCGCGCACTTCGAAGCGGTAGCTGCCGGACTTGCCGCCGTCGGTCGCGCGGGAAGGGTGGCCGGGCCACGGCAATGGCTCCTGCCGCAAGCGGTCGACCGCGAAAATCTCGACGCCCTTGCCGCCCGTGTGAAAGAGGTCGAGGCGGTACGTGGCCGGGATCGCGTCGGCGGCGAGGCCCCCGGCGCACACGCCCAGGGACAACAGACCGAAGGCGAGGCGTTTCACTGGCGGGCCCGCGTGCGGCGAGCGGCTGCGGCAGTCGTCGGCTTCGCGCCGCCAGCCGCCGATTCAGCAGGGGCCCTCGCCTTGCGTTTCGCTGCGGACCTGCGCGTGCGCGTCTTGCCTTCGAGCCGCGCCAGCGCGCGCTGCTCGCGTGCCTGCAGGACCACTTCGGCCTGTCGCAGCTGGGTCATGAACAGCTGCGCGACGCGCGAGAGGGGTCGCTTGCGCGTGTAGAACAGGCCGTAGCTCAGCTGCAGCCATGGCGCAGTGAACGGCAGCAGCGCGATCTGCCTGGCGCGGAGGTCCTGCTCCAGTGCCACGAGCGGCGCGAGGCCCACGGCGTCGCCGGCCATGACGGCGTTGCGCGCAACGGCAAAGCTGTCGACCATGAGGCTGGGCGCGAGGTCGCCGGTCTCGCGGTCGACGCGCGCGTGTGCAGCGTCCTTGCCGAGGTGCACGGCCATGCGCTGCGGCAACCGCGGCGACGCCAGCGGGAACACCAGGATGGTTTCGAGCGAGTGTTCCTTGGCTGCAACCAGTGGATGTCCCTGCTGCACGAAGAAGAACATGCGGTGTTCCGCCACCGGCTCGATGGCGAGGCGCGTGGGATGCCGCTCGGCGCCCGCCGTGTCCCCGACAGCGAACTCGAGTCTGCCCGCCAGTACTTCGCGCGCAAGATGCTCGAAGTCGCTGGTTACCGCGTGCACGCGCAAACGGGAGTTGGCTGACGCCATGCGACCCAGGGCCGCGCCCAGCGGTAATTCCGCTGCGAACATGTCCGTGCCGAAATGCAGTTCGGGGGCCTGCAGGCCAGCGAGTTCTTCGAGGTCGCGCGTGAGGTCGCGCGCCTGCGTGAAGATGCGGGCCGCATGATCGATGACCAGGCGACCGGCGGCCTCGCCGGGTTTGAGCGCCCGTGTCGCCGTGTCGACGAGGCGGGCGCCTATGCCGGTCGAATCGAGCGCCAGCAGGCGCTTGGTCAGCGCCTCGGGATCCAGTCCGAGTGATTTCGCGGCACGCGCGATGTCCGCGGCCGGAACGAGCGCGATGAGATCCATCAAGCCGGGTGTTTTCGCCATGGAGCCGAAGCTAACAGAGGCCGGACGCGCTGCCCAGACGGGCTTGTTGGAGCAGTGCCAGTGGACCGGGACGGCGGCGACGGGCCGCCGGGGCGTATCATGGAACGTCAGGTGCAATGAAGTGCGGAGGACGCGGTGACGGCAGCAACGAAGACGCCCGGGGCCCGGTCCATGCTGATCACGGGGGCGTCCTCCGGCATCGGCGCGGGCCTCGCCCTCGAGTTTGCGCGACGAGGGTACCGCCTCGCGATTGCGGCGCGCCGCCTCGATCGCCTTGACGCACTGGCGCCGCGGTTGCTGGCCGCCGGGGCCCCGCAGGTCGTGACGATCGCGCTCGATGTCGCTGACACCGACGCGATCGAGCCGGCTGTGCAGCGAGCTGCCGCGGAGCTCGGCCGGCTCGACGTGATCGTGGCCAACGCGGGCGTGGGTCCGCTTACGCCCACGGGCAGGGGCAAGCTGCCCTTGATGCGCGAGACACTCAACGTCAACCTGCTCGGGGCGATCGCGACGATCGAGGCCGCATTGCCGATCTTTCGTGCACAGGGTTCCGGCCACGTTGTTGGCGTGACATCGGTCGCGGGTTCCAAGGGTCTGCCCGGATTCGGCGCCTACAGCGCGAGCAAGGCGGGCCTGCATCGTTACCTGCAGTCGCTGCGTGCCGAACTCCGCGGGACGCCCGTGGTGGTCACCGAACTGGCCCCGGGCTTCATCGACACCGACATCAATCGCGACAAGGGTGCGCGGCCGTTCCTGATCGACGTGAAGCAAGGTGCCGCGATCATGGCCCGCATGATCGAGCGCCAGGTGGGCAAACGCTGGGTGCCGGTGCTGCCGTGGACGGTCATTGCCCAGCTGTTGAAGATCCTGCCTGCTGCGGTACTCGCGCCGCGGCGGAAGCGAAGCTGACGGAGGACGACACCATGGACTTCGAACACTCCCCACGGGTCAAGGACCTGCAGGCGCGCCTGACCGCGTTCATGGATGACCACGTCTATCCGAACGAAGCGCGCTTTTTCGCCGAAGTCGAGGCGAACAAGGCGCAGGGTAACGGCTGGGTGCCGACGCGCGTGATGGAAGAGTTGAAGGACAAGGCGCGCGCCGCCGGGCTGTGGAACCTGTGGCTGCCGGGTTCCGAACACGGCGCCGGGCTCACCAACCTCGAGTACGCGCCGCTCGCCGAAATCACCGGGCGTTCGCACATCGCGCCGGAAGCGCTCAATTGCGCCGCGCCCGACACCGGCAACATGGAAGTGCTGGTGCGCTACGGCAACGACGAGCAGCAGGAGCGCTGGCTCAAGCCGCTGCTCGCAGGCGAGATCCGCTCCGGCTTTGCGATGACCGAGCCGGCCGTGGCGTCGTCGGATGCCACCAACATCTCGGCCAGCATCGTGCGCGACGGCGATCACTACGTGATCAATGGCCGCAAGTGGTGGACCTCGGGCGCGTCGGACCCGCGCTGCAGGGTGCTCATCTTCATGGGCAAGACCGATCCGTCGAACGCCAACGTGCACCGGCAGCAGTCGATGATCCTGGTGCCGATGGACACGCCGGGGGTCCGAGTGGTGCGACCGGTGCCGGTCTTCGGTTACCTCGACGAGCCGCACGGCCACCCAGAGGTCGACTTCGAGAACGTGCGCGTGCCTGTCGCGAACCTGTTGCTCGGCGAGGGTCGCGGCTTCGAGATCGCGCAGGGCCGCCTGGGCCCCGGCCGCATCCACCATTGCATGCGCATCATCGGCGCGACCGAGCGCGCGCTCGAGGCGATGTGCCGCCGGTCGTTGCAGCGCACGGCGTTCCACAAGAAGCTGGCTGAGCAGGGGGTCTGGCGCGAGCGCATCGCGGACGCCCGCATGAAGCTCGACCAGGCGCGCTTCCTGACCCTGCATGCCGCGTGGAAGATGGACGTCGCCGGCAACAAGGCCGCGCAGAAGGAAATCGCGATGATCAAGGTCGTCGCGCCGAACATCGCGTGCCAGATCATCGACCAGGCGATCCAGCTCTTCGGCGGCGCGGGAGTCACCGACGACCACGGACTCGGCTGGGCCTATGCGATGGCACGCACGCTGCGCATCGCGGACGGCCCCGACGAGGTGCACCGGAACCACATCGCGAAGCTCGAGCTGTCGCGCTACCTGGCGTCCTGAGGATCCCGCATGCAGCTGAAGGACAGGATCGCTTTCGTCACCGGCGGGGGGCGGGGCATCGGGCGCGCGGTGTGCCGCGAGCTGCTGCGCCGCGGCGCAGCCGGCGTCGTGATCGCCGATCTCGACGGCGCACTGGCGCAGGCGACGGCGGCCGAGCTTGGCGGCCTGGGCCTGCAGTGCGACGTGTCGAACGAGGCGGCGTTGCAGGCAGCAGTGGCGGCAGCGATCGCGCACTACGGTCGCGTGGACATACTGCTGTCGAATGCGGGGTTCGGCTCTGCCGAACTCGATCTCGACGACGCCCTGGCCGAGCCCAACGAGCTCTGGGCGCGCATGTGGCAGGTGCACGTGATGTCGCACGTCTACGCGTCGCGGGCGGTGCTGCCCGGGATGCTCGAACGCGGGGAGGGCTACCTCGTGAACGTGGCGTCCGCTGCGGGGCTGCTGTGCCAGGTCGGCGACGCCGCCTACAGCGCGACCAAGCATGCCGCCGTCGGGCTCGCGGAATCCCTCGCGATCACCTACGGCGAGCGGGGAATCCGCGTGTCCGTCGTGTGCCCGCAGTACGTCGCGACGGCCATCACCCGGCTCGATGAGAAGCTGCCGGCCGACGCACCTGCCGGACTGCTCTCGGTGGAACAGGCCGCCACGGCGATCGCAGACGGGCTCGAACGCGAGCCATTCCTGATCCTGACGCACCCCGAAGTCCTGACGTACTTCCAGCGGAAGGCGGCCGACTACGACCGCTGGGTCGGTGGCATGCGCCGTCTCCGGGAGGGATTGCGGAATGGCGCAGGGTTTCTGCAAGTTCGTCGATGATAGACTCGGGCGCAACCATGAACCTTGCCACCGGGACCGGAAGGACGATGCGCTCATGAGGCAATTGCGCGGCGAAGACGCACGGTTCGTGTATGGCGAATCCGGTCACGCCAATTCGAACATCACGCTCATCTCGATCTACGACCCATCGACCGCCCCGGACGGCCGCGTCCATTTCAAGGGACTGCTGAAGCACATCGAAAGCCGGCTGCACCTGTCGCCGATTTTCCGGCAGAAGCTGCTCCGCGTGCCGATGGAGCTCGATTTCCCGTACTGGATCGAGGACGACGACTTCGACCTCGAATACCACGTGCGCCACATTGCGCTGCCGAAGCCCGGCGACTGGCGCCAGTTCTGCATCCAGGCTTCACGCATCCACGCGCGTCCGCTCGACCTGTCGAAGCCCCTCTGGGAGCTGTACCTGGTCGAGGGCCTCGATGCGTTCCTGGACCTGCCACCCGACAGCTTCGCCATTCTTGCCAAGGTTCATCACGCGGCGATCGACGTCCGCGGCGGTGCCGAGATCACGACGCTGCTGCACGACACGACGGCGCTGCCGCCGTTGCCGGAACCGCCCGAGCCGTGGTTTCCGGAGTCGCCGCCGGGATCGGTTTCGCTGCTCGCACGCGCGCTGATCAACAACGTGGTGCGTCCGTTGATGTTCGCGGGTCCGCTCGCGCGGGCGGTCGGCAAGGTGACCCCGGCCGTGCTCGGGTCGCTCGGCGAGTTGCTGCGCAAGGACCGCTTTGCAGTCACGCGGTTCAACTCCGAGGTTTCGCAGCACCGCGTCTTCGATTCGCGCCGTTTCCCCATCGGCGAGTTCAAACGCATCCGCGACCTGGTGCCGGGTGCCACGATCAACGACGCCGTGCTCGCAGTCTGCGGCGGCGCCTTGCGCCGGTACCTGCTGGCCCACGAGGAACTGCCGGGCTCGAGCGTCGTTTCGCTCGCACCCTTCTCGGTGCGGGCCGCGGGCGCGAGCGTTGAAGAGCGCCCCGAACTGAGCCTGGTCCGCGTGCCGCTCGGCACCGAGATCGAGGATCCGAAGAAGCGCCTGCGGGCGATCTACAGGCATACGTCGACGCATGCGGAGGTCGACCAGGCCGTGCGTGCGAAAGAGCTCACGGAGTTCGACAAGCACGCCCCGGCGGCGACGCTCGCGCTCTCGGCGAAATTGCTGGCCGGCTCTTCGCTCGGTTCGCAGCGCGAGCCGCTCGCGGGCTGCACGATCATGAACGTGCCGGGCCCCGTCATCCCGCTGTATCTCGACGGCGCGCGCATGACGTACTTCTCCGCGATCATGCCGATCGCGGACGGCATGGGGCTGGTGTTCTCGGTGACGAGCTACGACGGGATGATCTTCATCTCGCCGACGTCGTGCCGCGAGCAGCTGCCCGACCCCGAGTTCTTCGCGCAGTGCATCCGCGACAGCTTCCAGGAATTGCTGGCGCTGACTCGCAAGCCGAAGAAAGCAAAAAAGAAAAAGGTCGTCGTGAGCAAAGCGGCGTCGCAGCGGAAGTCAGTCGCGAAGAAGACGGCCAGGCGTCGGGCGGCGTGAAGAAGGGGTTAGGGGATAGGGGATAGTCAGAGCTGAGAGCGGCTGCGCCGCGATCTTGTTCCGACTATCCCCTATCCCCTATCCCCTAACCCCTATCCCCTATCCCCTATCCCCTATCCCGGGACGGCCACGCCCTTCCTGAGTCCCTGTTCGGGCGGTCCCAGGTATTTCGCCATCCTGCGATAGGCCTTCCCGGCCAGGCCTTCCGGATCGAACGGCCGCCATTCGCCTTCGTGCTGCGCCAGCCGGTCGGCGAGTATCCACATGACCGCGGCGTTGAAGCCGAGCCCGACGTGACTGCCGGGCACCCAGATGTTCTCGTGCTGGTCGTCGTCGCTGTCGTCGATGCGCGCCGCCTCGGGCGGCACGATGCCGTCCGTCATCGAGAACACGCAGGTCGATGGCACCGGCGGAGGCGCGCGCAGGACCTTGGCCCGCACGTTCGCGAGGTGCGCGACGGGACCCATCGGATGCGCGAGATACCGGTACGCGGCCTTCACCACGATGGGCACGTCGAGCAACTCGTCGGTGGAGAACTTCATCGGGCTGCCGAGCGACACGACGGAGCGCACGCATTCGGGGGCGCAGTGCGCCGCGTAGAAAGCGTAGACGCCGCCGAGGCTCCAGCCGACCAGGCTGACCTTGCGACGATGGCGGTGGTGCATGAAACGGATCTTCTGCTCCAGCGCCTGGCTGAACTTGAGCTTGAAGCCGGTGTTCTGGCCGAGACCCCAGGTCTCGACGTGGTAGCCCCGCGACCGCAGGAAGGCCGACAGTCCGACCAGCGTGGCATCGCTGGCGGTGAAACCGGGTACCAGCAGGACGGGGTGACCGTCGCCGTGGGGCGTGCCCCGCAACAAGGGGTACAGCGCGGGCAGGAGCGCCATCTCGAGCAGTGCCCGGCCCTCGAGCAACGTGAACAACGCCCGGGGAGGTTTCGGGATGCGCGAGCCGTTCGTTGCTTTCGTCACGCTGTGACTATGCCCTGCTGTTGACCCGATCATTCTAGTTTGGCTGCACCGCAGCAATACTAGCAGGATCGTCCAACGTTGCGACCTGCTGCTCGTCTAGGCAAGCTTGCCACCTCTTTTTCGCAGCCGGCCAGGCCGTCGCGGGGGGTTCGATGCGGTTCACCGCTGCTTTCGGGGCGTTTTTCGCCATTTTCGCGCTGGTCGTGACTGGCCCGGCGCAGGCACTGGAGCGTACCGAGGTGCCGGCACGGTACCAGTGGGACCTCAAGGACTTATACGTAGACGACGCCGCCTGGGTGGCCGGCAAGCAGGAGCTCGTGCAGTCGCTGCCGGCCGTCGGTGCATGGCAGGGCAAGCTCGGGGAGTCCGCTGCAAGCCTGCGCGAGGGGATGGCGGCCTGGGAACTGGCCAGCCGCCGGGCCGACCGGCTCTATGCCTATGCGTTCCAGTTGTACAGCCAGGACACCCGTGTCGCCCGCAGCATGCAGATGCAGCAGGAGATGCTCCAGGTCTACAACCAGTTCCAGTCGAAGGTTGCGTTCATGCGCCCGGAGATCCTGGCCATCGGGCGGGAGAAGATCGACGCGTTCCTCGCGGCGGAACCGCGGCTGCGCCAGTACCGGATGTATTTCGACGACATCCTCCGCGCCGCGCCGCACACCCTGAGCCCGGCCGAGGAGCAGGTGTTCACGCGCATGAGCTCGCTCGGCGCCACCGGCAGCACGGTGCAATCGGTGTTCCGCAGCGCGGACATGCCGTTCCCGGAGATCACGTTGTCCAGCGGCGAGAAGGTACGGCTCGATGCGGCGGGCTATGACAAGTATCGCGCGTCGTCGAACAAGGTGGATCGCGACGCGGCGTTCAAGGCGTTCTGGACCCGGTACAACGAATTCACCCGCACGTATGCCGCCACGCTCAACGCCGCCGTCGAGGCGAGCGTCGCGCATCGCGACGTGCGCAGGTTTCCCACCACCCTCGATGCGTCGCTGTTCGACTACAACATCCCGCGCAGCGTCTACACGCAATTGCTGGCAGACGTGAACGCGAACCTGCCCACGCTGCACCGCTACCTGAAGCTGCGCCAGAAGATCATGGGCCTGCCGCAGCTCGGTTACGAGGACCTCTACGCGCCGATCGTGCAGCAGGTGGACCTCGAATGGACGCCCGAGCAGGCGATGGCGCTGACGCTCGACTCGTTCGCGCCGCTCGGCAAGGACTACGTCGCAGTGCTGCGCAGGGGCTACGCCGACCGCTGGGTCGACTTCATGCCGAACACGGGGAAGAGCCCGGGTGCCTTCAGCAACACGGTGTACGGCGTGCACCCGTACCAGCTGACGAACTTCAATGGCGCCTGGAACGACGTGTCGACGCTCGCGCACGAGTCGGGTCACTCGATGCACTCGTACCTCTCGAACGCGAAGCAGCCTTATGCGACGGCGAACTATTCGCTGTTCGTGGCCGAGGTCGCGTCGACGCTGAACGAGAACCTGCTGTTCCACCACGCGCTGGACCAGACGAAGGACGACCGCACGCGCCTGTTCCTGCTCGCGAGCTACCTCGACAGCATGCGCACGACGCTGTTCCGGCAGACGCTGTTCGCCGAGTTCGAGATGAAGATGCACGAAGCGGTGGAGCGTGGCGAAGCCCTGACGGGCGAGTCGCTCAACAGGATGTACCTCGAACTGCTGCGCCGGTACTACGGCCACGACCAGGGCGTGATGAAGGTGGACGAGCTGTACGCTGCCGAATGGGCCTACATCCCGCATTTCTACCGTCCGTTCTACGTCTACCAGTACGCCACCAGCATGATCGGCGGCATGCAGCTGGCCGACGGGATGATCGGCAAGGCCGCCGTCAGATCCGGCAAGGCGACGGCCAGTCGCGCGGCCTACCTGCGCCTGATGGAGGCGGGCTCGTCGAAGTACCCGATCGAGCTGTTGCAGGACGCCGGCGTGGACATGACGACCTCCGGGCCGTTCAACGCGGCGATGCGCGAGATGAATGCGATCATGGACGAGATCGAGCGGATCTACGCGCAGGGCACCGTGCGGTGAGCGGCACGAAGAAGAAGGGCGGCTCGATCTATGCGGGCCTGACGCAGCTCGGAGCAGCGACGGCGCCGCCGGCGTCGCCAGACACGGCCGTGCTCGAGCGCGTGCCGAATCCGCACCCGCGCAAGGTGTACCTGGCGCGTTTCGCGGCGCCTGAGTTCACGTCGCTGTGCCCGATCACGGGCCAGCCCGATTTCGCGCACCTCGTGATCGATTACGTGCCGGCAAAGTGGCTGGTCGAGAGCAAGTCGCTGAAGCTGTACCTGGCCAGCTTCCGCAACCATGGTGCGTTCCACGAAGACTGCACGCTCGCCATCGCGGACCGGCTCGTCGGCTTCCTGCGGCCCCGCTGGCTGCGCATCGGCGGCTACTGGTACCCGCGTGGCGGCATGCCGATCGACGTGTTCTGGCAGACGGGGCGCCCGCCCGCGGGGTTGTGGCTGCCGGACCAGGGCGTGCCGCCGTATCGCGGCCGCGGCTGAATTCGCGGCGAATCCGGCATGGTATGATCGCGACTCTCCAATGGTGGCTCGCGTCGGATCCCTCGCGACGGCCAGCCGCGAACCCCGCCAGGCCCGGAAGGGAGCAACGGTAGCGGCCACGCCGG